>JBEKYD010000186.1:0-21316 GCA_049511335.1 Bryobacteraceae bacterium | reverse complement strand
GCGGCTCGTGTGTGGCACGAAGCGCGGCCATCGCCCTTCTACCCGCGCACGGTGGCCGCCCAGGAGCCGCCCGCCCACGTGGTCGTCTGGGCTCGTCCCAGCGATCCTCCGCCGGCGGTTGCGGCCGACAGTACAAGCCCGACCACGCCGGCTCCCGCCGCCAATCCCGAACCTGTGGCGCCCGCAACCGCGCCGGCGCCGCCACCGGCTTTGAGCCCGGCCGCTCCACCCGACCCGCCCGCGCCGGAGAACCCGACTCCGGTTCCGGTTCCGCCTGAACGAACGCCCAACACGGTGACGCTGAACGCCGGGCTATTGATCTCGGTACGCCTGTTGGATGGTCTCTCGTCGGGCCGGAACGCTCCCGGCGATGCGTTCGTCGCCACGCTCGACCGCGAGCTGGTGGTAGACGGCTTCGTGATTGCCGAGCGGGGCGCGCGGGTGGAGGGCCGGGTCGTGGCTTCGAATCCCGGCAAGCTGGGCAACGCCGCCGCCATGGCCGTGGAACTGACCCGCCTGAATACCTCCGACGGCCAGCAAGTCGCCATTCATACCGACAGCTTTGAGAAGCACGCCGAACCCAACCGCAACGCGGACGTCGAAACCATAGCGGGCGGCGCCGTGCTGGGCGCGGTGATTGGGGGAATGGTGGGCGGCGGCAAAGGCGCGGCGATTGGAGCCGGTGCGGGCGCCGGCGCCGGGGGTGTCGGCGTGGCGGTTTCGCGCACCCGGCCGGCCACGCTGCCAACCGAAACCCGCATCACTTTCCGGCTGCGAACGCCGGTGACCCTCACCGAGCGCTTGGGCGGATAAGGCAGCGGTGGGACAGACCATCGCTTTTCGTGGTCTGTCGGTCTTCCGCCGGGCCGCAGCGCTCGACAGACGACAAAAAACGATCGTCTGTCCCACTTTGTGCCCAAGCCGATTTAGTGGGCAGAGGTGTGCCTTTCCGGATAGGCATTCCGATACTCTGGCGCGGCGGGCCACCTGGGAGGCCGCCGCAGGCCGAGGGCCTGCCCCAGAGTCTGTCCGATCTCGCACTACGCCGGAACGGAGATCCCCAGCTTGGCGTACCATGGCTTAGCCGAGCGGATGGCATGGTTGACGGCTTCGATATTTTTCACGCCGTCCTTCTCCAGCCAATCTTCGAGGGCCTTCACCCCCTGGCGCGCGTAAACCGGGATGCTGTCTTTCCAGGTGGCGCGGCCGCACAACACGCCCGAATAATCGGTGCCCGCCTCCCCCGCCATCTCGAGCGATTCGGTGAACACGGCGTTGGCCACGCCCGCGCTAAGGTAGATGAAGGGCCGGGCCGCCACCGCAGCGGCTTCGCGATAATGCGCCAGAGCTTCCTGCCGGCTGTACACTTTTTGCCCTTTGAAAACGCTGGACCCTTCCACGTATTCGGCGTTGACCGGCACCTCCACCTTGAGCACGTCCACGCGGTACTGGGGCTTCGAAAACTCGGCCATGCTGTGCTTGACAATCTCCGGTTTCGCGCGCGCGTACTCCGGCCCTTTTTCGTCGCCGCCAGCCGGGTCGTAACCCACAAATTCGAGGAAGAACGGAATCTCGTAGGTCTCGCACTCGGCGCCGATCCGCTCGATGAATGCATGCTTGATGTCGTTAACGGCGCTGTCCTCGTGGTGGTTGTAGTAAATCAGAATCTTGACCGCGTCCGCGCCCCAATCCACGATGCGCTTCACCGAGACGTGCGGCAGCAGGTCCGGCAGGCGGCCGGGCTGGGAGTTGTCGTAACCGCTCAGCTCATAAGCCAGCAGCAGGCCCGCGTTCTTGCCGCGCGCCGCGGCCGCTTCCAATCCGAATTCCGGATCGAGCAGAATCGCGCTGGCGTGGGGCGTCAGGATTTTGCTGACGGCGACCTTGAATTCGCTCATTTGCTCCGGCGTGATTTCCTGAGTAGCCACATGCCGGGCCGCGGCGAGAGATTTCTGCAGACTGCCGCGCTGATCCATGGCGGCCGCCGCGATCACGCCATTTTCGTTCGCCAGTGCCTTCATGCGGCGCAATTTTCCATTGGTGAGTGCCATGCGGCCATTATCCCACCGGCGAGGGCAGGGGCTAAATGGTTGCTTCGGCGACCGCCTTCAAAATGTGCGAAGGAATTTAGCCACGGATGGACACGGATGAACACGGATAAGAAAACGAAACAGGTTATCCGTGTGTACCTGTGTCCATCCGTGGCTATTGGCTTTTTAATTCGACCAGGGGTCGCGGCCGCCATGCTTGCGCATGTAAACCTGGAATTTCCTTTTGGCGCGGCCCAGCCGGTACTGCCGCCAGGCGCCGCGCACATCCGGCAAATGCACCGCCGGCATGCGGCGCTTCAGGTACAGGTAACCGAAGGCCATTCCGCCCAGGTGCGCCACCGTGCTCACGCCCGTGTTCGGCCCCAAGGTCAACAGCAGTTCGATGGCGGCGTAGATCATGACCATGTACTTGGCCTTGATCGGAAACAGGAAGCCCATCAGCACCGTCTGGTTGGGGTACAGAACGCCAAACGCCACCAGCACGCCGAAAATAGCTCCTGAAGCGCCGATGGTCTGCGTTTGCCAATCGCCAACAGCGACGTTCGCCGCAAGCACGCACACGCCGGCCGCGATGCCGCACAGAAAATAGTATTTGAGGAACCGGCGCGTCCCCCAGTCCCTTTCGAGCGTAATCCCGAACATCCACAGCGTAAGCATGTTGAAGAGCAGGTGCGTGATGCCCCCGTGCAGAAACATGTACGTAAACAGTTGCCAGACGAAAAACAGCCGTACGACCGCCTCGGGTATCAGGGCGAAGAGCACGGTCAGGTGGTTGTGCAGCGCGCTCCCCCCCAGGAAGTACACCAGGAAGACCAGCGTGTTGCTGATCAGCAGCCATCGAATTCCAGTGGGGAAGTACCCGAATAATGAAGATCGGCGATACGAGTACTGGCTGTAACGCATGGGCGGGTCTCTACGGCTAGGATAACAGATGCGTCACTGAAGTTAAGATGCCGCCGGGTCGCCGCTTTTCCCGTACCGGTTCAAGCGGTAGGCGCAGAACTGCAGCAACGCCGCGGCGCCCACCCACACGTGCCAGTGAGAGAACAAGCCGCTCGAGATTGCGAAATTCGAAGCAAAACTGAGGTCCGCCGCAATCTGCCATAAGCCCAGCACCAACGCCAGAAAGGCGGCCGGCGTGAGCAGCGCTGCCACGGCCAGCGCCACGCGTTGATTCTTGCGGCGTTTCCGGCTGACCTTCACTCCTCTGCCGAAACGAATGCGCACCACCATGGCTGTTTCATCCCTTAATTTACCAGCTTTCGGCACCGGTTCCGTGGGATTGTGCGGCGGCTGGTTTCCATGCAGGTCAGAAGTGCTTCGCGATACCGGCCTGCTTCAGCACTGCGTTCGCGGTGTGCCGGGACAGGATTTTCTGGTCTACAGGAAAACGCCGCTGCGTGATCGGGCTGTACCAGATTTCATGGTCTCCTCTGCCCGGTCGCTCAAAGCGACATCCCTGGGCGCGGAGGATCTCCTTGACTTTCGGTGTGTAACTGGCCATCAAAAGGCCAGGACATCGCTATCTTCGTGTTGGTACCGTACGTGAAACCGCGCCGTCCGGTCGCTCGGGGCGCCGTTCAACTCCAGCAACTCGGGGATGAGCGTTCTCAGTTTCTGAGCCAGAACATTGGGTGAGTCGGCCTCGGCAACCAGGCCAGGGACGTCGTCGCTTTCTGCCACCCAGACTCCAGCCTCGCTGTCCCACTGGGCCAGAATCTCGTAAACGCCGTGCGGGGCGGGGCTTTCCATCGACTGTAACATTTTAACACGACCCGGCAGCGACTCATTCGCCGAGGCCTTCGACGGCATTGATCGTTCCAGCGAGCGCTCGACCCGGCAAGTCTCAGAGCAAAAAGAACAGAATCGCCCTATGGCGAAACTGGATTGGCACCGGGGCTCCCCACTCTGGACACGTTTCCAGCTTTGCTGTTCGACCCGCCGCCGGCGCTCGATGCGGCTTTCCGGCGGGTGCAAGCACTCGCGGCCGCCTGAGGAGCGATGCCGATTCGCAGAGCAGAAGGGAGCTACTCGAGGAGTGTGGTTCCTGCGTGAACGGCAGCCAGCGCCCGGTCCATCGTGGCTACCGAACCGCCGTGTTTCCGCGCCAACAGCACAAGGTAAGCGTCAGTGACCTGCCTATGCCCGACGATCCCCGTAGTTGGCATGTCGAGATAAGAAACATCGTCCGGCCAGAATTCGTGCCGCGGGAGGGAGGCAATGGATTCGAGAAGAAGCTTTGCGGATTCCGCCGTCGCCTCCACACCGGCGCGCAGGTGGAAGCGGAAAAGCGCGCCTTGTGTGATGGGGCATGTTGCAAACCGATGCCCCTTGAGGAACCACGCCGCCGCGCGCGCGTTTAGACTGTGTTCGGGCGTCGCCAGCGCGATGAGGACATTGGGGTCGAGCAGGTAAACCTTACTCTTCGTCATCGAGAGCCTTGACGTCCTCGGTGGACACGGGCCGGGTGCAACGGAAAGTGGGAAAACCGTAATCGCTCATCTTTATGGACGCGCCCTTCGCCCCTTTCGACGATTGCAGAATGAGGTCGCCGACCACTCGTCCGAGGCTGCGGTTCCGATCCCGGGCGATGGCCTTGGCGATGTAGTAGGCTTCATCGGAAATGTCGATCGTCGTTCGCACAACAACATATTAGCACAAGCGCACAAAACTCCGGCACATCGACCGGCGCCTTCGTTTTGGCTCCCCAGGTAGGACTCGAACCCCGAGACACCGGCCCATTTGACTTGCCCTCGCCCCTTCCGTTAATCTGGAGCTTTCACGGTAGAGGTGCGGTGACCATCAGTAGGCCGGGCGGCGGTTCCGTTTGCGCTGCGGACGTCCGGTCCAAAGGGGTCTTTTCCGTTTCCGCCGAAATCGTGGGGCGAGTGCAGCGTCCCAGGGTTGGGGAGTCCGGCTAATACCGGCTCACTGTCACCCGGTGCCCAATCGGGTGGAGCGCTATCGGGATCGAAGGCACGCTGCCTCGCGCGCTGCCTTTCCTCTCCTTACGCCTCCTCCTTTATAGTTAAGTCTGGTCGTCATTATGGACGTCTTCGAGCTCACGCGCGCGCTGGTCGATATCGAATCCATCACCCTGAATGAAGAGCGGGTGGGCAACTACCTGTGCGACTACCTGGCGCTCCTGGCGGCCCGCTACGGCGGCAAGCTCGAGCGCATGGAGGTCGAGCCGCGCCGGTTCAACCTGTTCGCCTCGTGGGGAGAGCCCCCCCTGGTCACACTCTCGACCCACATGGATACCGTGCCGCCGTTCTTCCAATCGAGCGAGGACGAAACTTACATCTACGGCCGCGCCGCCTGCGACGCAAAGGGTATCATCGCCGCCATGATTCACGCGGTCCAGAACCTGCTCGAGGCCGGCGAACGCGGTTTCGGGCTGCTGCTTGTGGTGGGCGAGGAGCGCAATAGCGCCGGCGCCTATCACGCCGCCGTTACACCGCGCGGCTCACGCTACATCGTCAACGGCGAGCCCACCGAGAACAAGCTGGCGCTCGGCTCGAAGGGCGTGCTGCGCTATGAAGTCGCCGCGGCCGGCAAAATGGCGCATTCGGCTTACCCCGAGCTGGGCGAGTCCGCCATCGACAAGCTCCTGGACGCGCTCGAACGCATTCGCCGCATTCCGCTGCCGGCCGATCCGCTGCTGGGCGCGAGCACGCTCAACATCGGAACCATCTCCGGCGGCCGCGCCCCCAACGTCATTGCCGATGAGGCGCGCGCCGAAATCCTCATCCGCCTGGTGGGCGATTCCACCTCAACCAAAGAGGCCCTGGCCGCCGCCGTCGCGGGGTTGGCCGAGCTGCGCGAGGTGATCGAAATACCGGCGGCACGGATGAACGCGCTCGACGGCATGCCCACCACCGTGGTCGCATTCACTACCGATATCCCGGCGTTCGGCGGCGCCTGGGGCGAGCCGTTTCTCATCGGCCCCGGTTCCATTCACGTGGCCCACACGCTCGAAGAGCGGGTGGAAAAGGCGCAACTCGTCGAAGCCGTCGAAATCTATCGACGCATGGTAAAGGAATTATGCAAACGCGCATCGAAGTAGGCATTCTGGGCGCCACCGGCATGGTGGGGCAGCATTTCATCAAGTTTCTCCAAGGCCACCCCTGGTTCGACCTGAAGTGGCTCGGGGCCAGCGACCGCTCGGCCGGCAAGAAGTATCGCGACGCCATGACATGGCACCTGGGCGTGGTGCCCGATTCGGTGGCCGATCTCACGGTCGAAGACTGCCAACCCGGCAACGCGCCGCGCCTGCTATTTTCGGCCATGGACGCTTCCGTCGCCACCGAGATCGAGCGCGCCTTCGCTTCGGCCGGCCACGTGGTGGTCTCGAACTCCAGAAATCACCGCATGGAAAGCGACGTTCCGTTGCTGGTGCCGGAGATCAATCCCGATCACCTCAAGCTGGTTCCGCGCCAGCAGCGCGTGCGCGGCTGGAAAGGCCAAATCGTCACCAACCCCAACTGCTCCACCGTGGTCCTGACCATGGGCCTCGCGCCGCTTAAGCGGTTCGGCATTACCAAGGTGGTTGCTACCACGCTGCAGGCCATCTCCGGCGCGGGCTATCCCGGCGTCGCTTCCATGGACATCGTCGGCAACGTGATTCCGTTCATCGGCGGCGAAGAAGAGAAAATGCAGCAGGAGACGCAGAAAATTCTGGGCGAATTTCGCGGCGACCGGGTCGAGCCCCTGGCCGCCAAAGTCAGCGCCCACTGCAATCGCGTGCCCGTGGTGGATGGCCATACCGTGACGGTGTCGGTGGAGCTATCGTCGAAACCCGCCGAGGCCGATCTGCGCGCAGCCTTCGATTCCTTCAGCGGTGTGCCGCAGGAGCGCGAGCTGCCTAGCGCGCCGAAGCGGCCGGTGATCTACATGGAAGAAGCCAACCGCCCGCAGCCGCGCAAGGACGCCGAACGCGAGCGCGGCATGGCCGCCTTCGTTGGCCGGCTGCGCGCTTGCCCGGTGCTGGATTATAAATTCGTCGCGCTCAGCCACAACACCGTGCGCGGCGCGGCCGGCGCGGCCGTGCTCAATGCCGAGCTGATCCACTCGGAAGGGATGCTGGACTGATGATTGTGATGAAGTTCGGCGGCTCCTCGGTGGAATCGGCCGCCGCGATCGAGCGGGTTGCGGAAATCGTGAAAGCGCGCGAGCCGCGCCGCCCGGTGGTAATTGTTTCGGCCATGGGCAAGACCACCAACAAGCTCTTGGCCATCGCCCAGACCGCCATCCACGGCAAGCGCGAAGATTACATTCGCCAGTTGCACGACCTGCGCGATTTCCATTCGCGCGAAGCCCGCCAGGTAGTGCCGCTGGCCGCGCGCTCGGAGCTCGACCGCACCCTCGACGACCATTTCCAAGAGCTCACCGAATTGGTGAAAGGCCTGGCGGTGCTGGGCGAATTGACGCCGCGCTCGATCGACGCCATTTCGAGCTACGGCGAGCGCCTGTCGAGCTACATCGTCACCCTCGCCTTCCGCTACTTCGGCATGAACGCCGTGCATGTCGATTCGCGCGACGTGATCGTCACCGACCGGCGTCACACTCAGGCCGCGCCGCTGTTTCCCCAAACCTACGCCCTGCTGGCCCAGCACGTCCGTCCCTTGGCGGAACTGAGCGTGGTGGTGATGGGCGGTTTCATCGCCGCCACCGAAGATGGCGTCACCTCCACGCTGGGCCGCGGCGGTTCCGACTTCACCGCTTCCATCGTGGGCGCCGGTATCGACGCCGAGGAAATCCAGATCTGGACCGACGTGGACGGCATGCTCACCGCCGACCCCACCATCTTGTCCGGCGGCCATCGCGTCAAATGCATCTCTTTCGACGAAGCCGCCGAGCTGGCCTACTTCGGCGCCAAGGTGCTCCATCCCGCCACCGTGTTGCCGGCGATCGCCAAGAACATTCCGGTGCTGATCTTGAATTCCCGCCGCCCCGAAGTGGAAGGCACGCGCATCGTCAGCCAGGCGGTGCATTGCGGCAACGCGGTGAAATCCATAGCTTGCAAGCGGAACATCGCGCTGGTCAATATTCACTCCACGCGCATGTTGATGGCGCACGGCTTCCTGCACCGCATTTTCGAAGTCTTCGACCGCTACGAAACCTCGGTGGATATGATTGCCACTAGCGAGGTGAGCGTTTCGCTGACCATCGACAACCCGTCGCGGCTCGAGGAAATTCTCGCCGATCTGCGCCAGTTTGCCGAAACCGGCATCGAAGCCCGGCAGGCCATCGTCTGTCTGGTGGGCGAAAATATCCGCTATACTCCCGGAGTGGCGCGGCGCGTTTTCAACGCCCTCGATGGCATCAACATTCGCATGATTTCGCAAGGCGGTTCGCTGCTCAATATCAGCTTCGTGGTGGCCGAAGCCGACCTCGCCGTAGCCGTGGCCGCGCTGCATCGCGAGTTCTTTGCCGAGCTCGACCCGGCAGTGTTCGAAAAATCCGAGGCGGTGCATGTATAGGGAGCATCGGCTCAAGACGTGGCGCACGCACTCGTGCGTGCCGCGTCGAGTCTCCACTCGACGCTTGCGCTCCTCGGTAACACGGGCGTCGACAAAAGTATCGACGCGGCACGCAGGAGTGCGTGCGCCACATTTCTGCAGAAGGTGTGTCACCCATGCCCCCTGAACCCCTCCACCTCGCCATCGTCGGCTATGGCAAAATGGGCAAGCTCGTCGAGCAGCTCGCGCCCGAGTACGGCTTCGCCGTGGCCTTGAAGCTGGACGAGTACAACAATGCCAACTTCGAAGGCCTGACGGCGGACAATTTCCGTGGCGTCGATGTGGCTGTCGACTTCTCCATTCCTTCGGCCGTGCGCCGCAACGCGGAAGGCATCGCGGCGCTGGGCGTGAACCTTGTCATCGGCACCACCGGCTGGCTGGAACATCTCGATGCGGTGAAGCAGGCCGCCGCGCGCCACGCGACCGGCATCGTCTGGAGCCCCAATTATTCGGTGGGCGTCAATGCCTTTTTCCGCATCGTGGCCGAAGCCGCGCGCCTGCTGGCATCGCAACCCGAATACGGCGCATGGGCCTGGGAGATTCACCACTCCACCAAGAAAGACGCGCCATCGGGTACACTACTGAAGCTGGTGGAAGAGATGAAACGGGCAGGCTATGCGCGAGCCGTGAACACGGCATCGAACCGCGCCGGCGCCCATCCCGGAACCCACGAAATCGGCTTCGATTCTTCCGCCGATACCATCACCCTGCGCCATACCGCGCGCAGCCGGGAAGGTTTCGCCCGCGGCGCGCTCCAGGCCGCGGGGTGGGTGGCCGGCAAACAAGGGTTTCACGAGTTCGGAGAGGTATTGTTCGGAGCTGATCACTGACAACTGAAAACTGACAACTTTGGGAGGTGGCACATGTTTACAGGATGCGGCACAGCGCTGGTTACGCCTTTTCGGCGCGATTTTTCACTGGATGAGGGCACGCTGCGGCGCCTGGTGCGCCGGCAGATCGATGGCGGCATCGATTTTCTGGTGCCCTGCGGAACCACCGGTGAAAGCCCCACGCTCACGAGCGCCGAGCACTTGCGGGTAGTGGAAATCACGCTAGAAGAGGCCAATGGCAAACTGCCCGTGCTGGCTGGCGCCGGCGGCTACAACACCGCCGAAGTGATCGAGCTCGGCCGCGAGCTGCGCCACATGGGCGTGGACGGCATTCTCTCGGTTACTCCTTATTACAACAAGCCCACCCAGGAAGGCTTGTTCCAGCATTACCAGGCCATCGCCGCCGCCGTGGCGCTGCCCATCGTGGTCTATAGCGTCCAGGGGCGCACCGGCGTCAACGTGGAGCCGGCCACGCTGGCGCGCCTGGCCAAGATCGATAATATCGTGGGCGTGAAAGAAGCCAGCGGCAACATCTCCCAGATGGCCAACGTGCTGCACGAAGTGCCCGCCGGCTTCTCGGTGCTTTCCGGCGACGACGCCATCGCCATTCCGCTCATCGCGCTCGGCGGGCGCGGCATCGTCTCCGTGGCATCCAACGAAATTCCCCGCGAGATGACGCAGTTGGCGCGTGCCGCGCTGCTCGGCGATTTCGCCGCGGCCCGCGCCATTCAATCCCGCTTCCTGCCGCTCATGAACGTGAACTTCGTGGAATCGAACCCCATCCCCGTGAAGGCCGCCATGGCCCTGATGGGACTGCTGGAGCCGGTCTATCGCCTGCCCCTGGTGCCGCCCTCGCCCGCCAATCTGGAAAAAATCGAAAAGGTGCTGGAACAGGTGGGCCTGTCGGTGGAAAGCGCGCAGCATGCAAGCTAATGGCCTGCTGAGTACCGATTCTTCAACTGCAGTGACATGTCCCGGCAACCGCTCCCTGACGGTCGCGGCTCGGTTTTGCGGCTTTTCCGAGCCGCGACCGTCAGGGAGCGGTTGCCGGCGAACTAAGTGAGGTCCGCTGATGCAAGCTGAAATCGAGCGGCTGTTCGACCAAAAGCCTGCCGCCTATTCCGCCGCCGCTATCCGCCTGTTCGAAGACTTTCGCAACGCCCTGGAAGAAGGCAGGGTACGCGCCGCCGAGCCCGACCCCGCTTCGCCCACCGGCTGGCGCGTCAACACCTGGGTGAAGAAGGGCATTCTCGTTGGCTTCCGCATCGGCGCCATCGTGGATATGTCGGCCGGCGGGCTTTCGTTCCTCGACAAGAATACCTATCCAGCCCGGTGTTTCGTGCCCGGCGATGGCGTCCGCATTGTCCCCGGCGGTTCCAGCGTGCGCAGCGGAGCGCACCTGGGCAAATCGGTCACCTGCATGCCGCCCATGTACATCAACGTGGGCGCGTATGTGGGCGACGGCACCATGGTGGATTCGCACGCCCTGGTGGGAAGCTGCGCCCAGATCGGCGCCAACTGCCATATCTCCGCCGCCAGCCAGATCGGCGGCGTGCTCGAACCGGTTGGAGCCATGCCTGTGATCGTGGAGGAAGACGTCCTGATCGGCGGCAACTGCGGCGTCTACGAGGGCACGATTTTGAAGCGCCGGGTCGTGCTCGGCACCGGCACCATCCTCAATCGCTCGACGCCCGTCTATGACCTGGTGCGCCAGACCGTGCACAGAGCCGGCGAGGAGGACCCGCTGGTAATCCCCGAAGGCGCTGTGGTAATTGCCGGAAGCCGCGCCGTTACCAGCGGCCCCGGCAGAGATTGGGGCATCAGCGTCTACACCCCTGTAATCGTGAAGTATCGCGACGCCAAAACCGATTCGAAGATCCAGTTGGAAGATCTGCTGCGGTAACGTGCGCGACGCTCGAGTCAGAGCCACGACTGTCGAGGAGCGGTTGCCCCGAGACAAAACCATCGCGCCCGGCCGCAACAGTATACGGAGTCTCCGTCTCTTATCTTCGGATTACTCCGTCTCTCTGATGTGCTCCAGCCGCGACTTTAACTCACCTGTAAGCTGCCGCTCGACTTCGTGTGTCACAAGACCGGCGGCGTCCATGCTGCGAATGTGAACCCGATCCTTGTCGCGATTCGAAGTGAGCTTCATCCGAACCAAGTCCACGACGGAAATCACCCGCACTTCCTTGCCGTGAATGTGTTTCTGTTCAGGCTCGATCGGTGGAGTAGGGAAAAGATAGTGGGGACGAACCTTCTCTCCGCTGAAGATCAGGTGGACGGCATTCTTCGCAGACTCCATATCGCCATAGATCAACATATCGACCCCGGCGGCGTGACGAAAACGAAATCCATGTTGCGCGGCGGCTATCTTGATCCGATCCAGATCCGATCGTTGAACCATGAGATCGACGTCTCGAGTCAGGGATGTGTGCTCAGGATTCGCTTCTTCCACATGAATCAACACCGCAAGACCGCCGACTACTTCATGAGGGATGTTCTCCGAGGTCAATGTGTCGGTGATCTTGTGCAAAATCCCAACCAAAGCGAATAGACGTTCTTCAAACAAGGTGTTTACCACGTCCCCCCGATTCGCCGTTTCCGCCAAAAACCGCCCAAAGGTCAGCATCGTCAACCCACGGTCACATAGTCCAGCTTACCCCACCCGGAACGCGCTGTGCTTCCTGCACCCTGTTCGCCGGCCGTTCGCCCAATGGTCGCCGCCGGAAGCCGTGCCGTATCGAACGGCCCCGGCAAAGATTGGGGCATCAGCGTCTACACCCCCGTTCATGCTCTCCACCTTGACTGTAACAGATTCCTCGATCCGCACCCTTTTCCGCCCGCCGGCCATCGAATGAGCACAGGAGGAGTTCGTGCCAAGAATCGTTCGTTTCTATCAACTGGGCGGTCCGGAAAACCTTAAGATCGAGGACGCGCCCACCCGGCAGCCCGGCAAGGGTGAGGTGAAGTTGCACGTCCAGGCCGCGGGACTGAATCGCGCGGAGTCGATGTATTACCACGGCCGCTACATGGAGCAGCCGGAACTGCCGTCGCGTCTCGGCTACGAAGTGGCGGGCGTGGTGGATGCCACCGGCGAAGGCGTCGACCGCGGCTGGATCGGAAAGAATGTCGCGACCGTTCCAGGGTACTCGATGAACCGCTACGGCAGCCTCGGCGAAGAGGCGATTGTGCCGGTAGGGGTACTGGGCGAGTATCCGGCCAAGTTGACCCCGGTCCAGGGCGCGGCCATTTGGATGCAGTATCTGACGGCCTATGGCGCGCTGATCATGGTGGGCGGTGTGAAGCCCGGGGACTTCGTCTCCATACCGGCGGCTTCCAGCAGCGTGGGTTTGGCCGCGATCCAGATCGTGAAGGCCGAAGGCGGGATTGCGATTGCGGCCACGCGAACCGGCGCGAAGCGCGCGGAGTTGCTGGCCCTTGGCGCGGACCATGTGGTCGTGACCGGGGAGGAGGATTATGTGGCGCGCGTGAAAGAGATCACCGGTGGTAAGGGCGCGCGGCTCACCTTCGATCCCGTGGCCGGACCTTTCATCGAGAAGCTGGCGGAAGCGGCGGCGAACGGCGGCATTATTTTCCAGTACGGCCTGCTCTCGGGCGAGCCCACGCCATTTCCGCTATTCACGGCATTGCGAAACGCTCTGAGCGTTCGCGGTTACTACCTGGGAGAGGTGACGCAGAACCCCGGCGTCTTCGCGACAGCCAAGAAATATGTCTTCGATCGGCTCGCGGATGGGCGCTTCGTTCCCAAGATCGCGAAGACGTTTCCGTTCGAGCAGACGGTCGAGGCGTATCGGTACCTCGAGTCCAATCAGCAGGTGGGCAAAGTGGTCATCACGGTTCCGTAGAGTGAGACTCGGGCTCCCGATGTCGTAAGCCGACCCGGGTGGGACAGACGATCGTTTTTTGTCGTCTGTCGAGCGGCTGGCCTGGCGAGCGTCTGACAGACCACCGAAATCGAGGGTCTGTCCCACCTTGGTAGAATGAAGGCTTCACGCCAAAGCATACCCATGGAGACACATTTGTCCCAATGCGTTTGGAGCCCGGCGGGATAGCCCTTGCCCTCTTCCGGCCTCGGTGACCGTCTGCTGCTGGTAACCGCGGCGGTCTTGTTTTCCACCGGCGGCGTCGCGGTGAAGGCGGCCAGTCTTACCGGCTGGCAGATGGCCAGTTGCCGTTCCGGCGTGGCGGCCGTGGCGCTGCTGGCCGCGCTGCCGGAAACGCGCCGCGGTTGGAACTGGCGCATCGTTCCGGTGGCCGCCGTCTATGCCGCGACGCTGGTATTCTTCGTGGTGGCCAACCGCCTCACCACGGCGGCCGACGCCATCTTTTTGCAATCCACCGCGCCGCTCTACCTGCTCCTGCTCGGGCCGCTTCTGCTGGGCGAGCCCATTCGCCGCGGCGACCTGCTTTTCATGGCGCCGGTGGCCGTGGGTCTGGCGATGTTTTTCGTGGGCGCGGAGCCGGCCGTGCGCACCGCGCCCGACCCGGCGCGCGGCAATCTGTTCGCCGCCGCGAGCGGTCTCAGCTACGCCTTGGCACTGGCCGGTCTGCGCTGGCTGAGCCGCCGCGAAGGCGATTCCGGCATGGCCGCGGTGGCGATGGGCAATGTCCTGGCGTGCCTTGCCGCCCTGCCGCTGGCACTCCCGATGCATTCGGTCTCCCGGGCGGACGCCGCCGTCGCGCTCTATCTCGGCGTCGTGCAGATCGGTGTCGCCTACTGGTGCGTGACGCGCGCCATGCGCCGCGTCAAAGCGCTCGAAGCGAACCTTCTGCTGCTGCTCGAACCCGCCCTCAATCCCGTCTGGGTCTGGTTGGTGCATGGCGAGCGGCCCGGCCCGTGGGCCGCATCGGGCGGCGCCATCATCCTGCTCGCTACTCTAGCCAACACTTTGCGCGCCAAACGCTCGTAAGGGGATTTGGAGTCGGCTTCGAGGCCAAAGGCCCGCTCACATCCCGCGGCCGATGTGAAATAATAGAACAAGATGGGTGAACAAGACTAGGTCGTCTGGAACTCCGGCCGCCAATATGTTGCCCTTGAGTTTGCTCCTTTCCTTTGGCTTGCTGCGGCCGAACGGAACGGTGATCAATTTCGACTCGAATACCCTGGGTCGCGTTCCGCCAGGGTGGTCGGTGGCAATGACGACGCGTGGGATGGCGCCGCGCTGGGAGGTGCTGCGCGATGCCTCGGCTCCCACCCAGTCCTACGTCCTGGCTCACCTTTCCAACACTTCCGGAAGCGACCTAAGCCCGCTCGCTATTCTGGAAGGCCTGAATCTGCGCGATGGCGACATCAGCGTGCGCATTAAGGCCGTGGCCGGGCGCGAGGACCAGATCGGAGGAGTGGTCTGGCGTTACCGCGACCCCGGCAATTATTATCTGGCGCTGGCCAATGCGGTGCGCCACAACGTGGCCATCTTCCGTGTGCAGGACGGCCGCCGCGTGCAACTGCGCGTCCCCGTTCCTCACGATATCGAACCGAACGCCTGGAATATTTTGAAGGTTGCGGTGCACGGCGCCCGGTTCCAGGTCTACGTCAACCATCGCCGGATCTTGGATGTGTACGACCACACCTTTACCGAGCCCGGCAAGGTAGGCGTGTGGGCCATGGACGATTCCCTTACCTACTTCGACGACTTTCGGGTCTATCCGAAGTAGAGCCCCCCGTGGCGCGAGCCTCCAGGCTTGCAGAGTCGGCCTTCGAGCCGACTTTATTTGAAGGCCCAGAGGAATCTCCCAATCAGGCTGTTGTGGCTTGGCGAGCGCCTGACAGACCACCAAGAACGATGGTCTGTCCCACCCGAGCCGCGACCGTAAGGGAGCGGTTGCTGCATACGCGACTGTAATTCCGAAACGGTGTCTATGTTAGCGCTTGCGGGCCAAAGGCCTACTCCACGGCTTGGCTCGCCTTCGATTGGGCTCGGAAGTAGCGCGCGTATTCCTGGTCGGTGCCCTGCACGTGGAATCGCCACCATTCGGTAACGAAGTTCGAAAGTCTGACCAGGAAATCCCCACGTTCCGAATAGACTAGCAAATAGGCGAGCCGTGCCCGGTAGTCGTCATGCTCGGCTTTATGTTCGGCGTAGCGTGGGTACCCTCGGATGCGGAGCACCAGCTCCTCCCGCTGCAGATGCGATTCCGCGTACCGATTCAACTCCTTGAGGGCTGCCGCGGCTTGCCCGCCGGTTTCGCCCGACTGAATGCAGTTCACCAGTTCGGCGATGAGCTCGACCAAGCGGCGATGCTGAGCATCCAGTTCGGGAATTCCGACGCTGCATTTCTCAGTCCACTCAAATGCTTGCATCGCCCGCAAAAGTCTCCTGCTGTATCTATCGGCTGCAATAGCCGATTCATTAGCTGCCAAACGGAAGCTGCGCCTTATCTGCCGCTTAGGGCGGGCTTTTTTCTGGCCGCCACGAAGTGCGCCGCGCCGGCCGCCATCAGGCCTAGCGAGATCCATTGCGACGTATCGAGCGGGCCGCCCCACAGGTTGCCTTGGTCGTGAAAACGGAAGAACTCGACCGCGAAGCGCGCTGCCCCGTATAGCAGGATGTAGAGGCTGATGAGATCGCCCGGCGCGTGCGTTGTGCGGGCGCGCGCGTAGAGAACGCCGAAAATGGCAAACTCGGCTAAGGCTTCGTAGAGCTGGGTGGGATGCAGCGGCACGCCTAGCGGCACGCCAACCAGGGTGTTCGAGACCGGATTGGTGAATGTCACCGCCCACGGCACGCTGGTCTTTACTCCCCAGCAGCACCCGGCGGAAAAACAGCCCAGCCGGCCGATGCCGTGGCCCAGCGCAATCCCGGGGGCGAAAGCGTCGGCGGTCTCCCGCGGCGGAAGCTTGGTTTTGCGCATGTACCACCACGCCACCGCCAGCGCGGCGATCAATCCGCCGTAAAACACGCCGCCCGCTTCGAGCGTGGCCATGCTGAAAATCTCTTGCGGGTGCTCGATGTAATATCCGAGGTCCACCGCGAACATCATGATTTTGGCGCCCGCGATCGCGGCCAGAGCGCAGTACAACCCCAGGTTGGTGACGTGCTCCGGGTTCAAGCCGGCGCGCCGCGACAGCTTGCCCGCGATCCACAACCCCGCCAGAAACGCCAGCGCCACCAGCACGCCGTAGGTGTGAAGGGTGAAATCGAAGGGATGCGAAATGTGAAAAATCTCAGGGAACATTGGCGGTTTGCCGCTTGGAGCGCAACGCGTCGATCAGAAACAACCCGCTGCCGATCACGATGGCCGAATCGGCGACGTTGAACGTAGGCCAATGATACTGACCTATATACAGCTCCAGAAAATCCGTAACCTGGCCCGAAATCAGACGGTCGAAGGCATTCCCCGCCGCGCCGCCCAGAATGCAAGCCAAGCCCGATAGCGTCAGCCGCTCCATGCGCTCGGCCTTCCACAGAATGCCGGCCACCACAACCACCGCGGCCAAAGTAAGGGTCAGCAGGCCCAGCGTGCGCCAGGTGGCGGTTGAGTCGTTCAGGATGCCGAAAGCCACGCCGCGATTCTGCGAGCGCACAATATCGAATAGCCCGGGAATGACCCGGTAATCGTCGGTGAAAGACACGTAGCGCTCGACCATCCACTTGCTGGCGCGGTCCAGCACAAAGATCGCCGCTGCCGCGGCATAGGCTATGGTTCGCCGGTCAGCCATGCGTTTCATCATCCATGCAAGGTCTCTTCCACGGCGGCGGCGCAGGCCGCGCAGATGGTGGGAAATCGCGGGTCCGAACCCGTGTCGGTGGTATATTTCCAGCACCGCTCGCATTTCGAGCCCTCGGCGCGTTCCACAGTTACGGTTAGCCCGTCGCCTGCGGCAGCTTCAAGGCTCACCTGAGAAACGATGAACCAGCCCGGCAACTCGCGCGCGTATTGTTCCAGCAGCGGCAACAGGTCGCCGTTCGCCGAAAGACGCACGCGCGCTTCCAGCGGCGCTCCGATCAGCTTTTCCCGGCGCGCTGTCTCCAGGCTCTTCAGAACTTCGTCGCGCACGCCGATCAGGCGGTCCCAGTGGGCGGCGCCATCGCGCGCGGCGTCGCTCATGCCGGCGCACAGCTCGGCCGGGGCGGGGAAGAGGGCGGTATGCACGCTGCCCGGCTGTCCCATGTGGGTCCATACTTCTTCAGCGGTGAAGCTCATCAGCGGCGCCACCAGCCGCACCAGCGCATCCAGCAGGCGGTAGAGCGCGGTCTGCGCGCTGCGCCGGGCTTTGGATTTGGCGGCCGAAGTGTAAAGCCGGTCTTTCAGCACGTCGAAGTAGATCGCGCTCAAGTCTACCGTGGCGAACGCATAAACGCTGTGGTAGACCTTGTGGAACTCGAAGCCGCCGTACCACGCCAGACAGCGCCCCACGAGATCTTCGGCGCGCTGCAAAATCCACTGATCGATCTCCTGCAGTTCCTCCCCCGCCAGGGCGTCCTTGGACGGGTCGAAATCGTTGAGGTTGCTCAGCAGGTATCGAAACGTGTTGCGCAGCTTGCGGTAGGCTTCGGTCAGCCGCGTCAGGATGGTCTTGGACGCGCGCACGTCTTCGTGGAATTCCACCGAGGACGCCCACAAGCGGATGATCTCCGCGCCGTGCTCGCGAATGATTTCGTCGGGCTCGATGGCGTTGCCCAGCGATTTATGCATGGCCTTGCCTTCGCCGTCGAGCAGCCAGCCGCTCAGCGCCGAGGCGCGATAGGGCGATCCGCCCTTGATGCCCACGCCCACCAGCAGAGAGCTCTGGAACCAGCCGCGATATTGATCGCCGCCTTCAATGTACATGTCCGCCGGCCAGGTCAGCCCGAAGCGGGAATTCAGCACCGCCAGGTGGCTCGATCCGGAATCGAACCAGACGTCCAGAATGTCGCTTTCCTTGGAAAACTCGCCGCCGCCGCACTTGGGGCACTGGAACCCTTGCGGCAGCAGTTCGGCCGCGGTGCGCTCGTACCACACGTCGGCGGAATGTTCGCGGAACAAGGCCACAATGCCATCCAGAATCTTGCGGTCGGTAACCGGTTCGCGGCATCCCTCGCAATAAAAGACGATGATGGGCACGCCCCACACGCGTTGCCGCGAGATGCACCAATCCGGCCGCGAGGCCACCATATTGGAAATGCGCTCGCGCCCCCACTCCGGCATCCATTCCACGCCGCCGATGGCCTTCAGGGCGGCGTCGCGGAAGCCGTTGCGGTCCATTCCAATGAACCATTGCTCGGTGGCGCGAAAGATCACCGGCTGATGGCACCGCCAGCAATGCGGATAGGAATGCGCGACCTTCTCGGCGCCGCAGAGCGCGCCGTGGGCTTGCAAAAGCTCGATGACGACCGGATTGGCCTGCCACACGGTTTTGCCCAGCAACACCTCGGGCAGTGCGCCGGCGGCGCCCGGAGCTTGAAACATGCGCCCGGCCGCATCCACCGGGCAATACACCTCGATACCGTATTGCCGCCCAACCACGTAGTCTTCCTGGCCGTGGCCGGGAGCCGTGTGCACGGCGCCGGTGCCTTGCTCGAGGGTGACGTGATCGGCCAGGATTCCCAGCGAATCACGCTCCAGAAAGGGATGGCGGAAGACGGCGCGCTCGAGTCTGGCGCCGGGGAAGCGCGCGATGATGCGCGGCTCGCTCCATCCGCATTTGGCCGCGGTCGCCTCGAGCAGCTCGGCCGCCACGATGTACACCGCGCCGGCCACTTCCGCAGCCACGTATTCGTACTTGGGATGGAAGGCGATGGCCATGTTGGCCGGAATGGTCCACGGCGTGGTGGTCCAGATCAAACCGTAGACCTCGCGGCCGGCGAGAGCCGGATCGATTGAGGCGGGATCCGAGGTCAAGCGGAAGCGCACCCAGATGGACGGGCTTTCGTGATCCTGGTATTCCACTTCGGCTTCGGCCAGCGCGGTGCGGTCTTTGATGCACCAGTGCACCGGCTTGAGACCTTTGTACACGTAGCCGCGATCGAGAAACTCCACGAAGGCGCCGGCGATGGTTGCCTGGTATTCGGCGCTCATCGTCAGGTACGGATCGTCCCATTGCCCAAGCACGCCGAGGCGCTTGAAATCGGTGCGCTGCAGGCCGATGTACTTCTCGGCGTATTTGCGGCAGGCGCGGCGGATCTCGACGGCCGGCATGTGAGCTTTCTTGGCGCCCAGTTCCGAATCCACCTTGATTTCGATCGGCAGCCCGTGGCAATCCCAGCCCGGCACGTAGGGGGAATCGAAGCCTGCCATGGTCTTCGATTTCACCATGAAATCCTTCAGGATTTTGTTGAAGGCGGTTCCCAGGTGAATGCGCCCGTTGGCGTAAGGCGGCCCGTCGTGCAGGATATAGGTCGGCCGCCCGGTGCGGCTGGCGCGAATGGCCGCGTAAAGGTTTTCGTTCTCCCACCGCGCGACCAGCTTTGGCTCGGTTTGCGGCAGGTTGGCCTTCATGGGAAAGGCTGTCTTGGGCAGATTGATGGTCTGCTTCAAATCTACGTTGTGCGGATCCATTTCGGGAGCTATTTTCATGTTACCAACCTGGGGCGGGGGCGCGCCTTCGGGCGTTCCGCAGCGCCCTCATCCCGAACCTTCCCAACCGCCGCGAGTCAAAGCCGCGGGCCAGGTGGCGCCGGCTTTAGCCGGTGAAGCCGCGGCTATCCAGCCGGCGTTCCAGAGCCGCGAGGATCGCAGATCCGCCCAAACTTGCCCAAACCGCCAGCAGCGCCGGCGATCTTGCCGGTGCATATCCCAACCCCCTCCAACGAAATCGCCTGACGGTTGAGGACCAGCAGGGCGATGCCTGGCGCCCGACCGCCTGGCAAGTACTGTTGTTCATGCGGGCTGTGGGATTCAGGCGGCTGGCGTCCGCTCGGCGGATCCGTTGCCATCGGCCATCTTTGCTCGCAAGAAGCTGCCCAAAATCGGATCGCGCGACAAGCGCTCCGCCCGTCGCCTTTCGGCTTCCTCCTCACCCAATTCGGCAACTTCGCGCAGTAGCCGCTCTTGAATCTCCGCCTTCATCTCGACACAGTCGAATTCCTTCCCAGGCTTCACGGCGTCACCACCTCTCGAGGTGAGTAGATTCTGGGGCTCCGGTAGCCGCGCAGGCTATTCACTCCTTCGTACCCTCCTATTTTCTCAAAATGGACCGGGTGCGGCCCGGTTTCCGCCGTGCTGTTGTGCATTTTTGTGCATTTCAGGCGGCGGCGGTTTGAGGTTTCAATAGGCAGCAGCGCTTGTATTTTCTGCCGCTGCCGCAGGGGCACGGCTCGTTACGGCCGATCTTGGGTGCAGAGCGGCGGTAGGGCTGTTGTGCATTTTTGTACAGATTTTCAGGTTCTACCTCCTGATCCGGTTGTGGGGGCACAGGCGGATTTGAGGCAAACGGGCGAGCGGACAGATTATTGAGGACAAGCGGCTTAGCGGCCTTGGCAGGGGTTTGGCCCAGGGCGGTTTGGATGATGAAAGTGCGGTCCTGAGGCGCACGGAGGGAGAGGATTTCGGATCCGCGAGTATCTCGCGGAGGGAAGCGAAGGCCAGGTCGGCGAGTTCCGCGGCGCGTTCGCGGAAGAGGAGATCGCGGTCGGACTCGGCTTGCTGTAGCGCCGCCTGGAACGGCGGGACATTGCGACGCCAATTGGCGATGGTGTTGCGATGGACGCCGGCTCGAGCGGCGGCATCGGTGAGGTTCGCGCCGCTAGACAGGGCGTCGATGACCTGGAGCATCTGGGGCGAGAGGGGAAGATCGTTCATGGGGCTACCTTACGGCTCCACGATAACGTACGAGGGTCAAAAAGCCAGGGGCGAAGGAGGGCATGGATTGGCTGTAGGCTGATGGAAGGAAAGGGGTAAGAGAATATTTGCAAGCCTTGTGACTGCTACTCGGGCCGATCTCACTTTTTCGTTAAGCGCCGTGTAAGTC
>JBEKYD010000185.1:0-15224 GCA_049511335.1 Bryobacteraceae bacterium | reverse complement strand
TCGAGCCGGTGCGTTTCCAGCACGTCGCGCAGCAAGGGAATCGCCTGCTCGGGTTTGGCGCTCGGTTTCTCCGCTACGGCGCCACCCTTCAGCCGGATCATGTAGCGGCCCTCGCCACCGGTAAACGAGGGACAGTAACCCCTGCGCCGGATTTTCCCGCTTGCTCATCGGAGCCCGGCCCGGCCGATCTGTTTACCTGTCGCAGGGCGTCGGGAAACCGGTTACAGGCTACGCGGCTATATTCCGGATAGTGCGAATAGGTGGCATCGAAAGGCGGCCGGTCGTGTTCCATCAGGTCCAGGGAGGCTTCCGTTTTGGGACCGTCCTCGGGGATGCCGAACTTGAGCGAATACACGTTGCAAACGGCCACATAGTCGCAGCACCAGGAATGGTTGGGCATAAGACCGCTCGGCTCGTGATACACTTACAGTGCTCGGGAGTTGGATCGTGCGGCCGGCCAGATGCCCGTCATATTTCGTCTGTTTGGTGCGTGCCGCGGCTATCGCTGTCTTACTTTCCAGTTTTGTACTAAGTCAGACAAATGGCGGAGTACAATCCTCTCCGCCGGGGGTCGCTCCACAAACGCCAATCCAAGGCGTGCAGCCGAGTTTCCGGGCGGATTCCAATCTCGTAGTTATCCCGGTGTCGGTAACCGACAAAGGGAATCGCTTCGTTCTGGGCCTTCAGAAGGGAGACTTCCGGCTCTTCGATAACGGCGCGGAACAGCCGATCGCCCATTTCTCGGGCGAGGACGTCCCGCTCTCCATAGGTCTGGCGTTCGATACCAGCGGCAGCATGGAATATAAACTAAGTACCTCGCGGGACGCTGCCGAGGTCTTTCTGAAGGTCTTGAATCCGAACGACGAGGCTTTTCTGGTTGAATTCAACGAGAAAGCCGAGCTCTCGGTCGGATTCACGGGCCAGACCCAGGAGATTCGCGGCGCGCTTCAGAACGTGCAGCCCGCGGGTCTGACGGCGTTGCTCGACGCGGTCAAGTTTGCCTTGGGCGAGATGAAGAAGGCGAAGAATGCGCGCAAGGCGATTGTGATTGTTTCCGATGGCGGAGACAACCACAGCACATACACCGCGGCCCAGATCGAGACGCTGGTTCGCCAAGCCGACGTGGAAGTTTACGCGATGGGAGTGTTCGATCCGGTGTTCTCGCTGGCGTTGACTCCGGAGGAAATATCCGGGCCGAAGTTGCTTTCTGAAATTGCCATTCAAACCGGCGGCCGGGCGGTTGCGGCAACGCTCCCGAGCGATTTGCCCAGCGTGGCGGCGAGGATTGCGATCGAACTTCGCAATCAGTATGTTCTCGGCTATTACCCAAAGGACCAGGTTAGAGACGGCAAGTATCATAGCGTCGAAGTGAAAGTCTCTCAGCCGCCCGGCATGCCTTCGCTAAGAATGCATTGGAGGCAGGGATACTACGCTCCGATGGATAACTAGCGCGCCTTCTGTCTCCGGCTTCCGAACTACCGGTGCCCGGCCACTCCGTGAACTCCTACGCCTGGAACTGGGCGTGGCGCTATCGGACGGGGCGCCGGGGAATGCACCCCGATCGGCGTATGCACGATGGGCGATCCGGGAAGACCAATTCGGGATGGCGGATAAATCGATCGCCCGATTCCGCCCGACGGCAGCCTCCAGAACAACGGCGACCGCGTGTAACCCGGCAAGTAGATGGAAGAAAATCCGGACGAAAACGGCCCATACATCGACGGATACGCGCTCAACGAGCCGTACGGGCCCGACAGGCTCACAACCGGTGAGTAAAGATCGAGCATGGGAAAGTAGGTGAAGCTGTCGGCGGGAAAGTCCGGCCCGGTCATCGAAGCGGGATCTTGGATGTCTGCCGCGATGGCGTTGTCGGCGGAAACCGAATCGGCACGGCCGTCGGCCCAATCGCTGAGCCCGTCGTGAGTCTCGCTATACGATTTTTCCGGCACCAGCACGGCAGCCAACGGCAGATCCATTCCCTGTCCGACCGAAACCGGAGCGCCGCCGGTTGTGGACACCGCTACGTCGCCCTCGCGGACCCGCAATCGCGGCGGGTCGCAATCGATGCGGTATATTCCCTTCCCCGGCTGTTGTATGTTCCAGCTCCGATACACCAACGTTACTGAGGTGCCGGGACCCGGTTCCCGCGAATCCAGGATGGCCGAGCCGGCCAGCAATTCCACGCGCGTGTCGGACAGAGCGGCCGCAATCATACGAATCGCGCTTTTTTCGCCGACGCGAAGGAAAACTCCCGGGGTGAGCAGCACTTCCGCCCGGCCCTGCTCGGTGCGCAGTTCGGCGCCCTCGGGTATGCTGGTGAACTTACCGAGGCGCGTTTCCAGCGGCTGCCCAGCCACGGTAACCGTTCCTTCGAAAAAGTGGACCAAGCCGGAACGCGTTGAGACTACGGCCTGCCCACGAGCAGGCAATGCCAAAGCGGCGCCTGCCGCCACGATCGATAATGCGTACACGGGGCCGCGAGACATAAGACCCCCTCCCGTCCCGAGTATCGGCCTATACGCGGTCCGCGTCAAGAGGCTACCGCGGAACTAAAGCGTGGTCCCTCCCACCTTTTTCATCTCGGTGTCCTGCACGCCGCTGCACATGTGCACGCTGAAATCGGTGACGTCGTGCAGCGCAAACACCGGCACGCCGGCCACTTTCGGCGTCTTGATGCGGAAGAAATCGGCGTCCTGGACGTCATCGAGCACAAACGCCGGCCGGTCGTCTTCTTTCTCGGCCTGGATCAGGATATTGTCGAACTGGATGCCTTTCACGTGCCGGACGTAGAACGCCTGCGACGGCATCTTGTGCCGCTCGGGCTGGGGCATTGGACCGCGGGTGCCGCGTCCAGCCTGCGGCGGGCCACCTCTTCCCGCACCGCCGCGTCCCTGGCCTTCCGGGACAAAATCGCCATTCGGACCGCGCCCATTGCGCCCTGGCCGTGGCGGCGCGGTGAACATGTCGGGCTCGGGATAGATGTCCTCTTCCTCCGGCGGCTGGTAGGCCGCGTCTTCTTTAGTTCCGCCACCCTGATGTTGGATTTCGACGTTGCTGATTTTGACGTCCTCAACGTAGTGGCCGGGAATTCCGCTGATGATCGATCCCAACTCGGAAACCGAATTCGAGCACACCAGGTTGTCGATGATCACCCGCTTCAGCGTTCCCACCGGCCGGCCGGCCGGCGCACGGAGCCGCCTGCCGAGGCGCATAAAGATCGGCGCGCTCATGATGTCGCGCATCGAGATGTTAGTCACGGTGACATCTTCGAGCAGAGCGCCGTCCACGGTCTCGAGCGCCAGCCCCTGGCAACCTTCGAAGACGCAGTTGGAAATCGTGATATTGCGGAATCCGCCGGCCGATTCGGTGCCGAACTTGATGCGTCCGGTATGCGGCACCCGCGCTTCAGGCCCAAACTTCTTGTAGGCGCCGTCGAGCAGCGTCCCCTCTTCCCAACAGCCGCTTACGTAGCAATTGGCGATGGTGACGAATTCGGTTTGCCGCGCCGAGCCCAGCGCGTAATCGGCCTTTAAGCAGATGCCGTCGTCCCAGGGCGAGTTGACGTAACAGTTCGAAATCCGTACGTTGCGGCACGAATCCACGTCCATGCCGTCGCGATTGGTGTCGATTTTCAAATTGTCGATGGTCAGGTTGTCCACACCCGTGGCCAAGACGCCGAAGTGGCCGCCATGAAGAATGGAGAAATCGCGCAGCAGCACGTTGTGGCAGCTTCTCAGGCCGATCGACTTGTTCCCCACTCCGGGATTCATCGCGCCTTGGCCGCGGCTCAGCCCTTTACCCCAGATGCGGCCGCTGCCGGTGATGCCGACATTCTCGATGCCCTCGCCCCAAATGAGACTGTTATGAAAATGACTGTGGCCGAAATCCTGGTACTTATCCCACGAATTGGGCTCGGCGGCGTCGTATCCGCCGGCGCCGCCTTCCGGGGTGTCGGCGGCGATGATGGTGGCGCCGTCATCCAGGTACAGAGCCACGTTGCTCTTGAGACGGATGGAGAAGCAGAGATAACTGCCGGCCGGAAAGCTGACCGTGCCGCCGCCCGCCGCGGCAGCGGCTTCGATGGCCTTGTTGATCGAGGGCGTGTCCAGGGCCTTGCCGTCGCCGGTGGCGCCGAACGCCTTGACGTCGAACGCCGCACCGGGGGCTGCCGCTTTCGCCAATCTTCCGTCGATTCCAACGGCCAGCGCGCCGCCGGCCAAACCCAAGCCTGCGCGCTTCAAGAATTCTCTTCGCAGTGTCATAGCGTACCCAAATGACGATATCAGAATTCGGTGGGGAAGGCCCCCTGCGCCGGCTGGACGCCCTCGTCCGCGGCGGGCGCTAGCGCGGTGTCTTGCCCGCAAGTTCGAAGATCAGAAAGTTCTGCCGCGGCAGAAAGTCATACTGCCGCGCCAGCTTGTATCCCGCTTTGGACATTTCCGCCTGGAACTTTTCCGGAGAGAAGCGAAACTCTTTCGGCGGGCCCTCCGGCGAATCGGGCCGGAAGTCGACGATCGCCACCCGGCCGCCGGGTTTGAGCGACGACCGCAGCTTACTGAAATACATTTCGCGGCTACCGATATGGTGATAGGTGTCTACGATCAGAACCAAGTCCACGGGCTCCGGCAGATTCGGGGTATCGGCGGCGGCTTCGACGGCCACTATATTGCCGAGACCTTCCTTGGCCGCGCGCTCGCGCAGGTATGTCACCATGGCAGGCTCGATATCCGCGCCGTAGACTTTCGGCGCCGCCGCGGATTTCGCCAGCCGAACAGTGAAGTAGCCGGTCCCTGAGCCGATGTCAGCGACGATTTGCCCAGGCTTCAGCGCCAGCGCCGCGATCACGCGGTCCGGCAACTGCCACGCATCCCGCGCCGGGTCGTCAAAGCTTTTCGCGGAAAGCTCCGGACGGTCAAAGCGGTGCTCCATGTGGTCCGGATGGGCCTGGTTCTGTCCCGAGGACTGGCTATAGGCAGCCGGCAAAGCAAGGATGATCGTAGCGAGCAGGCACACATTCGAGCGCATGATTGAGACTCCTAGTTCACCACGTTACCAGGAATCGCGATCTCGACGCCTTCCTCTGCAAGAGTGGCGAGCGAGTTCTGGCAAGCCTCGTTTTCGGGGGAGATCTTCGGAGTCGTGACCATTCCAAGCGGACCGGCGTCCATCGGTCAAACCATTGACACGACGAGGACGTAGGATTCCGCTCGTTGGACTCTCCTGCTATGCGCCGCTTTCAGGCACTTACAGCCTGTAAGTTATTAAAGAGTGGCCGGATCCTCATGACAGAATCGCTCCATAAGCGGCCTGACACTTTCGAAGCTAGCTGACAATTCGGGCAAAGCGTCGGCAGCGGTTGTCAGGTCGCCGGCGCTGCCCTGCTGTTCCAGCTTCCAGGCGGCCTGTCGCATATCCAGCCCGCCCACACTGGCGGCTGCCCCCTTGATGGAGTGGGCGAGCAGCCGTACCTGTTTGGAATCGCCTTCGCTCACGGCTTGGGCCAGCAGCGCGATCTGCCCGGGCATGTCTTTCACAAATCCGCGGACAATCCGGCAGGCCAATTCCCGGTTGCCCATCACCCGCTCGAGAAGACCCTCACGGTCGAACCCTGCCGCGGTAGAGACGGTTTCGGGGAGAGGCGGAGGGAGGGAAGGCTCGATTGCGGCCCGCGGGCCGCAAGTCCATTCCTCGATCGCCTGTTCCAGCGTGTCGGCTCTAAGCGGTTTAGAGAGATATCCGTTCATCGCGGCGGCGAGACACTTTTCGCGATCGCCGCTCATGGCGTTCGCCGTGGTGGCAACGACCGGTATGTCATGGTTGCGGACGGGCGTTTCTGGCTTACGAATCAGCCGCGAGGTCTCGTAGCCATCCATGCCCGGCAACTGGCAATCCATCAAGACTAAATCGTAGTCCTGGCGGCCCAAGGCGTTTAAGGCGCCGGCGCCATCGGCGGCCACATCGGCGCGGTACCCGAGGTTCTCGAGGATCCCCAATGCCACCTCCTGGTTCACGCTGTTGTCTTCGACAACCAACAGACGTATTTGCGCCCGCGCTGCGCGATCCGTTGGCGACTTCCTCCGCTTTGGTCCGGAGCGCGCGGGTGCGGGGCCATAGCCCAGAATCGAAGCCAGGCAAGTGCCTAGCTCGCCCTGCTTCACCGGTTTGCCGACGTGTCCGGCGAACCCCAGCCGGCGCCAGCGCTCGGCATCCCCCGCTTGGCTGAGGGGAACCATCAGCACAACGGCGGTGCGCTCCGCCTGGAGCGCCCGATGCACCAGAGCCGGGAACCGTTCGCAGTCGAGCCCCGGCATCTGTAGATCCACCAAGATGGCATCGAAAGGACGATCCGCCGCGCTCCGCAGCGCATCCAGCGCGGTTTCGACATCGCCAGCCTGTTCCGCGCCAGCCTTCCACAACGCCATCAATTCCATGATCAGGCCACGGCTGGCCGGGTTGGCGTCCACGACGAGGATTTGCCAACCAGCCAGGGAAAGAGAGCGCGGTCGCTCCACGGCGAGCTGCCGTTCCACCGGGACCGTGAACCAGAACTCGGAGCCTTTGCCCTCCTCGCTCCGGACGCCCACCTCGCCACCCATGAGCTCCACCAGCATGCGCACGATCGATAGACCCAGACCGGTCCCTCCATACTGCCGGGCGGTGGAAGAATCGACCTGGGAGAACGGTTGAAACAACAGGTGCCTTTTATCCTCGGAAATTCCGACGCCAGTGTCCTTCACTTCGAAGCGGATCCGGGCCGGATCGCCGGCGCCAGCCTGCTTGACCCGAATCGAAACCTCGCCCGCGCTGGTAAACTTAACGGCGTTTCCGGTGAGATTGACCAGAACCTGGCGCAGGCGGCTCGAGTCGCCGCACAGTTCGGTAGACACGTCCGGCTCGATAAAAGCTAACAATTCCACACCCTTTTCCTGGGCCTTCACGGCCATAAGGTCAGCCACCCCTTCGACCAGGTTGCGCAGGTCGAATGGCTGCTTCTCCAGCTCCAGTTTGCTGGCCTCCATCTTGGAGAGATCGAGGATGTCGTTCAGGATAGCCAGCAACGCTTCGGCGCTGTCGCGAACGGTTTTGGCGCGGCTGCGCTGCCGCGGATCCAAATTATCCTCCAGCAGGAGCCCGGCCATTCCGAGAATGCCGTTCATGGGAGTGCGGATTTCGTGACTCATGTTGGCGAGGAATGCGCTTTTGGCGCGGTTGGCCCGCTCGGCGATCTCCTTGGCTTCCCGGAGTTGCTCCTCCGCCCGCTTCCGGTCTGTGATATCGATGAGGGTGCCCTCCAGCACCCCGCCGTCCTCTGCGTCTACAAAATAATTGGCATTCGTGAGCACCCATACGGGCTGGCCATCGCGCCGCCGGTACTTCACTTCGAAGCCCGTCAGCGCCTTTTCCCTCATCAACGTTTGCGCGAACCGTTCCCGGTCCTGCGCGGAAAAGTAAAATTCGACTAAGCTCTTGCCGATCAATTCCGCGGGCGAATTGCAACCCAGAATGAGGGCCGTCGCCTGGTTGCAGTCCAGGATTCGCCCGGTTGCCGAAGTGCGAAGGACGCCGGCGAGATTCCGCGCGAAGAGCATGCGCCACCGTTCTTCGGAAAGCTGCAGCGCCTCTTTGGCTTGCCTGGATTCGCTGATGTCCTCCACGTGGATGATGAAGTAGCGGGGACTGGCTTCGGCGTCCCTCACCAGGGAGGCGCGGATGCGCACCGGTATCAAGTTGCCTTGCTTATCGACATAGCGCTTCTCGTAAGCTACCGGGTAGTTCGCCTCGGGCAGGGATCGATGGAATAGCCGGCTGAGGTCCAAGTCGTCCGGGTGTGTCAACTCCAGCCAGCTTTTCGCTTTCAATTCCTCCTCGGAATAACCCAGGATGCGGCAGAGTGCCGCATTCGCTTGCAGGAAAAAACCGTCGGGCGAGACTCGCGCGATGCCGACCGGAGCATCCGCGAAGAGCGTTCTGAATTGTTCTTCGTTTTCCCGCAAAGCATCCTGGGTGCGCATGCGCCCGGTGATATCCCGGACGACCGCGGCGATGGACATCAGATGCCCGCCGGCGTCATAAATCGGAGACGACGACACGCTGACATTGATTCTCCGGCCGTCCTTAGTGAATCCCATGCCATCCAATTGCGAGATCGTTTCACCGGCTTGGAGAAGCTTCAGCGCCCGCCATAAGTTGCCGGTCAGGCCGGGAGGGACAAGGATGGAGACGGACTTGCCCAGGGCCTCCTGGGCCGAGTACCCGTACACTCTTTCCGCGGCGCGGTTCCAACTGGTAATCGTGCCCTCGGGCGTGTGGCTTAATATGGCGTCCTCGGACGATTCCACAATGGCCGCCAGAATTTCCTGTATGTTCTTAGCCGCCCGGCGCGCGGTCACATCCTGTTTGACGGCAATGTAATTGGTGATCGCGCCGAGAGAGTTCCGCAGCGGAGCGATGGTAATTTCTTCGGGGTACTCGCTGCCGTCCTTGCGCCGGTTGGTGATTTCGCCGGCATAGACGTTTCCCTTCCGGATACTCCGCCACACCCGCTGGTGGGATTTGGGGCCTTGCGGGCCAGACTGGAGCACAGGTGGGTGTTGTCCGATCATTTCTTCCGCGCCGTAGCCCGTCAGCTTGGTGAAGGACCGGTTGACATATTGGATGTGCGCTTCGGCGTCGGTGATCACGACGCCTTCGGCGATTTGGTCCAAAGCAGCCGCCAGCATGTTGCTCCACTCATGGCTGGGCGCGCTTCCACCGTCCTGCCGCGGCGGAGAAACCATTCGCGCAACCTCCGCCGGGGCCGGCACAGTCCCGGCAGCACCCTGCGAAGGCTGTCCGCCGCTGCCGGCCTCTTGATCCGGCGACGGCCCCTGCGCGCGCACCGGCTCCAAACGGGGGGAATCTTCAGCCGTGGAGGCGATACCGGGCGCGGGCAGCCACCTTTCGAGTACTCCTCTCAGGATCTTGGAGTGCACCGGTTTGGCAATGTAGTCGTCCATTCCGGCGTCGAGACAACGCGCCCGGTCGCCGGCCATGGCGTGCGCCGTCATCGCCACGATCGGCACCCGGTGATTCCGCACCGCGCTAGCGCTGTCTCGAATCAACCGGGTGGCTTCATAGCCATCCATCCCCGGCATTTGGCAGTCCATCAGCACCAGGTCAAAATCCGCCCTGCCAAGCGCCTCCAGCGCCTGTTGTCCATCGGAAACCGCCTCCACCGCGCGATAGCCTAGCTGCTCGAGAATCCCGAGCGCCAGCTCCCGATTGGTCGGATTGTCCTCGGCCACAAGCAGATGGGCTCCACGCCAGGCGCGCCGTTCCGGCCGCGCAGGGACTGCGTCGAAGAGGTTCGCCAGGCAGGCTTTTAGTTCGCGCTGCTTGACGGGCCTGGTGATCGCCGCCGCGCATCGCGCATACGAGCCGCTCGGGATGTGCAGGCGTTCCCGCCAAGGAAGGATCAGCACTACCGGCGTTTCGGCCAGCATCGGATCCTCGCACAAGGCGACCCACAGCGGCCGGCCCTCCCGCGTCACGCCCGAGTCCACGATCACGGCGTCGAACCGCTCCGCGGTGTTGTGCAACCGCTCGATTGCGGCTTCGCCGCCGTCGGCACACTCCGCCCGGCATCCCCAATCCGCCAGCAAGCGCCCCAGCAGATCGCGGCTGGCGGCCTTGCGGTCCACCACCAGGGCGCGCTTTCCCGCGAGCGGGCGAGGCGCGGTCCGATCGCCACTCTCGAGAGCAAAGGCGGCTGTAAACCAGAAGTTTGAACCCAGGCCCTCTTGGCTTTCGAATCCCACATGGCCACCCATCATTTCCACCAGCCGGCGGACCAGCGTCAAGCCTAAGCCTGTGCCGCCGTGACGCCGCGCGGCGGATGCGTCGACTTGCGAGAATGGCTGAAACAGCAAGCTCTGTTTTTCCAACGGCACTCCGATTCCGGTGTCGCGCACTTCAAACCGCAGCAGTGCCGGAGGGCCAGCCGATTCCATCCGCACGCGGATCGAGATCTGGCCGGCCTCGGTGAATTTCACCGCATTGCCCGCCAGGTTGGCAAGCACCTGGCGCAGGCGGCGCGGATCGCCGCGAAGCTGGGTGGGAACGACGGCGTCGATGTGGCAGAGCAGTTCAATCCCCTTATCCTGGGCCTTCGCCGCCAGCAGATCGCAGACGGCTCCGGTGATGGAATCGAGATCGAAATCGACGCTCTCCAGTTCGAGCTTGCCGGCTTCGATCCAGGAGAAATCGAGGATGTCGTCCAAAACGGACAGCAGAAATCCCGCGCTATCCCGCACCGCCTCGGCATAACGGCGCTGGCGCGGCTCGAGGGGTGTGCCGAGCAGCAGTTGATTCATACCGATGACGCCATTCATCGGTGTGCGGATTTCATGACTCAGATTGGCCAGAAACTCGCTCTTCGCCAGGCTGGCTGTTTCGGCGGCTTCCTTAGCGCGTTTCAACTCGTCGTCCGCGCGCTTGCGTTCGGTGATGTCGCTGGCTACGCCAACCTGGGCGACGGTGCGGCCCGCCCGATCGCGGACCAACGAAGTCGAGAGCGAGATCGGGAACTCGCTGCCATTCTTGCGAAGGTTCCAAACTTCCCCCTGCCAGCCGCCGCGGCTGGTGCCTTCGTCAATCGCGGCATCCAGTTCCGGAGGGTTCTTCGCCGATCGGACCTGGTGGATGTTTCGGGAAAGGATCTCTTCGCGGGTGCAGCCGTACAGAGCCAGGAACGCGTCATTGACAAAAAGGATGCGGCCTTCCAGGTCGGAGATGCCGACGGCTTCCCGCACGGTGCGAAGCGCGTCCGCCAACATGTCCCGCTCTTCGCTCGCGCGCTTGCGCGCGGTAATGTCGACCATGACGCCACGGACGGCCGCCACCTCGCCGCGCTCTTTCCCAACGGTAACCATATCCCGGAACCAGACCGCGTGGCTATCGGAGGCGAGCATCCGGTACTCCACAACGTAGTCCCGGCCCGCGGCCGCTTCGTTACGGGACGCGATCGCGCGTTCCCGGTCGTCGGGGTGGACGTGGTCGTTCCAGAACGCGGGTTCACGAAGCCAGCGCTCCGCGGGATACCCTAGGATGGTCTCGGCGCGCCGGCTCACGAAGTTGAACCGCCGGCTAAGCGGGTCTGCTTCCCAGACGATGCCATCGATGGAATTGACCAGGGCTTCCCGGCGACGGGTGGCTTCCCGCAGGGCTTGTTTGTCGAGAGTCGATTGCCGGAAGTCCCGGCAGTTATGGCGCGCCTGGACCAGGATAAAAGCTAGGAAAACGGTCACCACGATGGCGATCGCGTTGCCGCAACTCCCTCCCTGAATCAGCCCCAGGAACAGGAGAGGCCCGAGCAGAAGCGCCAGGAGCCGATAGAGCACCGGCGGGTCGGGTGCGAGAGAAGTGGTGGACCCGGCGGCGATTCCGGCGGTCATCAACATTACCATCCAAGTGGGCCACGCCGAGCCGCTGGCGATCATCTCCTGGAGCGCAAAGGCAACCCAAACTACGCCCGAGCCATAAACGCCGGCGTGGAAATGGCGTCTCCAGCGGTCGGGATTCGGCGGGTAGCGCGAGTCGAAAGGCAACATCGCGGCCAAGCGCACGCCGACCACCAGAAGCAGCAGCAGCCCGCACGGTACTACGAACATCAGGCGCCGGGTCTCTCCAGGCACCACGAAGACGGTAGTGAACAGGACCGCGGGATAGGCGAGCACTCCGTGCGCACAACGATAGGCCAGGGCCTGGGCAGCTTCCCGGGCCATAAGGGACGCGGCGCCAGCCGCCGAAACCGGATCGACCGGCGCTTGCCGCCCGATATCGGCGCCCGGCGACTCAGGGGGAGTTGCTCCGAAATATTGGCCGATCCCGTTCATCGAGACGCTCACATGGTGCGAGAATCCGTTTTCGCCTGGTAGTACACCGAGCGCAAATGCCATTTCGATTCAAACTGCGGGGCGACTCCGTTGAGCGATTCCATGGCGCCGATCACCAGGTAACCGTTCGGCTCCAGAGCGCGGTGGATTCGCCGGAACAGCGAGACCTTATCGGATTCGTTGAAATAGATCGCCACGTTGCGGCAGAAAATAATGTCGAACTTGCCCAGCGCCGACAGGTCGCTCATCAGGTTCAGGTGCTTGAAAGAGGCTATGCCGCGAATCTCATCGCGAATCTGCCACCCATCCCGCGCTCTGATGAAGTACTTGTCCCGAAGGGGCTCGCTTAATCCCCGAGCAATCTCGGTGGCGTTGTACCAGCCGCGGCTGGCACGGATAATCGCGTCGTTGGATATGTCGGTGCCAATCAGGCGGACGCCATACCGGTCAGGATCGCCGAGCAGTTCTTTGAGCAGGATGGCGAGGCTGTAAACCTCCTGCCCGGTGGAACAAGCGGCGCTCCAGATGCGAATTCGCGCGGCGCCGGTCCTTCGCCGATCGATCAGATCCGGCACGATCCTGTGGCGGAGCAGATCGAAAGGCGCGGTATCCCGAAAGAATAGCGTCTCGTTGGTGGTGATGGCATCGATGATGCGTTTTTGGAGAGCGCGGCTCGATTCGGACTTCGCCCGCTGCACCAGGCAGCCAAAGCTGCCGCACCCGGTTTCTTCCACCAAGCGGCCCAAGCGGCCTTCGATCAGGTAACTCTTGGACTGGTCCAGGGTGACGGCGCAGATCGAGTAAATATACTCCGCCAGGGGCCGGCATTCCTCGGGAAGCAGCTTGATCACGCCGCACCCTCGCGGACCGACCGGACAATGGCGGCGGCGATCCGGTCGAGCGGCGCGACCGTATCGATGAGGCCGGCGGCGATCGCCTCTTTCGGCATACCGAAAACCACGCAACTGGCTTCGTCCTGCGCGATGGAACAACAACCGCCGCGCTTCAACATGCGCAACCCCGCCGTTCCATCGTTTCCCATACCGGTCAGAATCGCGGCAACCGATCGGCCGGGGAATTGTAAGGCCGCGGAGCGGAACAGATAATCCACCGCCGGCTTGCAGCCGTTCTCGGGCGGATCGTCGGTGAGCCGCAGGATCGCTTCTCCCCGCGGGCCGGCTTCCAGTTTCATTTGCAGACCTCCGGGAGCGAGGTAGGCGCAGTTCGGTTGTGCGATTGTGCCATCCTGGGCCTCGCCGACGCGAACCGCGCTCTTCCGGTCGAGGCTGGCTGCCAGCGGTTTCGTGAACAGGGCCGGCATGTGCTGGACGATAAAAACAGGAGCTCCCAAATCGCCGGGAAGCGCCGGCAGCAGGTTGCCCAGGGCGGCGGGTCCCCCCGTGGAGACGCCGATCAGAACCAGTGGGGAACCGTTCCGCTGCCGCCTCACAAGGGTCCGTTCCGGCGCGGCGGAAACCGGACGCGCCGGCGCGACGTCGGACCGAGGCGGGGGACCCGGCGTCCCTTTCAGTATCAGACGAATGTCCCGCCGACGCTCGAAGGCCCGGACCATCGGCTGCAAATCGCCGCGTAGCTTCGCGATATTTCCGGCCGGAGTTCCACCTTCGGGTTTGGTGATGAAGTCGAAGGCGCCCAACTCCAGCGCGCGTACGGTCATCTCTCCGCCGCGTGTGGTTAGTGCGCTGAGCACAATGACGCCAGCCATCAAGCCGACACGCCCCATGGCTTCCAACACCTCGATGCCGTTCATCTCCGGCATCTCAATGTCGAGCGTGACCAGGTCGGGATCGAGGGCGGCGATGCGCGACAACGCCAGCTTACCGTTGGCGGCTGTCCCGACTACCTCCACTCCCGGGAGCCCGGCCAAGGCATCGGAAACGATTCGCCGGAATACCACCGTGTCGTCGACCACCAAGACTCGTATGCTCACTGTTCGATCCCCGCCAGAGCGATTACTGCATCCCTTCCGCGAGAATGGCGCCGGGGTCGAGAACCGTGATCGCGCGACCGCCAGTGCGGTAGACGCCCTGGAAGAATCTCCCTTGCCCCGCGCGAACGTTGGCTGGCGGCGCCTGCCATTGATCGCGCTCGGCCTCGACCACTTCGTCCACCAGCAGTCCGACGAATTCATTGCGGTCCTCGATGATAAATATCCGGCTGTCGCCGCCGGGAACCGCCTTGGCGAACCCAAGCCGCAGGCCGAGATCGAGGATGGTGACGATCTTGCCGCGCAGGTTGATGATTCCAGCGACATCCGCTGGGGCATGCCGCACGGGAGTGAGCGGTCCCAGGCGGATCACCTCCTGGATTCCAGCCGCATCCAGGGCACAGAGCGCTTCGCGCACGAAAAAAGTTGCCAGCAGAACCGTCTGCCCGGCTTGCGATGTTAACGTAGTGGCCATAAGATCCTCCCGAACAGACTCAAGCGGCAGCGTTCCAGCGGTTGAGGACACCGGTTAATTCGGTCGAAACCCTGACAAATTCGCTGGACGGGCCCATCGCCTGTGTGGCCGCTTCCTTCTGGCCCGAAATCGCCATCTGCGCGATCTTCGAGGCTTCCTCGTGGAACTGGGCGTGAAGCCGTTTGCACGTATGGTAATGTTCGGACTGCTTCTGCGCGTCAGAGATCTCCTTGCCGTGGAGCCACTTCCCGAACTGGCACTGGTTATCCGCCCGGATCGCGCTGACCGGTGTGTCGAGGTGGCAGCTGACAATCGCTGCCTTCAGCCGGGCTATCCAGGAGGAATGCGCGGCGATCGCGTATTGGATCATGGCATGATTGCCTCCTGAGACATGGAACCGCGAAACGGTCGTCCGCAGCCGTTCGGCTAACTTGGAAAGATCGGTAGAGCTGGCTCGTATCTGTTCGCTGCCTTCCGCCATCTCGCACGTCGCCTGGTTTACAACGGCGATCTTCTTGGCAATGTCTTCGGTGGCTTTCGAACTCTCCGACACGCGCAGGTTGGCGTCCCGCACTCCGTTGGAGGCCTCGCCGATGTTGCGCGCGATCTCCTTGGTGACCGTGGCCTGCTCCTCGATGGCCGCGGCGATGGAGCCTACGATGTCGCTCACCTCATGGATCACCTGCGAGACCTTGCCGATTTCGGCGATGCCTCCGGAAGTGGACGACTGCACGCCCGCGATCCTTGCCTTGATGTCTTCGGTGGCGGCAGCGGTCTGCTGGGCCAGTTCCTTGATCTCATTGGCTACCACCGCGAAGCCTTTGCCGGCCGAACCGGCGCGCGCGGCTTCGATGGTGGCGTTGAGCGCCAGCAGGTTGGTCTGGGAGGAAATCTCGGTGATGGTTTCAGTGACTTTGCCGATCTCTTG
>JBEKYD010000184.1:0-22340 GCA_049511335.1 Bryobacteraceae bacterium | reverse complement strand
CACCAGCAGCGATACTACGCATACCTTAGCGGTGGTCCTCAACGTGTCGGGACAGGTGAGCGTGACTCAGACCGGTTTCGCGGTGAATCGCGCCACCGGCCTTTGGACGAGCACCCTGACGGTACATAACACGAGCGCAGCGCCGATCAGCGGGCCAATCGAGGTTTTGCTGACGAACCTGTCTTCCAATGCAACGATGACGAACGAGACCGGCGTGGTCGGCGTCAACCCTTACATCCTGGTGTCGGCGGGGACGCTGGCGCCGGGGGCGTCGGTCAGTGTGGCGATCCAGTTCAAGAACCCGTCAGACGGATCCATCACCTTTACTCCGGTCGCCTATTCGGGGGCATTCTGATAGCGGATGCCCCAGCTCGGCTCGGCAGAGCGATCCGGGGCACAACAAGGGCACCCGATTTGCCACCGCCGTACTGACGGCAGGATGGGAAAGACAGATTAGCCCGCTTGGTTATTACGTTCTCCAAAAACGCTCTATTGCGCGTTTTGGCACGGGCGGTCGGATTGATCCCGTGAAACGCCGTTCCCTGAAAATGGGCGATGCCCGTCCGGTAGCGAACCACAGACGCGGAGTCGGCAAACGTAGAATCATCTGCCGCAGCAGCGTTAAGAGTGAATATCGGTAGGCACTTCAGCCCTGAGCCGGCTACCCGGTTCCGTCTTCATCATTGACGAATTTGACCGCGCCGCGCGGGACACGGCGACGGGGTTCACTGATCTCCGCCAAGGCCGCGTTATCAGGGGGCCGCGCGCAGTCCCTCGTATTCGCGGTGGGCTTCCAGGAGGAGAGGGAGGTTCTGGTCGGCGTCTTTCATCAGGGCGAAGAAGTCCTGGTAGAACTTGCGGGCCTTGGGGAGGTCGCCGGCTTGCGCGGCGGCACGGGCGAGGCCGAGGTGCGCGTCGATGTAGTTGATGTGCAGGGGATACCAACCGCGGTGATCGAGGATGTGCTGGAACTGGGCGGCGGCTTCGGCGGGCATGTGCTGGGAGAGGTAGACATCGCCGCGGCAGCCATCGAGGGTTATTCCGGTGACGGCGCCATACGGGTTGGGCCCGCGCACGAGGGAAAGGTCCACCGGGCGATGGGCGCGGGCATCGACCAAGGCGCGGAAGCAGGGCATCAAGGCCTCGTTGAGGCGGGTATTTTCGGGCGAGGCGGTCTTGGCCCATTCAGCGAAGAAGGAATCGGCGCGGACAGTATCGCCGCATTGGGTGGCGACGTAGGCCACGGTACTCACCGCATAGGCGGGGCGAATCTCGTAGGCTTTTTGCGCGTCCTGCTGCGCCTGGCGGCACTGGCCGAAGAAGGCTTCATCCACGGCGAGCTTAGCAGCAGCGCCGGCCGCGCGCTCGCGCGCGTTGCGGCGCAGGTGGTATTCCACGGAGCGGAGGCGCAATTCGCGCTCGCGGCGCAACTGGCCCTGGAAGGCGGCGGTGTCTGCCTGCCAGGTGAGGAACTCGTACTGGTCGGGCCGGGCGGCGGCCCAATCGAGCTGCTGCTTCATGGCGGCGTCGTCGCCGGCGATCGCGGCGAGGCTGTAAAGGATCTGGTGGCAAACGGTGGAGTTTACGCCCTTTTGGACAGCCTGGGTGCACACCTCTTTTGCCTCGGCAAAGCGGTTGAGGCTCGCGAATGATGCCGCAAGGTTGCCGTACCCCAGGGCAGAAGGGTACAGACGCATCGAAGTCTGAAAAGCTCCCAGCGCTTTTTCGTCCTGCCCGGTGGCGCGGTAGGCCAGGCCGAGCTGGTTCCAGACAGTGTAATAGCGGGGCCAGGTTCTGCTGACCTCGGACAGAATCTCGATGTCCCGCACTATATCTCCCGTCACATGCTCGCAGTAGAGGGATTCGATCATGAGGCGCTCGCGCTCGCTGGAGCGTTCGCGGAGCTCATAGGCTTTGCGCGCCGCCTCTTTGGCCAGTTCGGCCTGCCCCAGGTTGTAGTAGCTGGTGGCGAGACCGCGGTACGCGGTGGCGAAGTTGGGGTCGAGCTCGATGGCGCGCTGCTGGTAGCGCAGGGCTTCGGCGTAGTCGCCGGCGCTGTTTCTCGCCCTGCCGAGGGAGAAGGCCTTGAGCGCTTCGAGAGAGGAGGTAGTGGCTTGGTCGAGCGGGACATCGTATTCCCGAATCGAGGGCAAAGCTTCACCGAGCCTGTGGCGAAGCTGGGCAGCGGCGTCGCCGAGGGTGCGGAGGACCCGCTCCTTGGACGCGGCCTCCACCTGAAGGCGGGCAATATCCGAGCCGGTGGCGGCTTGGACGGCGGCGACGGTGAGGACGTAGTGCGCGCCGAGCGCGGCGATGGAGCCTTCGATGAGGGCCTTGGCGTTCTGGCGAAGGCAGATCTCGCGCCCGATTTCGTTGGTGATGCGGGTGTCGGGCGGGCGGCTCATCAACCGCAGGGCTTCGCGAACGCGCTCCTCAGCGAGGAGGTTGAGAAAGGGCGACTGTTCGAGCTGGGCGGCGAGTCCCTGGCGGAGGGTGAGGTCGAAGACGGGGTCGCCGGTGGTGTTGACGAACTCGGCGAGGAGGATGGTGTCCTGGGCGGTGAGGGGCGCGGCGCGGGCTCGCTGCCACAGGAAAAAGCCGGCTGCCGCGAGCAAGACGAGGGCAGCGGCGCCAATCGCGGGCCACAGCCAGTGGTGGGTGCGAGGAGCCGGGGCCGCGCGCTGGCTTGGGGCCGAGAGCTTGCCCGACTCGGAGTCCTCCTTCAGCTCTTGGAGGGCGACTTTAACGTCGTCCATGTGCTGGTAGCGCCGCGCAGGGTCCTTGCGGAGGCAGCGGATGACGACCTGCTCGAGATCGCGGGGAATTTCGTCGGGGAGCGGACCGGGTTCCTGGGTGAGGACGGCCGCCAGGGTGGAGATCTTCGAGTCTTTCTGAAATGCGCGCCTGCCTGACAGCATCTCGTAGAGCATCGCCCCGAAGCTGAAAATATCGGAGCGCGCGTCCAGGGGCTTGCCTTCGGCCTGCTCCGGCGACATGTAGGCCACCGTGCCGACGATGGTCCCCTCCTCGGTGGTGGGTTTGATGGTGCGCGTGGATTCGTCCAATCCCGGCGTTGGCTCGGTCAATTTGGCGAGACCGAAATCCAGCACTTTGACCAGACCGTGCTCGTCCACCATGATGTTGCCGGGCTTGAGATCGCGATGGACAATGCCGGCGGCGTGCGCCCGGCTCAGGGCGTCGGCGATCTGCACGCCGTACTTCAAGGCCTCGCCCAACCTCAGCCCTTTGCGGCCGATCAACTGGTCGAGGGTACGGCCGGGGATATACTCCATGGCGATGTAGTCGGCGCCATCGTGCTGGTCGATATCGTAGATGGTGACAATGTTGGGGTGACGCAGCGCCGAGGCCGCTCGCGCTTCCTGGATGAAGCGCCGTTTGCGCTCGGGATCGGCCACCATTTCGGGCGGCAAGACCTTGATGGCGACGGAGCGGTCGAGGTGGGTGTCTTGAGCCTTGTAGACGACCCCCATACCGCCTTCGCCCAGCTTTTCAATGATCTCGTAGTGCGAGATTATGCGGCCGACCATATGGGCCTCCAGGATATTCAGGTCTGTCTCTAATTCTACGGATCAATTGTATATCCCGTGGGCGAAAAGTGGCTTCGTACACTGGCCCCAAAAGGCGTTGTGGGAAACGCCCTTAGGTCTCCGGTCGGATCGTTGCACTCGAAAATTGCTCCGCATGGGCGGGCAAGCAGGGTTTGTGGACAGCGTTATTACGTGTTATCGGTAGCCATTCCCCAAGGCGAGATGATGGTACGCAAGCGCCGGGCCTGGCGACGAGGCTTAGCCTCATCTCCCAGAACCCGTCTGGCTCGCGTCGAGAAGACATCGAGGTTGCGGGTGTGGGATAGTTTCCGGATGCGCCGTCATCCAGGCACAAACTGTTTTCTGATCGGCTAAACTAAGCACTAAGAAGCAGATGCCGCTTCAGTCCGGCAACAAACTCGGCCCGTATGAGCTCATCGCACCTATCGGCAAAGGCGGCATGGGAGAGGTGTGGAAGGCGCGCGATCCCCGTCTCGACCGCATCGTCGCGCTCAAAGTTTCCGATGCGCAGTTCAGCGAACGCTTCGAGCGAGAAGCCAAAGCTATCGCGGCATTGAACCATCCCAACATTTGTACCCTGCACGACGTCGGCCCGAACTATCTTGTGATGGAGTACATCGAGGGCACGCCTCTCAAGGGGCCCTTGCCTGTCGATCAAGCACTGAAGTACGCTGTGCAGATTTGTGATGCGCTCGATGCCGCGCACAAGAAGGGCATCACTCATCGCGATCTCAAGCCTGCGAATATTCTCGTCACCAAAGCGGGCATCAAGCTGCTGGACTTCGGCCTTGCGAAGCTCGGAACGTCAGGGATCGGGCAAGCGGCCAAGGCTCCTAATGACGCCACGCTCACCATGGCGCTGACCGGCAAGAACGAGATCGTGGGCACGCTGTACTACATGTCGCCCGAGCAGTTGCAGGCGCAAACGACCGGGAAGGAAATCGACGGCCGCAGCGATATCTTCTCGTTCGGCCTGGTACTGTTTGAAATGCTCACCGGCAAGCGGGCGTTTGAAGGGACGTCTCTGGCCAGTGTGATTGCGGCCATTATGGAACGTCCCACGCCTTCGGTCGCGGATGTCGCGCCGGCGGCGCTGGATCGCGCACTAAGCCGTTGCTTGGAGAAAGACCCAGACAATCGCTGGCAATCGGCGCGCGATTTGAAAGCCGAGTTGGAGTGGCTCGCGAGCGCCCCCGGGGAGGGGACCACGGCAACCCCGCAGCCGCCATCGTGGGCCAAATGGCTGTGGCCCCGTGTGGCCGCGCTGCTGGCGCTGGGCGCGGTGATCGGCGCGGGCGCCATATATGGGGTCTTCCGCGGCGCAGCCCCGCTCGAGCGCGCGGAGTTAGCCATCGACGTTCCCGGCGAAGTCAACCAGCTCGCGCTCTCGCCGGACGGGAAGTGGCTGGCCTTCACTGGTCCCGGAGAAACCGATGGCAGCCCCATGGTCTTCGTGCAGCGCATCGGCGCCGCGCAAGCCCGCGCGATCCCGGAAAGCGAGGGCGCGAGCAACGCCTTTTGGTCGCCAGACGATCAATACGTGGCATTCTTCTCCCGGGGCAGGCTCCGCAAGGCAGCCCTGTCCGGCGGAGCGCCGCAGAGTATCGCGGCCGTCGGCTCCGGGCCGCGCGGGGGCAGTTGGGGCAGCAAGGGCGTCATCCTTTACGCACCCGACGCCGGCGGCGGGATATGGCGCGTCAACGCCGACGGCAGCGGAGCCGCGGCCGTGACGGCCCAGTTGGTCGATGCCAAGGATCCCTCACACCGGTTCCCCGTTTTCCTGCCCGATGGCGAACACTTCCTCTTCCTCATGTACGGGGGCACGAGCGAAAACGAGGGCCGGATCAATACCGTGAACCTGAGTTCGCTGTCGAAGCCCGGCAAGACCCCCCTGTTCCACGCCAAGAGCAGCGCCGTCTACGCGGACGGCCAGGTGTATTACGCGGACGATAATAACTCGCTCGTATCTGTCGCTTTGGATATCGCCGGCGCCAAGGTCTCCGGCACGCCGCGCGTGATCGCGGCCAAGGTGGCATGTTCGCCCTCTACCTATTATTTGGCGGCTACGGCCGCGGAAAACTCCACTGTGGTTTATTGCGCGAAAAGCGCCGCGAATCACTCGCAGCTCACGTGGTTCGACGAATCCGGAAGGGAGACCGGACGCGTGGGCCCGGTGGGGGTGATCGCAAACCCCGCCCTTTCCCCCGATGGCAAACGCGCCGCCTACGATAGCAGCGATGCGAAGGCCAACAACGTGGACGTTTGGACTCTGGATTTGCTGAACGGCGGTGCCTCGCGCTTTACCTTCGCCCCGGAGGAGGAGGGTGCTCCGGTCTGGTCCCGCGATGGATCCTCCATCGCATATAGTTCCTTTCCCAAGGGCCCCCCCGCCCCCTACGTGAAGCGTGCCAGCGGAATGGAAGCGCCCCGAAGGCTGGACGCAGTCGCCAGCGACGGCTCCGGGGCCCTCCCCACCAGTTGGTCGCCCGACGACCGCGAGATCCTTTGCACGCATCTGACCTCTCCCGGCGGCGCCACGGACCTGTTGATCCTGTCCGTCGACGCCAGCAAGATGCGGCCCTTTCTGGCGGGCCCGGGCAGCCGGAGCCACGGGCAAATCTCTCCCGATGGCAAATGGGTGGCGTACGCTTCGGATGAAACCGGCGAATCGGAGATCTACGTTACGACGTACCCCGGCGCGAACGGCAAATGGCAGGTCTCGCGCGCCGGGGGAACCGAACCCCGCTGGCGCGGAGACAGCAAAGCCGTGTACTACATCGCCCCCAAGCAAATGCTCACCGAAGCCGCCGTCTCCACGGAGAGCGGATTCTCCACCACGGGTACGCGGCCGTTGTTCGCGATCCGCGCGCGCTACCCCATCTCTTACGGAGATGTGGCGAGCTACGACGTAACTAGCGACGGCAAACGCTTCCTCGTCAATCAGTACATCAAGCCCGAGCAGGCCCCGCCGCTGAGTATCGTGCTCCATGCCGGGAGACCGCCCGCGAGATAGCGTGCCCGTTTAGGTCTTGTCTCTGAGGTGGATAGGGAACGTGTGGTCGGCCACTCGGAAGTTAACCCGAAACGGCGATCTTGGGAAGTGCTCTGGGCTGCCCGGTCGGATCATGGGCGTTCGAAGAATGGCTCCGGCAGGAGCGGCAAGCGGGTTCGTGGACAGCGTTATGTATCAATATCGGTGCCTATTTCGGCCTGCCTGGACAGAGCGAAACTCCCGGTGCGCGCGCATGGTTGCCTCCATCGAGAGTTCAAGGTCGGAGGCCTTGCCAGCCCGAGCTGTCGGCGGTAGCAACGGTGGCGGTAACCGTTCAATAAGCACGCCCTCCGGTTCCAAAACCGCAGATCTGCGAGGCATTCTCCCGCACGTGATTGGAAAACGGCATTTTCCTGCACGTCCACCCACCACCCTTTGCGGTGGTGTTAGAATCGGCGCAGATGGCACCAAGTATTACGCGAACCACGCCGGCCTACGATGCCCGAGCTGTCGCCAACTATTTTCTAGAACTTGCGAACCTTGAAAGCATACCCATCACGCCGATGGCGATGCAAAAACTGGTATACTTCGCGCACGGGTGGATGTTGGGGGTATACGGGCGTCCGCTCATCAGCCAGAGGATCGAGGCGTGGGATTACGGCCCGGTCATTTCTGATCTTTACCAGGCGTTCAAGCGCTTCAGAAATCTTCCCATCACGGAACCGGCGCGTACCGCGCAAATGATAGGCAGTGTGTTCCGGGTAACGGTGCCACAAATCCCGAAGCACCAAGATCCTGGGGTGGCCAACCTGATAGGCAAAGTTTGGGCAACCTACAAGCACTTCACGGCTATTCAGCTTTCAAATATGACGCATACGCCCGGCTCTCCGTGGAGCATAGCACGAGAAAATGGCCAACCCTTCATTGATGACGATCTGATGAAGAAGTACTTCTCCGCCATTCCCAAATGAACACCCCCGAACTGCCAGAGGATAACCTCGCCCGCGGTCTCACGGAAGTCGCTGGCGCGGACGTAAACAAAGAACCGGACTCCAATACCCTAAAGGAAAAGGAAGACCTTGAAAAGGTAAGGTACGGGGCACAAACCGAAGGGCAGAAACAGGACATTAAAGAGCGGAAGAAGTACGCGCAGCTTTTCTTCTACCTTTCGTGCGCGTGGCTGGTGGCGATTGTAGCGATCCTTATGCTTCAAGGATTCGGCTCCCAAGGATTCGGCTCCTTTTGGAAGACGCCCTTCAAGCTTTCCGACAGCATCGTGCTGGCCATGATTGGGTCAACTACAGCAAACGTGCTCGGAATTCTGTACATTGTTGCGAAGTACCTGTTCCCGAATCGCGGAAGCGATGACGGCACAACGGACTCAGATAAATTCGTGTGACCCTCAGAAAACGGGCGCAAAAACTCAAGCACACACAAATAGCGCACTACCCACTAGCAAGTCGCTTTTCGCGCAGCCGTGCCATAATGAGGCTGGATATGCGCGTGAATTCCAAGGTGGAAAGATTGGCCAAGTCTGACCACCGACGCGAATCTCGTTGCGTCGAGCCCGGATGTGACCAATTGGCAACTCATGTTGCGAGCGATCAAGAGATAAGCAATGGGTTGTTGATGACACCCGCCGAACGCCTGAATTGCCGTCATCATGCGGAGCAATTTGCCGCTGAGCACCGCATACCGATGCCGGCGTAGCGAACTCTCCTCTTGTCAATATCGTTAGCTATTCCGGCCTCCTGGACAGAGCAAACTCCCAGCGCGCGCGCATGGTTACCTCGATCGAGAGTTCAGGTCGCAGGCGTTGCCAGCCGGAACTGTCGGCGACGGCAATGGCGGTGGCAACTGGATCGTAGAGGGACGGCTTTTCCAGGGCGTCTGAATTTGCAATCAGCCAAAGCGCCCTTTCACGTCGTTCACGCTGTTTGGAGTTCCCACTGTTCGCCGGGCGCGACGCGATTGTGATAATGGCAGTTAGCGTGCCACTTGCCCGATTCGAACCGATGCCCCTGGCCCGGCTGGCGGAGCCCTTCGACCACGCGGACTGGATCTTCGAGCTCAAGTACGACGGCTTCCGCGCGCTGGCGCAGATCGAGAGCGGCCAGTGCCGGCTGATTTCGCGCAACCGGAACGCGTTCAAGTCGTTCTCTGGCCTGTGTGCTGGTATCGGCGCAGCCATCCGCGGCGAGGCGGTCCTCGACGGCGAAATCGTCTACCTCGGCCGCGATGGCGCGCCGCGGTTCTACGACCTGATGCGCCGCCGCGGGCCGCAGTGCTTCTACGCGTTCGACTTGCTTTGGCTGGACGGCGAGGACCTGCGGGGGCGGCCGCTAGTAGAGCGCAAGCGCCTCCTCCGCCGGATCGTCAAACCGCCGGTCCTGTTCGCGGACCACGTCCTGGCGGAGGGGACCGCGCTTTTCCAAGCCGTACGCGAGCGCGATCTGGAAGGCATCGTGGCGAAGCTGGCGAACGGGCGGTATGAGCCGGCCGCGACCACTTGGGTGAAGATCAAGAACCCCGACTACAGCCAGGCGGTAGGCCGGGCGGATTTCTTCGACCGGAAGGCGCGGGATGGCGGGCGGGAGACGAAAGGCGCGCAATTGAGCGTGCATGAGCGGCGAAGAGCTTGAGGCTGAGGGAGCACGTATTGGGAGCCTCGGATTAGCTGATCTTGCCAAAACTCGCTGAGGCGAAGTTCGGCGCGAGGGCCGTCAGACGGCCAGAGTTCAGGCAAGTTTCCGGAAAGCCCACTTTCGGTCAACTGGACGGGCACTGGTGGAAAAATACGGAGACCGGGCCCAAACCCGCTTTTTGATCGAGTAAACTAGGCTGAACCTCTCAAATGCCGCTATCTGCGGGAGCCAAGTTCGGACCCTACCAGATTCTCGCGCCTCTTGGCGCCGGTGGTATGGGAGAAGTCTATCGCGCGCGCGACACGCGGCTCAGCCGCGACGTGGCGCTGAAAATCCTCAACGAATCCGACGCGGGCAATGCCGACCGCCGCGCCCGTTTCGAACGCGAAGCCCGCGCCGTGGCCGCCCTGAACCACCCCAACATCGTCTCCATTCACGACGTCGGTTCCGAAGACGGGGTCTTCTTCATCGTCAGCGAACTGGTGGAAGGCGAATCGCTGCGCCAGCGCATTTCGCGCGGCCAAATTCCAGTGCGCGAGTTCCTCAAGATCGCGGTGCAGATTGCGGACGGCATGGCCGCGGCGCACTCGCTGGGGATCGTCCACCGCGACCTCAAGCCCGAGAACATCATGCTCACGGCCGACGGCCGGGTCAAGATCCTCGATTTCGGATTGGCCCGCCAGACCGCGGCCGCCGCGCCCGAGCACACGGTGACATTGAATCAAACCGTCCCCGGCACCATTCTCGGCACGGTAAACTACATGAGCCCGGAGCAGGCCCGCGGCGCCGAGACCGGCTATCCCTCCGACCAATTCTCCTTCGGCGTGATTCTGTACGAGATGGCCACCGGCAAACAGGCCTTCCGGCGCGACACCACGCCGCAGACGCTCACCGCGATCCTGGTTGAAGAGCCCGGCCCCATCGAAGCCAAACTCCCCGCGCCGCTGCGCTGGATCATCGACCGCTGCCTCGCCAAGGAACCCAAGGCGCGCTACGAAGCGACGCGCGACCTGTTTCAGGAGTTGCGCAACCAGCAGGAGCACTTCTCGGACCTGTTTACTTCGAGCGTGGAGGCGGCGCCGGTAGCCGGGCCGAAGGCCCGCAGGGACGGAACATGGCGCTATGCGGCCGTGCTGGCCGCGGGCGTGCTCGCCGGCGCAGCCGCGATCGTATTCCTCGCGCCCAAACCTCACGGCATCGAGAGCTACCGTTACACGCCCGTCGAAATCTTGTTGGAGAACCCGGGCGGAGCAATATGGGCTCCCGATGGAGAGGCATTCTCCTATTCTGCTGTCGTGGATGGCAAGCGCCAGGTCTTCGTCCGATACCTGAGTTCCACCGCGGCGTCCCAGATCACGCATGAAGCGGATGGGGCAGGGGCGATCGGATGGTCGCCCGACAGCAAGCGCATATTCATCGGGGGGAAGAACCCCCAGGGCGCTAAACCGCCGGGCGCGTTGTTTTCCCTCTCCGTCACGGGCGGCGAGCCCGAGTTTGTCATGCCGCTCGATGCCCTGAGACCAAGCATTTCCCAGGATGGCAAGGTTCTGACGGTCATGCGAAAAGAAGAGGACGGTACCTATTCGGTTGCCACTTCCTCGCCGGTCGGCTCTCCCTGGAAACGCTATTCACCGGCGCCTTTCGAGTCCAAGAATATCAACAACGGCCGAAGCCTCAAGCTATCGCCCGATGGCTCCCGGATCTTGTACTTCCTGAATCCAGGCGGCCAGGAGCAGGCATGGAGCATTCCTTTCCCGGCCGGAAGCGGGGTTCCCAAACTGATCCTGAAAGACCTCCCGCATTATGGCGGGACGCCGACCTTCTCCTGGTTTCCCGATAGCCGGCACATCGCGATTTCGCTTCAGGAACATCAGGGAGAAGAGCGCCATCTCTGGCTTGCCGACACCGTCACTGGAAGCCGCACGCCGCTGACTACGGGTCTATTCAGCGAGGCATCACCGGCAGTGTCTCCCAGTGGCAAGCGGGTACTGTTCCTGGAATCGACTAACGACTACAAGCTCGTCTCCGCGTCGTTGGCGGACGCTTCCATCCGCACTTTGCTCTCCTCGCAACGGCCGGTGGGGATGCCCGCATGGGCGCGTAAGGTAGAAAAGTTCGCTTACCAGACGGATCGTACCGGAGAACCAGAGATCTGGCTGCACGACGTCGATGGATCCGAGCGTCCACTGGTGACGCCAGCCATGTTTCCATCCGGTACCACCAACTGGTTGATGGACCCTACGCTTTCCCCCACGGGCGACCGCCTCGCATACACCCGGATTGCCACCAACGGGGAGGACGCCATCTGGATCTCCTCTCTCGCGGGCGGCCCTCCGGTTCGCCTCACCGACACGAGCGAGCAGGAGATGATGGCTTCCTGGTCGCCGGATGGCGGACGCATTGCCTATTTGCAAGAAACCAAGGGTGGAACAGTTTCCATAATGATCTGCAAGACCAGCGGCCAGGCCGCGCCGGTTGAGCTCCGTTCAAAAGCCGGTGGGTATCTGCCCGATTGGTCTCCCACCGGCGAATGGATTTCCGTTTATGACGATTCCGGCTGGAATCTCATATCCCCCGATGGCAAGTCCACTCGCGCTCTCGGAAAAATCGAAACGGAGCACTTGACCTTTTCCAAAGACGGCCAGACCCTCTACGGAATCCGCGCCGAAAAGGATCATCAATACCTCTTCTCCCTCAGCTTCACCGGGAACCAGATGAAAACCATCGGGGGCGTGGGAACCGAGTTCGTGCCGCGCAGCTATCTGATTCCCGGCATTCGCTTCAGCCTCTCTCCAGACGGCAAGAGCATTCTCTATTCCAGTTTCTCCACCAAAAGCAGCCTCTGGATGCTGGAAGGCTTCGACGCCTCGCATTGACCCGCTACGCCTTTTCGCGTGCTCGGGTCGTAGAAGCGGCATCCGGAAGTCCACCGCTTCGCAGATCAACATCGGTTTGTAGGTCAGCGTTGCGCATTGGCGTGCGAACACGTTTCCGCCACTGGCCGTGAAACCGCCTTTCCTTCCATTGGGGTATCGCGGGCCCCGAGGGGGGAGTTTTCCACGACACTTCTCCGATAATCCTTATCTGGCAGTGGCCGAGCAGTCCGTACAGTCTCGCGTTCACGCTGGCTATGGACTCCGGGGAAAAGATCGCGGATAATCTTTACCGAGGGACCGGGCGAAAACAGCGCGATAGTCTCGCGCCGCCACGGTGGTCGTGGCCGGGAGAATCACAAGACCGGTGGGCGTTCGGTCGGTCGCCTGACAGATGCTTGTGCTGCACACGTCAACCATATGATCTCGCGCACTTTCTCACGGGGAGCACTCTTGCTTCCAATTCTCGCCGTGCTTTCGCCAGCTATCGCGGCGCCCATCACGTACACCCTGACCGGCTATGTTCAGGTCACCGCCAACGGCAACCAGGTAAGCACCAGTTTCACTTGGACAGTCAACGCGGATACCGTGGGCATCACCAACCCCTCGGCAGGCCACTTCCAGAACCCGGCGACTTCTAATTCCATCACCTTCACCGGATCGGGGACGACCCCGATCACCGGGGTAATCGTCTCCCTGAATACCACTACCGGCCAGATCACTTTCGGCAATACCAGCGGAGGAATCGGGTTGACCAACTCCCAGCTGCAAAAATGGGATCTGGCGTCGCCTATCGGACCGCTCAGCGGGCCGAATGTCCTGGTCTCCGGGACCATCACCACTGATACCGGAACCGTCATCACCCTCACCGGAGTGGCCAACGTCAATAACGGTCCCAGCCCGACTTTTCAGGCCAGCCAGGCGCCCACCATAACCAACCTGACCAACGCAGCCAGCAACATCCAGCCGGGGTTGCCGAATTCGGGCATCGCGCAAGGCTCTATCTTTACGGTGTTTGGGTCCAACCTGGGGCCCTCCAGCATCGCTATCGCTTCAGCCGCCTTCCAGTCCACCAGCTTGAGCAGTACTTCGGTGGCGGTTACCGTAAACGGCACGAAAGTAGACGCACTGATGTATTACACTTCCACCGGCCAGGTGGCCGCGCTGCTGCCTTCGAACACGCCCACCGGCTCCGGAACCATCACCGTCACTTACAACGGCCAGACCAGCGCCTCTTATCCCATCACCGTCGTTTCCAGTAATGCGGGCATCTTCACCGTCGGTTCCAATGGGCAGGGAGCGGCTGTCGTCACGTACGCCGATTACAGCCTTGTCTCGCCTACCAAGGCCGCCAATTGCGGAGGTCCGAATACCACGTGCGGCGCGGCGAACTCCGGCGACCCGCTCATCCTGTGGGCCACGGGGTTAGGCCCGGTGAGCGGCAGTGACGCCGCCGGCGCCGGTTTGGGCCAGAACATGTCCAGCCTTCCGCTTACGGTGTGGCTGGGAGGTGTACAGGCTGCGGTCGCTTATCAGGGGAGGTCCGGCTGTTGCATCGGAGAAGACCAGATTGTCTTCACCGTGCCCAATAACGTTCCCACCGGATGCGCCGTGCCGCTGCTGATCCAGATCGGCAGCATGATTAGCAACGTTACCGTGTTGCCCGTGGCGAGTGGAACCCGCACCTGCCCTCCCACCAGTCCTGCTCTGGCCTCGGCGGGAGTGTTGAATTTTCAATCGACGGTCAACACCGGCCCTGTGGTCGTGGGCAGCATCGCGATGACCAGGGATCCTCTGCCGGTGGGACAGACCGGATATACCGATAACATCAAGTTCCAGTTCACCAAAGTCCTGTATGTGTCCGCCGGCTATACGCCTTTCATCTCGTCCTATCTGGACGAGCCGGCACTCGGTAGCTGTCTGGTCTACAACTCGCTGAAGATCAGTTCGAATTATGGGCTGTCGGGCGCCACCACCGGCGCGGATGCCGGCGCCAGTTTCACCGTGACCGGCCCGAATGGAAGTAAGACGCTGACAGGAAATGCGGGACAATTCAGCGCTGTCCTAAGTTCCACGGGAGCGTTTCTCTCGCCGGGCGCGTACACTATCACCGGGACGGGTGGAGCCGACGTCGGGGCGTTCAATGCGGCCCTTACCATCCCCGCCGCGCCCACACTGGTCAGTCCCTCAATCCAGGCAACTCCACCATCGGTGACCCGATCCAGCGGATTGGCTTTCACGTGGAGCGGCGGTGCCTCTAACGCCTACATACAACTCCAGGTGACGGGCCCTACCGACAGCACCTACTCCAACGGTGCCATCGCGGTCTGCAACGTGGCGGCCAGTGCGGGGACCTTCACCATCCCGTCCTACGTGATGCTCGCGCTGCCCGCGAGCAATTTTGCCAATTTCCAGGTTCAGCAGTTTGCCGAGGCTGCGGTTACGGCTCAGGGCATGCCCTATGCGACGATTTCGTCCGGAAACGCCCCTGCAGGCATCGGCAACTTCACACTGAAGTAGGGCGACGGCTGAGTAATACTTCCGCCCCATCCATCTCCTCCGCTTCTGCGCCACACTCTTCTTGGTTGAGATCGGGCGCCGCGCGCGAAGTCCCCGTGGAAGCACTGACGGGGGATGCGCCCGAGGGGGTATGACCAGGTATGACCCTCTTTTTGAAATTGCCGCGGCGCTGGCGAATCCGGTGGAGCAGAAGCTGTAGAGCGTCGTCAGCTTGCCACTTGGGGGTGATTTTGAAGATTGTGCCTCGCCAAACGCCCAAGATCTGGGAAGTTGCATCACCTCGGCTAGCCCTCCGGTCTTATCACGGGCCACTCGGCGACTGGCCAATGGCAGAAAAACGGGGTTTCCGGAAAGTGGGGTGCCAAGCGGGGTTATTGGACAGCGTTATCAGGCAATATCGGTAGTGATCCCCCGATTGCGCTGGATGCCGTTTGAGGCGCCATTCCTGCGGATTATCGCTATCCCCGGCTGGCGTGAGCCTGCTTCTCCCGCAGATACCGCTCCGTTTCCTTCGGATTGAGGCCATTTGGGACCTTGCGGAGGTTCACGACGGCCAAGGTAGGGCCCGTGGGCAGAAACCCGCATTCACGGAGGATCTCGATGCACCGGTCCTCATCAAGCGCGATTCGGCACTCGACCCTCGACACCACGAGTAGAAGCGGTGGCTCGCGCTCCACGGTCCCGAACAGCTTTTCGAGCTTCGCGATCCGTCTGGCACGGTTGTACATCACCGGGCCCTCCACCCATATGCTTCCATCAGCGTTTGGCGGTGAAGTTCAAACCCGGCTCCGCGCTCTGGTGGCCGATAGTCTCCCCTCTCTTTCCGGCGGCGCTCGGCCGCATCCAGCCGCGCTATCAGCCACCGGTCGTGTTCAGTTTCCACCTCGGGTCCGAACCGGTCCTCAAGCTTGCGCAGCCGCCTTTCAAGGACCTTCATCGCCGGCCGCCTCGGTTTGTTTCTTCCGCGGCGCGCTCCAATGCCGCCACGCGTGTCTCGATATCCTCGATCTCGATCGCTTTGGCCGCGTGGTTGAAGATTGCCTCCGCGGCCCGCACCTTGACGGACGCCGGCGTACCTGGATCAATCATCGTCTTCAGCAGGGTGGTGGCTGCCGCCGAGGTCCCCTGCTGGAGCCGCGCGACGGCTTGCGAAAACGCGTCGCGGCGGGCCTTTCGGTACTCAGCTTGAAACTCCGGAAGCTTCAGCCATCGCCAAAGTGTTGTGGCTCCAACACCGGCAGCCTGGGCAGCTTCGTCTACGTTCCGGTGAGTCAACAGGGCGGCAATGGCCGCCTCCTGTTTGCGCCCGAGTTTCTGGCCGTGGCCTACCATCTGGTTCCACCTGGTTCCATCTGCCGGCCGATCCCCAGATCATCGCCAGCTCTTCGCCACCGTCGATTTATTGAAGAATCGCCTTGCTTTTCAAGCACTTCAGAGTGATCCATGTCCATGACCGCAGTAAGCGGAACAAGGAGATTCAAAATGACGACTTTTACGATCGATAGCGACAACAACATCACGGCGCATGCCACTCCCGAAGAAGCCGCCGCCGCAACCACCACCCCCTTCGATTCCTTCTCCACCCAGAAGGAACTGGCGGAACTGATCGCCACCTGGCCGCCGGAGCGCCTGGTGGCGACATGGAACAGCCTGCCGGGCGTTGAGCTGGTGGAGGGGTTCAAGAGCCCCAAGACCGCCGCCAACCGCATTTGGGAACGCGTCCAGGGCCTGGGCGAGCCCGCCCAACCCAAGACGAACCCCGCCAAGCCGAAGGCGGAACGAAAGGCCAAGCGCGGCGCACACACGGCCAAGGGCGCGCCCGCCAAGACCAAGGCGACCAAGAAGGCCAGCCCTACCAAGAACGCGCCCAAAGCCAAGAAGGCGGCGAAACCGGCGAAGGCGGACTCGGGGCCCCGCGAAGGCAGCAAGACCGCCCAGGTAGTCGCGATGCTCCAGCGCAAGAACGGAGCCACGCTGACCGAGATCATGGAAAAGATGGGCTGGCAGCGTCACACAGTTCGCGGATTTATGGCGGGGGCGATGAAAAAGGCCGGATACGCCGTCGAATCCTTTAAGCCGGATGGCGGCGAGCGCACTTACCGGATCAACGCGTAGCATCGAACCTTTCTTCCTGGCCCGCCCGGCACTGCCGTGGCGGGCCTTTTCTGCTTGCGGCCACGATTTCCTGGCCACGGCCGCCACGCCGTGGCAACCTTGGCCCGAACGCCAAGCCGTCGCCACAAGAGCGAACGTGGGCCAAGCGTGGCGCAACAGTGGCCAAACCCCGCAGCAGCCGCAACTCCGCCGACCAGTCTGCCAGTGCCCGGCACAGCCCTTCCAGATCCGGATGCCCTGCCCGGATCTGGGCTTCGCAGGCCGCGATCTCCTGGCGGCAGCGGCCGATTCATGCGGCTTCCTTTCTGCGTTCGTGAGCCACATCGTCGAACGTCCGCCCGTCCCCGTCGAGCTTGGCCTTCTTTCCGGCCAGCGTCTGCCACCGCTGCACGATCACGTCCACATATTTCGGATCCAGCTCGAGGCCGCAGCACACGCGTTCGGTCAGTTCCGCGGCAGCCAACGTCGTGCCGCTTCCGAGGAACGGCTCGTAAACCAGTTCGCCGCGCTTCAGGTGGTTCAGAATCGGCCGGCGCATCAGATCAATCGGTTTCTGGGTTGGGTGATCGTACTTCTGCTCGTCGGAGCCGCCCATGATGAACTTAGGCGAGGGCGAGGCCCAGATCGTGGAATTTTCGCCCGCTTTCCCGTACCAGGGCGAATTCCTCTTTCTAACGAACCAACATGGCTCATGCTGGAACCAGTACAACGTCCTCGTTAGGACCGTCCTGCCCTTGTCCCATATGATTTGTTGATGGTGCTCGAAGCCGATCCGCAGAAGCCCATCGAGAACCTCGCGTGTGAACTTCGACGCGTGCCAAACGTAGGCGACCTGCAGGCTCTGAACCAGTTCAAACGCGCCCGACCAATCAGCTCGCGTGTCGCCGGAGATGGTCGTTTCAGTGTGCCCCTCCGTGCGGTGCTTCATGTAACTGGCCTCAGCCGGACCGCAGCCATTCAGGCCGGCGCGGTCGCGCCACTCCGAATCGAGTTCGATCCCGTAAGGCGGATCGGTCACCATTAGGATCGGCCGGCGCTCCCCGAGCAGGCGTGCAGTGTCTTCCGCCCTCGTGGCGTCTCCGCAGAGCACTCGGTGTTTACCGCACAGCCACAGGTCGCCGATGCGGGATACCGGATTCTCGGGAACCGGTGGCGCCGCGTTGGCTCTCTCCTCGTCCGGAATGGCTAACAGGCCGTCAATCTCGCCGGGATCGAAGCCGGTCAGGCTGAGATCGAAGTCTTCTGCGTTGAGTTCCTGCAATTCGAGAGAGAGCAAATCCTCGTCCCACTGAGCCCAGGTCACCGATCGATTGACCATGAGCCGGAAGGCCTTCACCTGAGCCTCGGTCCACTCGTCGCAGAGAATCACGGGAATACAGGTTATGTCGCCGCCCGGCCACGATCCCAGCTTGCGGGCGGCCTTCAGGCGCAAATGCCCGTCCACCACCGTCCCGTCGCTGCGGGCGAGCACAGGGATCTTGAAACCGAACTCGCGAAAGCTGCTGCACATGCGGTCCACGGCGGCATCGTTCTTCCGGGGATTACGGACATAGAACACAAAGCGGTCTATGGACCAGACTTCAATTTGCATGGCTTTTCCTGAACGAACAGATTTCGACGACCGGCACGGCGTCCAGGCCGAGGTTGCACGCGGCCCGTAGACGCACGGCCCCGGCGATTACACGGTTACCATCGACGAGAATGGGCGAGCCTAGTGCAAACGCCGCAATGCTGCCGCCAATCGCGGAAACCCGACCGTCAGAATTTTCCCTGGGATTGTTTTGGTGCTCGCTGCGTGGCGTCATGGCGTGCGAAAACATCTCTCCTTCCGATTGGAATTGGAGGGATCTTTCGCAAGTTGCGCCTTGGGCGCCGGCCTAGCGAACAGCCTCTGATCTCAATAATAATCCGTTCACTCTTGTTCTACAAGCTGAGGGCAACCCGCCCGCGAATGCAGACCTCCAATGCTTCAAATAGGATCACCGTACGGCGGCGTTCGGCGCGCCACGCTCAACGCCAGCCGTGAGGTCAAGACGAGGTGTCTGGGAATGCCTTCTCGGACTACGATCTTCTCGATCTTTCCATCTCTGAGTTGATCGAGCTGACACATCAACCGCCGGATCTGAGACGAGAGTTTGAAATCGGGCAAATCGCCCTCCGGCCGTGGGGCCTCGTCAACGTCGAGTTTGATTTCCGAAATCACTGTTGGGGCGGGGTCCCAGACCGGATCGGAGTTCCGCACGTGAAGATCCAGGATTTGGCCGAAATTGATGTCCTGACAAAGGCGCACCAACGTTTGGCGTGATGCCGAAAGTTGTGAGAATCGCGGTGTCTCGGGTGTCATCTGGTTCCTTGCCTCGACTCAGGTTCTTCATGGGTATCTCGCTCGGTCTGCGCCGGCGGCGAACAGTTGTGGGCAGCACGTTGCGCAGTACCACCCCGCGGCCCGGATCGGCGTGTGCAACACCGGCGGCGTCTCCCCACAGGAGTCGCACGGCGCAGTTCTCGCCGCCTCCGCAGATGTGGCCTCCGCCAGCAAGGCGCCGATCAGCAGTGTGTCTCGCGCGCGTGTCGCGCTGGTAACTGTGTGCCTGGCTTGATCGCTCATTTGCCCGTAACTCCAAATTTCGGGAATTCCCCGTAATCCATTGATTCTCCATAGCTTGCTAGTTTGCGGGCGTTTTTCGCGTTTTTTGGGAGTGTCCGCGGTTCTAAATTCCCTCGTAAAATGACTTTTACGGTATGCCCGTAATCCGCTGATTCTCCGTAGCTTGCTAGTTTGCGGATTCCCGCGGGCGGGTTTAGCAAACTGGCATATCTTTGCTTGATTGCGGCCCGGCCCCCCCTTTAGGGGGCCGCAATCTAGCGAAATGCCCAGCGATGCAAGAGGAAAATAGATCAAGCTGAGGCTCCATTCTGAGCAGAGACAGGGATCACTACCAGCGATGGCAGCGAGGGCTGCCCATCCGTACCGGGCAGGTAGTGGCGCATTTCGTTTTTCTTGGATCCTGGGCGGCGTATTATTGTGCCAGCAAGAACGCCATCGTGCAGGAACTTCCGTGCGCGATCACGGCCTAGTTTGCGCTCCGCTGCCACATCCTGAAAACGTGTGGATGTGATGCCCGGTTCGCATCGGATAATCGCCATCAACTGCTCGCTGACAGTTGCCTTCACCTCGCCGGCATCGACCCGGACCATCTTTCCGCCAGCATAACTGTAGGCGAGCTCCCTCGCCGCTCCGAATCTGTTTTTATAGGCTCGCAATACCAGTTTGTCGAGCAGCCCATCGGTGGGCAAGCTGGTCAGGTGCCACGCGCAATCGACCGCCGCCGGGAAATCGCTCGACCCCCGGTAGTCTTTGGACGTCTCACTCTTCCCGCTGTGGTGCAGCACCACCACCGTAGCGCCGAGATCGGCCAGGCGCCGGCATCGGTGCATCAAGGCACGCACGACGGTAGCGTCGTTTTGATCGCCATCGCAGAAGGCGCTTAGGCTGTCAACCACTACAATGCAGCCGTTCGGCGCGGCGTTCTCGACTACCCAAGCGCGCACTATGGGGTGGTCCGGCATCGGCGCCATGAGTGGTAGCCATCCGCCCCAAATTCGGCAGCCTGGCCCGTCCACCATACCGAGCCGCTTAAGCCTGTCTGCAACCACTGCCAGCGGATTTTCCCGATCAAGAAACAGGGCACGAACATTACCGGAGTTGTGGGCATTGCGTGCCAGCGCTTGAGCAAGTGTGGTCTTGCCGCATTCCGGATCGCCAGTCAAGCCCACCACCGCCGCGCGCGGTAGGACAGGCTCATCGATGTACGATACCGCCACTGCGCCGCATTCGGCGATGGTAGGTAGCGAGTCAATCGATTTGAACATCGGCACGTGCGTTGTCTCGCCGTCCGCGTCATTATCCATCGGCTGCCACCCGTCCGGCTGCAACTGCTCCCAGTCGCCCGCGACCGCTTGTACATCCTCCGCTGCCACCAGTTCGCGCTTCATCGGCTCACCTCTTCGCCGTCCAATTGCGCGATCAGTTCGAGCTCGCTGTGCCCGGCTTCGAGCCACACTGAAACGTCTTTCGCGCCCTCCAGCTCGAGAATCACTAGGCGCGCCACATTCCCCAGGAGTGCGCGCGCTATATTCAGCACCCGCTGCCGGCCGGGGCGATCGGCATCCGGAAGCAAAATTACCTCGCGCCCCCGGAGAGCTTCTGTGTACTGCGGCAGCCATGGCGCGCTGGAGCCGCCGGCATTGGTGGTAGCTACAAAGCCGCGCTCGCGCAACGCCTCAGCATCCTTTTCGCCTTCCACCACGAATATGATCGGCGCCTCCATCACTTCCTTCAGATCGTAGAGAACCTGACGCTGCCCTTTCTTCCATATCCATCCGCCGCAACCGTCCGGCCGCCTTTGTTTGAAGTCCTTCGGCTGATAGCGTACGACCTGATACAGCAGGTTTCCGTTTTCGTCGGTGTAGTCGTAGGTGGCGACCATGCGCGGGTTCTCAGTACCGTCCGGCTGCCACAACCCGCGGGCTTTCAATGCGTCGATCACGTCGCTTTGGGTGCATCCCGCGTGGCAATGCAGCAGCACCTTGCATTCAACCTCTCGGATGCTCAGACTCGGATTGCTGTCCTCGTGCGCGGGGCACTTGGCCATCCACGAAGAACCAGAACGGCGGGCCTCCAGGGCGCGAGCAAGGGATTCGGCGCTCATCGCGACGCTCCAGATGTTTGAGATTCAAGGTGCTTGGTCGCCGGCTGGTCGAGAGGTCCGGTTTGGGGCACAGGAGATCGAGTCTTTGTAAGCGAGTCGCTTACCTTTGAGTGGCTGACAGTCTCAGTGGCTAAGCGACTGTATTTGAGGGTGATATCATTTTGCCGCTGCATCTCAACTCAAGTGCTGGGTCGAGATAAATGCCGGTGAGGGGGATGGTTAGGGCGGTGTAATGCTGTGCAATTCCGTCCCTGGCCACCATGGTTTCAATCACTTACAAGCTTCGAAAATTCCGTTTTGGTTCCAATTGGTTCCAATTCAGGCTCGCCGGGGTTGTGTCTCACGCCAAAATCGGTTCCGTACCACTCGGTGAAAGTGTCGGAGTACAGGTTCCCGCGAGGACCCCTTTCGTTTGGGAATTTGGACCCGCTTAAAGTGTACCGGGACGCCTGAAACCTCACAGGCTCGGCTACTTGAGCGCGGGTTTACCGAGGGCTTTCAGCTTCTTATCGAGTGCCGCCCGCTTCTCCTCAACTATCTGCGGTTGAATGATATAAAAATCAAAAAGTCCTTCGAGTGTATCTAACTGCCACTCTGCTTCGCCGGGTTCCACGTCCACGATCACGCCTGTGTCTTTGCTTTTCAGGGGATGCGCAGCGAAGTTTCCGATGTGCCGAACAGCATCGATTGATTTCGAGAGGTGCGAGGGCAATGTGTTGGAGTCAAGTACTTCTTGGATCTGATCTGCCAAGTCCCTCGCCTTGGTCTTTGCCTTCTCCCGCAAAAGAGTCTGGGAAGATCGGGACAGTCTGAAGCGACACCGATGAAAATCCACATTCCGGGACGGAGCCGCGTGTCCCCTGTGGGGAATTCGGGCGGTTCGGGTCTAGTTTCCTCCCCGTCTGGGCTTGCCG
>JBEKYD010000183.1:0-15270 GCA_049511335.1 Bryobacteraceae bacterium | reverse complement strand
CGAGGGCCGGCCCCACCAATTATGAACGCTGGCTCAACCTGAATTCCACTTCAGGGGTTCTGGGTCTCGTTCCGGGCGCCTCTACGCGGGCTCGCGTGGCTTGAGGATGGCGTCGATCTCGCGAGGGCCGGCGGCGGAGTTGGCGAAGGCAAACGTGCCATGCTCGCGCATTTCGCGGGCGGCGCGGAGAAAGGCGCCTAGAGCGGTGCGATACAGAGAGCTGCCGACGCTGACGCGCTTGACTCCAAGCGCGGCGAGGTCGGCGAGACTCAGTGGCACGCCTTTTAATCCCATCACCACGTTTACCGGGCGGTCCAGGGAGCGGACTACGGCGGCGATATCGTCTCTGGTGGCAAGGCCGGGCGCATAGAGAACATCCGCGCCGGCTTCCTGGTAGGCCTGCAAGCGCTCAATCGTGTCGTTGAGGTTGGGCCGGCCATGCAGGTAGTTCTCGGCGCGCGCCGTCAGGGTGAACGGGAAAGGCAGGGCGCGCGCCGCTTCCACTGCCGCGCGGATTCGATCGGCGGCGTGCTCTTTTTCGTAGATAGGGCGATCGGGTTGGCCGGTCGCGTCCTCGATGGAGCCACCGACAACGCCCGCGGCCGCGGCCAGCCGGATGGTCTCGGCTGCCGTTTCGGGAGCATCCCCGTACCCGTTCTCGAGATCGGCACTGACGGGCAGGTGGGTGGCGGCGGCGATTTGGGCGATGTGCCGCAGCATGGCGTCGCGGCCAACCGTATTGTCCAGTTTGCCGGTCGAGAACGCGTAGCCCATGCTGGTGGTCGCCAGCGCCTCAAATCCGAGGTGTGCCAGTACACGCGCCGTTCCGAGATCCCACGGATTGGGGATGATGAATGCGCCGGCGCGCTCATGAAGCGACAGAAACGCGATGGCCTTATCCGTTTGTGAAGGCGAGTTCACGCTTTCTCCCGAAGTTTTGATGGGAGCTCGAACGTTCCATCCGCCACATCGTTCGAAGTATACAGCTTGTGGGACGGCGACAGTTCGTCCAGCACCTCAGGCAGCAGCGGTTTGGGATTTTCCCAGGCAGCAGCGTTTGTATTTATGGCCGCTGCCGCAGGGGCAGGGGTGGTTGCGGCCGATTTTGGGTTCGGGGCGGCGGCAGGGTTCGGGTTCTTGTGCATCTTTGTGCGGATTTTGCGGATTTGCGGTTGTGCATTCTTGTGCAAATGCGGGCCTGGCGGGTTCCTCTTCCGCTTGCGAGGTCTCTTTTTCGCCTGCCTCTCGGGAGGGGGCCGGGGGGAGATCCGAGGCTGGCGAGGCGTTGACGAAGCCGTTGAAGCTGAGGGGCTTTTGGGGTTTTTGGGAGGCCGGAGCCATGGCGGTTTGGATGACGAAAGTGGCGGCTTTGAGGCGGACGGACGGGGAGGCTTTGGGGTCGCTGAGGATTTCGCGGAGGGAATCGAAGGCCAGGCCGGCCAGCTCTTCGGCTCGTTCCCTGAAGATGAAGGCGCGGTCGGACTGGGCTTGGGCGAGGGCCTGTTGAAACTGAGGGACGTTGCGGCGCCAGTTGGCGACGGTATTGCGGTGGACGCCGGCAGCGGCGGCGGCTTCGGTGAGGTTGGCGCCGCTGGACAGGGCGTCGATGACCTGGAACATTCGATCGGAAAGATGAGAATCGTTCATGGGTTCCACTTTCGGCTCCACGATAGCGTGCGAGCGGGCGGAACCGGGGTTGGAGGAGGGGGCCGGAGTGGCTGTAGCGCGATGAAACGGCGGGAGTAAAAAATATTTCGAAAGTCTGTGACTGACATTTTCGCGATGGGCAAAAGGCACCGGCGACTTAGAAGATGGCGAAGCAGAAGAAGGTGTCCGAATCGCGCGGGCGCAGGGCGTATTCGCCTGCGTCCTGGCCTTCGTAGGCCTCGACACGGTAAAGGTTGCCGCCCATACCGGTGACGATCAAACGCAGCGGCTCGGGGCCGCCTTTGGAATATTCGATTTCGCGGTGGTCGCCTTTCGATTCCAGACGGTAGAACTCCAGACTGTCGGCGGCGATCTTGCCGCTCTGGAAGAGGAAGATGGGCGCTGCCAGCGGGGTGCGCGCGGGCGAATTGGCGCCGGCGACGATGTACCGCGTGTCGTTGCCGTGCTTTTCGGGTTTGGCGGTCACGGCCTCGGCCGCAATCAGCGTGGTGGCGTGTTTGAGATACGGCAGATCGGGCTTTTCGGGCTTGGGCTCGCTCTGCGCCAAAGCGGCGGCCAGCGCGACGGCCGTCAGCAACAGGTTTCTCGGGATCATGGGAGCAACCGGGATCTATCGTATCAAGCAGCGGCGGTTATGGCGGACGCGGGAAGGCGTGCAGGGCAGACCACCAAAGACGACGGTCTGCCCCACGGCTGCGCGCTCAGTCCAGGCTCTTGTGGAAGCGGATGGTGCTCAGGCCTAGCACGGTGACTCCGTACACGGCCAGAGCCACCATCTGCGGCCATAGAGTGGCGACGCCGACGCCTTTCAGAAAAATGCCGCGCACGATTTCCATGAAGTAGCGGAGCGGGTTCAGATAGGTGAGCCATTGCACCGCGACCGGCATGTTGCGGATGGGAAACGCGAATCCACTTAGCATGAAGGCCGGCGTGGAGAAGAAGAAATTGCCCATCATGGCCTGCTGCTGGGTGTTGGAGACGGTGGACAGGAACAGACCCGCTCCCAGGCTGGTCATCAAAAACAGCGACGCGCAGCAGAACAGCAGCAGCGGGTTGCCGCGAAACGGGATATGGAAGATGAGGAGAGCGGCGGTGGTGATGAGCGCCACCTGGACCAAACCGACCAGGGCGAACGGAAGGGTTTTGCCCAGCATCAGCTCGAGCGGCTTGATGGGCGTCACCATCAACTGCTCCATGGTGCCGATTTCCTTTTCGCGCACGATGGCCATGGCGGTGAGCATGAGGGTGACCATCATGATGATATTGGCGATCACGCCGGGGACGAAGTAATTGCGGCTGTAGAGATCGGGGTTGAACCAAACGCGGCTTTGTGGCGCGACGGTGGGCAAACCTTGATTGACGGGCGAGGCAGCGCCGCGCATGAGCGCCTGGGTGTTCCGCTGCTGGGCGGAGAGGGAGCTCGAAAACTCCGCCACCACGCTTCCGGCATAGCTCGAAACCAGGGAGGCGGTATTGGAGTTGGTGCCATCGACGAGCACTTGCACCTGGGCGTTTTGGCCGCGGCGCAGGTCGCGCTCGAATTCCGGCAGGATGCGAACCACGGCCTCGGCCCGGCCACGGTCGAGGATGTTCTGCACGTCCTGCTCGCTGGAGGCGAGGGCCACCACGTCGAAGCGGCCGGAGCCTTCGAAGCGCTCGCGCAGCTCGCGGCTGGCGGGGGTGCGGTCCAGATCCATCCAGGCGATGCGGGCGTGATCCACGTCGAGGTTCACGGCGAAGCCGAAAACGATGAGCTGAATCATGGGCGGCAAGAACAACAGCAGGCGCATGCGCGGGTCGCGCAGAGCCTGGATCAGCTCCTTGCGCAAAATGATGGCGATTCGTTCCCAGCTCATTCAGGCCACCTTCCGGCTCAGCTTGCGCGTGGCCGCCCAAAAAATCAGGCCGGCAAACAATGCCAGAAAGGCGAACTCCTTCCATAGCACGGACAATCCCACGCCTTTCAGAAACACGCCTTTCATGATCGTCACCACGTAGCGCGCCGGGATGATGAAGGTTACTACCTGGATGACTTTGGGCATGGTGTCGATGGAATAGACGAAGCCGGAGAGCAGGAACGCGGGCAGAAATGAGCTGAGCACGCCCATCTGGTAGGCCTGCAACTGGGTTTTCGAAACCGCCGAGACGAAGATACCCCAAAACAAGACGCCGAACAGAAACAAGCCGGTGCCCGCCGCTACCAGCAGCAGGCTGCCGCGCAAGGGCACGGTAAAGACGAACAGACCCACCAGCAGCGCCACGGCGGAATCCGCCGCACCCACCACGAAATATGCCAGCATCTTGCCCAGCACGATTTCGACGGGGCGCAGGGGCGTAGAAAGCAACTGCTCCAGGGTTCCCATTTCCAATTCCCGGGCGATGGTGAGCGAGGTGAGCAGCGCCGAAATGATTTGCAGAATCACGGCGATCAGGCCCGGCACCACGTAGTTTTTGGATTCGAGCGAGCTGTTGTACCAGACGCGCAGGCGCAGATCGACGGGCATGCCGCCGCGCTGGCCGGCGCGGCGATTCTGGGCGTCGGAGCGCAAGGTGAGGGAATAATCGTTGACCACGCTTTCGGCGTAGCCGAGGGCGATGGAGGCGGTGTTGGAGTCGCTGCCATCGAGCAGAAGCTGAACCGGGGCGATGCGGCCGGAGCCCTCCTGCTTGCCGTAATCGCGGGGAATGACGACGCCCATCAGGATTTTGCCGCGGTCGATGGCGCGCTCGATGGGCGGGTAGCCGCGCACGAAGCCCATCACGTCGAAGTAGCGGGAGCCTTGGAATCGTTTGATCAGGTCGCGGCTGGCGTCGGTATCGGACTGGTCGTAGATCATGGTCGGAATATGATCGACGTCGAGGCTCAAGGCGTAGCCGTAGAGCAGAAGCATCATCACGGGCAGAAACAGGGCGAGCGAGAGGCTGCGGCGGTCGCGCACGATGTGGCGAAGCTCTTTGACCCAGATGGCGCGCAGGCGGCGGAGGCTAGTGGGCATGGGGGGCACCTTTGTGGGACGGGGCTGGTGGCCGGTCATTGGGATGAGGCTGTGGGGCAGACCATCGTTTTTTGCGGTCTGCCGGACACGTGCCTTGTTTCGACGCTGTGTCACGATTCCGAAGACGTGTCGAGAAGAGTCTCGACACGGCACGCACGAGTGCGTGCGCCACATCCGCGAGCCGCTTGTGAAAAATATTAGTTTGCGGCAATACGAAAAGAACCGGCGACAAGATCGCCGGCGCTGCGGTGCTCATGCGGCCTTCCTTTCTTCGGCTTCGATCATGGCGACGAAGACGTCTTCCATGGAAGGGGAGATAGAGTCGAGGCGGGCGATTTCGATTTTGCCTGCTAAGGCTTGGCGGATGGCGGCGGCGCCGCGCTCGCGGTCGTCCACGGTGACGTGCAAGCCGCTGCCGAACATGGCGACGTCGTGAACGCCTCCGATGCCTTCGAGCGCGCGCATGGTGGCCAACAGGTCGGCGGTCTGGAGGTGGAAGAGGTTGTGGGTGGTAAGGTTCTGTTTGAGCTCGGCGGGCGTGCCGAGGGCGATTACCTTGCCGCGGTACATCAATGCCAGGCGATTGCAGAACTCGGCTTCGTCCATATAGTGGGTGGAGACGAAGATGGTGTGGCCGGTGGCGGAAAGATCGCGAATGAGCGCCCAGAAGGATTGGCGCGCGATGGGGTCGACACCCGAGGTGGGCTCGTCGAGGAAGAGCACGGGGGGATCGTGCAGGATGGCGCAGCCGAGGGCCAGGCGCTGTTTCCAGCCGCCGGAAAGGGTGCGGGTAAGGGCGCCGCGGCGCTCTTCGATGGCCGCCATTTCGAGCACGTAACGCTTTCGTTCCGGGCGGCGCGCGCGCTCGACGCCGTAGATGCCGCTGAAGAAATCGATATTCTCCTCCACGGTGAGGTCGTCGTAGAGCGAGAATTTCTGCGACATGTAGCCGATGTGGCGGCGAATCTCCTCGGCCTGGGTGTGCACGTCCAGGCCCTCCACTTGGGCGCGGCCGGAAGTGGGCGCCAGCAGGCCGCAGAGGATGCGGATGGTGGTGGACTTGCCCGCGCCATTGGGCCCGAGGAAGCCGAAGATTTCGCCTTTGGGAACCTGGAGCGAGACCTGGTCCACGGCTACGAATGCGCCGAACTTCTTGGTGAGGTTTTCGATCTCGACTGCCCAACCGTTCATGCTTTGGCGGCCTCCAGCTCGCGAATGGTGCTGATAAATGCGCCTTCCAGATTCACCGCGCCGGCCTGGCGGCGCAGCTCGTCGGGCGGAGCGCAGCGGATGAGCTTGCCGCGGTGCATGAGACCCACGCGATTCATGCGCTCGGCTTCATCGAGGTACGCGGTGGTCATAAAAATGGTGATGCCGTCTTTGAGCAGTCGATAGAGAATCGTCCAAAAATCGCGGCGCGATACGGGATCGACGCCGTTGGTGGGTTCGTCGAGGAAAAGAATGCGGGGCCGGTGCAGCAGGGTACACATGAGCGCCAGCTTCTGCTTCATGCCGCCCGACAAGCGCCCGGCCTGGCGCCCGCGGAACTCTTCCATGCGGGTCATGCGCAGCAGCTCGACGGTGAGCCGGTCGCGCTCGGCGCCGGTGATGTCGAACAGGTCGGCGTAGAAATTCATGTTTTCCTGCACGGTCAAGTCCACGTACAGGCCGAAACGCTGGGCCATGTAACCGATCTGGTCTTTGACCTTCTGCGATTCGGTGGCGGCGTCGTAGCCGGCCACGCGGGCCCAGCCTTCGGTAGGGTTCATGAGGCCGCAGAGCAGGCGCAGGGTGGTGGTCTTCCCCGCCCCATCCGGCCCGACAAGGCCGAAGATCTCGCCGGGCGCCACGGTCAGATTGAGATGGTCGACGGCGGTGAGCGCGCCGAAGCGGCGGGTCAAGTCGTGGGTCTCGATGATGGGTGGAAGGCCGTTCACTGCAACACCATTCACTGCAAGGTCAGCTCCGCGTCGGCCGGCATATTGCTTTTGAGCTCGTGGGCCGGATTCGCCACTTCAATCTTGATCCGGTAGACCAGCTTGACGCGCTCCTGCGCGGTCTGAATCTGTTTGGGAGTGAACTCGGCCTCCGAAGCAATGAAGGTCACGTGACCGGTATACGATTTCCCTGGGTAAGAATCCGTGGTGACATGGGCTATCGATCCGAGCTTGACTTTGCCCAGATCGGTTTCGTTGATATAGCCGCGCAGCCAAGGATGGTCGATGTCGCCCACGGTCACGATGCTGGTTCCGGGGGCGAGCACTTCACCCACGTCGGCCGCTTTCACCAGCACGACGCCATCGCACGGGGAGATGGCGATGGTATCGGAAAGCTGGGCATCGATGAGCGCAAGGTTGGCTTTGGCGCGGTCGATTTCGGCGCGGCGGGTGGCGATGTCCTGCTCGCGGCGGCGAGTTTCAAGTTGGTTGGCCTGGGCGACCTTCAGCGCTCCTTCGGCGCTCTCCACCTGGCCTTGCTGGGCGCGAATGACCTCCTCGCGCTGGCCGGCGAGCACCAGCGACTGGCGCTCCTTGGCCGACTTCAGAGCCGCCACGGCGCTTTCCCAGCGGTTGCGGTATTGATCGGACTGGGCGGTGGAAATGTCGTCGTCTTTGTAGAGCACCTGGGCGCGGTCCCAATCGCGCTGGGAGCGGTCGACTTCGGATTGGGCCGAATCCACGGCGGCCTGGGCATCCAGTTTTTCCTGCGGGCGAGCGCCGTTGTGAAGCTCAGCCAGGCGCGCCTGCATGGATTCGAGATTGGCGCGGCGCTGCTCGATATCGGCCGCCACGGTCTGCTTCTCGTACTCGTGGGAAGTGACGGCCTGGGCGAGTTGGGTCTCGGCCGAGGTCAAGGCCGCGGATTGGGCTTCGCGCTGCGCCACCAGTTGATCGCGGTCGAGCCGGGCGAGCACTTCGCCTTTTTTCACGGTGTCGCCTTCGTCCACGTTGCGCTCGATGAGGCGCCCGGCGGTCTTGAAGGCGATATTGACTTCGGTGAGCTCGATATTGCCCGAGACTACGATGCGGTTGTCCGGCCGGCGGGTCATGCCGCGGTAGGCGTAGACCGCCGCTCCGGCGGCGAGCAGGATGATGAGGATGATGAGGATGCGTTTTTTCATGAGTTGACCTTTTGGGTGAGGTGTAGGGCAGACCACAAAAAACGATGGTCTGCCCCACGGGGTGGCGCAAAGGCTCCCATTATTGCACCAAGCTCCGCACGCGGCCCATGGATTGGGCCAGGGCGATGCGCGCCAGGTTGTAGTTGTAGAGGGCGGCGGTTCGGTTGTCGCGGGCGCGCTCGAGGCGGGTCTGGGCGTCAGTGACTTCGATGCTGTTGGTGACGCCGGCGGCGTAGCGGCGGCGCGCCTGGGCGAGCTCGTTTTCGGACAGGTCGAGGCCTTCGCGCGCGACTTTGACTTCGTCGTCGGCGGAAGCGAGCTCGTCCAGGGCGAGGCGAACGTCCAGCTCGATCTGCTCTTTCAAATCGTTGCTGCGGGCCTGTTCGGCGCGGAGCTGGGAAGCCGATTCGGCGCGGCGGGCATCGCGGCGGCCGCCGTCGAAGAGGGGCACGCGCACCGAGATTCCCACCGTGCGGGTAGGCATGGAGTTGTCGAATGCGGTGCCGCTGGCGCCGTAATCGCCGAAGGCGGACACCGATGGCAAGCGCTCCATCTTGGTGGCGCTGGCCGAAAGCCGGGCATTTTCTTCGCGGTCGCGCTGGGCCTGGTAATCGGGCCGCTGTTTGAGGGCCGCGGCGCGGGCTTGGTCCAGGGTGACCGGGTCCACGGGAAGGTACTGCAGTTTGTCGGTCAATTGGAGGGGCGCGTCCAGGCGCACATTCATGGCGCGGAGCAGGCGCAGATAGGCCGCGCGGCGGGCGTTGCGCGCTTCGAGCAGGCGCTGCCGGTCGTTGGCCAGTTGCACGTTGGCGCGGGTAATCTCGATGCCGGTTCCGGTTCCCGCCTTCTTCTCGTTGTCGGCCTGGGTCAGCAGGGCTTCGGAAAGCGCGACATTGGCCTCGGCCGATTCCAAATCGGCGTCGGCCTTAATGCCGGCGAGATAGGCCTTGGCTACCTGCGCCGCGACCTGTTCGCCGGTGCTGTCCAAATCCGAGCGGGCGGCCTCGGTACCTGCCTTGGAGGCCTGGAAGCGGCGGATGGAACTGAAGTCGAAGACGCTTTGAGTGGCGCTGACGCGCGCATCGAGGGTTGTGAACGGGCCCACGAAAGTGGGGAACGCGAAACCGGGGATGGGGATTGAGGCGAAGAGTTTGGAGGAGAACCCCTGGGCGGCGAGATCCTCGGTGCGGCTTTGGGTATTGAAGGCACTTTCGAGGTCGGGCAGCAAGGCGGCGCGCGCTTCGGCCGAACGGTCGCGCGCCTGGGCCAGCGATTCGCCCGCCAGCAGGATGGCCGTGTTCCCCTCGCGGGAAAGCGCGATGGCGACGGCGCGTTTGAGGCTCAACGGCAGCGGGCCGCGATTGGCGACGACCGCGCCGCCATCCGGCTGCCGCGACTGCCGCTCGGCGGGCGCGGCTGGCTGGTTCGCGGCGGGAGCCGCGGCGCTGGATATTTGCGGCTGAGCCGCCGCCGAAGTGGCCGCCATTGCGGCCAGGCAGATCCATCGAATGTTCATATCACTTCTCCCCGCCCGGCTTGGCCGCCTTAACGGATGCCGTCGCGGCGGATGGCGCCTCGGATGGCGCCCGAAAACCAGCCGACAAGAACGTCACCAATTCCTTCAGCATCTGCGGATACTCCAGTGCCCGGCCATGCCAATCCTCCGGACCGCGGCACAGACAATGCGCCATGGCGCCAATCATGAAATGGATCCTCCAAGAGAGCTCGGCCCCGGAAAGATGCGGCAATGCCCGCCGCAGCGCCGCCTGAAAGCGCTGGACCGCCTCCGAGAAATGCTGGCGCGCAATCCCCTGCATAAGCCCTTCGCCGATCAGCCGGCCCATCATGCGCGGGAACTGGATGTCTTGCGAGGCCAGGAGAATGGCCGGCCCCAGAAACGCATCGAGGATGTCTTCCACCGCTAGCTGGCGCTTGCCGGCGCGAGCTTCGACCCGATCGAGGAGGACCAGGCGCTGCTCGTTCACCGGCTTGAGCCTTTGCGCAATCACCGCGTCCAGCAGTTCCTCTTTGGAGCCGAAATGATAATGGATGGCGGCCAGATTCACTTGTGCCTCAGCGATGATGTGGCGGAGCGAGGTACCGCCGTAACCTTGTTCGGCGAAGACCCGAACCGCGGCGTCCATGATCTTCTGCTTGGTTTCAATCACTTAATTCAATCACTCGATTTAATTATACGTTTTAGCCGGGAACCGTCAAGTTTTTTCTGTGGCCATCCGATTGCTATATCAAGCGGCAAGGGGGCGTAATATCGCACGATTGCGGTGACAGCTCGCCCGGTTGCCGGTTGGAGGAGGAGAAGGACATGACCGAACGAATTGCCAGTTTTTGGTGCCGCGTGGCTCACACCAAAGCCATGTGGCCGATGCATGGAAGGTACATTTGCCCGCAGTGCTTGCGAGAGCACCCGGTGTTTTGGGAAGAAACGGGAGCGTCGGCTCCGGTTGCAGGCGGAAAGGCGAAGGGCGACTACCGCGTGTCCACGGCGGTTTCGGTCACGCAGTAAGTTGACAGGGGCTTCGGCCTCGATATCCCTGGGGGGGATGGAAGTCGAGGGAGTCAGAAGTCGGGAGTCAGAAGCTGGAATGGCCTGCCATTCCGACTCTTGAGGCGTGGCTTCTTGGCCTCCGCTGTCTCGCGAGTCGTGTTTGTCGGCGTTGCCATTCCTTCCGCGGAATTTCCAGCACGAAGCCGTGGGGCTGGTACGATGAAGTTTTCGTACCGATATGCCCGAAAAGCCATACGATCATCGCGCCATCGAGCTAAAGTGGCACGCCCTTTGGCAGAACGCCGATTTTTACCGGGCGGAAGAGAATTCCACCAAGCCCAAATTTTACGTACTGGAAATGCTCCCCTACCCGAGCGGGACGCTGCACATCGGCCACATCCGCAACTACGCCATCGGCGACGCGCTGGCCCGCTACAAGTGGATGCGAGGCTTCAACGTGCTGCATCCGATGGGCTGGGACGCGTTTGGCCTGCCCGCCGAAAACGCGGCTATTGCCAACCGGCAGGCTCCGCGAGATTGGACGTTGGCCAACATTGCGGCGATGAAGAAGACGCATCGGCGGTTCGGCTTTAGCTACGATTGGAACCGCGAAGTCACTACTTGCGAGCCGGAATACTACCGGTGGAATCAATGGTTTTTCCTGCGCATGCTGGAGCGCGGCCTGGCGTACCGGAAGAAGGCGCTGCTCAACTGGTGCCCGCAGTGCAACACCGTCTTGGCCAACGAACAGGTAGTGGAAGGCTGCTGCTGGCGGCACGAGGATACGCCGGTAGAGCAGCGCGCGCTGGAGCAATGGTTCCTGAAAATCACGGCTTACGCCGATCAGTTGCTGGACGATATGGCGGGCCTCGAGAGCGGCTGGCCGGAGCGCGTGCTCACCATGCAGCGCAACTGGATCGGACGGTCCGAGGGCGCCGAAATCGATTTCGGCCTGGCGGGCGACGACGGCCGGAAAATTCGCGTCTTCACCACGCGTGTGGACACGATTTACGGCGCCACCTGTGTGATTCTGGCTCCCGAGCATCCGCTGAACGACACTCTGCTCGACGCGGCAGCGAAGGCCAGAGCCAAAGCCATGGTGGACGCCCGCTCCAGCCACGATCTCGGCGATGCCGAAAAAGAGGGCTTCTTTACCGGCCACTACGCTATTAATCCTTATAGCGGCGAACAGGTGCCGATCTGGATTGGCAATTTCGTACTGATGGGTTACGGTACCGGCGCGATTATGGCGGTTCCGGCCCACGACGACCGCGATTTCGAATTCTGCCGCAAATACGGCATCGCGATCCGCCCGGTGATCCGCCCGGCCGGCGGCGTTCTGGCCCGGGAACCAGGCATGAAGGAAGCGTTTCTCGATTACGGTGTGGTGGAGAACTCCGGCCCGTGGTCGGGCCTCACCAGTGAGGAGGCGCGCGGCAAGATGGCCGCTTATGCCCAGGAAAAAGGCTTCGGCCAGGCGGCCATCACCTACCGCCTGAAGGATTGGGGGATCTCGCGACAGCGCTATTGGGGCACGCCCATCCCGGTGATTCATTGCCCGCGATGCGGCGCGGTTGCCGTACCCGACGATCGACTGCCGGTCTTGCTGCCAGACCGGGTCGAGATTACCGGCACCGGCCGTTCGCCGCTCGAAGCGGTTCCCGAGTTCGTCAACGTGGCGTGCCCGAAATGCGGCGGCGCGGCGCGGCGGGAGACCGACACCATGGACACGTTTATCGATTCGTCCTGGTATTTTTATCGCTATTGCGATCCGCACAACAGCCACGCGCCTCTCGATTCGGCCAAGATCGCCTACTGGTTCGAGATCGATCAGTACATCGGCGGGGTGGAACACGCGATTTTGCACCTGATTTACTCGCGCTTCTTCACTAAGGTGATGCGCGATCTGGGCCTGGTGCGCAATAGCGAACCTGTCCGGCGCATGTTCACGCAGGGCATGGTGATTGCCGAAGGCGCCAAGATGTCGAAATCCAAAGGCAACGTGGTGGGCGCCGACGCTCTGGCCGAACAATTCGGCGCCGATACCGCGCGCCTGTTCGTGCTCTTCGCCGCGCCGCCCGAAAAGGAGCTCGACTGGCGGAAAGAGGGCGCCGAAGGCATCTACCGATTCCTGGGGCGGATCTACCGCTTCGTCACCCGTAACGCGCAGGCCGTTGGCGGCAGCGGAATGGCCGACCGCGCCGTGCTTCGCAAGCTTCACCAGACGCTCGAGAAGATCACCGAAGATTTCGAAACCCGCTGGCACTTCAATACCTGCATCGCCGCCATCATGGAATTGATGAACCTGCTGACGGAGCAGGAAGCTGGCATCTCGGCGGCGGCCATGAAGGAAGTGCTGGAGAGTTTGGCTCTTATGCTGGCGCCGCTGGCGCCCTATCTGGCGCAGGAGATCTGGGAGGAATTGGGCAAGGAGGGCCCGGTCTTCCGGCAGCCCTGGCCCGCCTACAATGCGGAGCTGGCGCGCGAAGACGAAGCCGAGATTGTGGTGCAGGTGAATGGCAAGGTCCGCAGCCGCGTATTCGCTCCTTTCGGAGCGTCCGCCGAGGAACTGGAACGCCGCGCTCTGGCCGACGAAAAGGTGCGCAACGCCATCGGGAGGAAGAGCGTGGTCAAGGTGATCGCGGTGCCCGACAAGCTGGTGAACATGGTGGTGAAGTGAGCGGGCGCTCGCCGAGGCCGGAGCTTGATTCTGGGCAGAAGAGCGGGACGAGGGCGTCCCGCGCGGACCCGGGGGTCCGCCCTACTACGCGCGCTTCAGCACGTTCGATTGGTGGCGGCAAAGCTGGACTCCGCTATGGCCTTCAGACGCTCGGGGGTGAACTCGGGGTGGTTACGGAACCGGGATGGAATGGCCTCCTCCATCCTCGCCTGGGACGCCGGCGCCCAGGCGCATTCCGGGTAGCCCAGAGCCTCGGCCAGGCGGCAGGCAGTCTGTACGGTATGAATGGTGGGGTCTCTCTCCATGCTCACGACGCCATGGTGCATGTGGATGTAGTGCCGCAGCGATTCCGGGAATCCCCATGCCCGCGACAGCGCGCCGCCGGCCTCGCAGTGGTTCATGCCGAACATGGTCTCTTCGACGGCGAGGATTTCACCCATATTGGCGACTTCGCAGGCCATTAAGGAGCTATATTTCTCGTGCAAGGTCAGGAGCATGCCCAAGCGGCCGATATCGTGCAGCAATGCGGCGGTGTACAGCATGGGCAGCGATAACGAACTGGTTTTGGCGAGGTGTTCGGCCAGGGCCGCGGAGGCGAGACTATGCTTCCAGCCGGTGCTGAAATCGCCGTTGGTATGACCGCTCAGATAGGACCTCATGGCGATCCTCGAAGCCACCGACCGCGCGCGCTCCAGTCCCAACAGCAAGAGAGCATGCGGAATGTTGGTAATTTCGCAGCGGAAGCCGAACTCCACCGAGTTGGCCACAATCAGTAAGTCGGTGGCGAGGGCGGGATCGCCGCGAAAAGCGGCTTCGAAATCCTCCAGGGCGGAATTGCCGTCGGCGGAGATGGAGAGGAGTTTCAGGGCGGTCAGGTTGAAGGCGGGCAACCGGGAGAGCCGATCGAGGGTTTGAGATCGAAGTTTGGAGCTATTATCCGCGGACATACATACGCCTGGGCAGCACTGGCAGGGACTACTTCCCCTGGGCGATATCCCGGCTCCTATCGTTCATATCGGCGCGGAAAACGTTTTTTTGCAGGAATTCTTTGGGCGGCGGTAGCGGCCTTATGGGGGAACCCGATATCCGGTCACGGTTGCCCATAGACCGGGAGTGAGAAATGCTACTTACGCCGGCGCGATACCGGGGCGCGTTTTTTGGCTCCCGCGGTGGCGTTCTTGGCGCTGTTGCCGTTCTTGGCGAGGCGGAGCTTCCAGGCAGTGTGCAGTGCGCCGGCGAGCACGTCCTCGGTGGCCGCGGCCAGGCGGATGTGAGTCATGCCCATCCTGCCCCAGCCGCCGGCAATGGGCACGAATACCTCCGGAGCCTCCTCGACGAAAGCGGCCTGCAGGTCCGGGGTCAGCATCAGGTTGCCGTAACCCTCGGTTTGGGAAGCCAGGGTAGCGAAAATCCTGCCGCCCACGCGGAAGTCGGGCGCCCCCATGTGCGAGCTTTCCTCGGCGCCTTCAAAGCTCAACGCGATGCGGCGAAAGTCTTGGGCATTCATGGGCATAAGCGGTACATGCGGGGCAGGATGCGATCCTGCCGCCGATTAGGCGGGTTGCCAACCCGCCGCAGGTTACCAACCTGCCCCACAATGCGGCAGGGCCGCAAAACAAAGGCAAAGGCCCGGAGACGACAGACCACGAAACGATGGTCTGTCCCACCAGGAGAAGTCGATCCTATGGATTATCGCTCATTTTGCGCAGGCTCTTGAGGTTCTTTTTTACCTCTTCGCTGGCGTCCAGGAGCTGGTTGGTGTCGTAGATTACGCGCGGGGTGAAGAAGATGATCAGCTCCGACCGGGTCTTGGTGACGCTCTTGGTGCCGAACAGAAAGCCAATTCCCGGAATGCGGTCGAGGTAAGGAATGCCCGCGGTCGTCACCTGGTAACTTTCCGCGATTCCGCCGCCGACCGCTATGGTATCCCCGTCCTGGACCGTAACCTGGGTGCTGACCGAACGGTTGGTGAACGACGGCGAGTCGATGTTTGAGTACTGGCTTGACTGTGAGGTCGATTGCGGCGCGCTCACCTGCTGGCCGATTACCAAGGTCACCACGCCGCTCGGGTTCACGCGGGCTACGATGTTCAACGTGACGCCGGTACTCTGGCTGCTGATGTTCTGAATCGGCACCGAGGTTCCGTTCTGGGTGATGCTGCTGGCCGCGGTCGAGGTCGCCACCGGGATCTGGCTGCCGATGTTCATGGTGGCCGGAATGCTATCGGTGGCAATCACGCTGGGGGCGGAAACCAGCTTTGTCGTTCCCCTGGATTCGGATGCGCTCAATTGGCCCTGCA
>JBEKYD010000182.1:0-15875 GCA_049511335.1 Bryobacteraceae bacterium | reverse complement strand
GAAGGCTAAGATGCCGTCGATCAAAGTGCCGTCGCGCTTCAGCCTGTTGTGGGAAGAACTCGCGCTATTCCGGGCGAGCCAACTGTGCGATTCGCGGCGGGACCTGGCGAGATTCTGGATCCGCATGCGCTGGCGGTTGCGGCACGGGCGGATTGAGGGGCTGCTGCGGCTGGACCAGATCGCAGTGAATGCGTACCGGGAACTGCGGCTGGCGTCGGGGTTTCTCATGGCGCTGGTGACGCAGGCGGATTAATTGGTTTGACGGCGTCTATTAGCCGAACGCGAATACTTCGCGCGCTTCACCGCGTCGACCAGGAACGGATATGGATCAACGGCATTGCCCTTCCACCACAGTTTTTCCGACCCCAATTCGGCGATCGCGAAATGTAAGTGCGGCGAGCCAGAATCTGCATTCCCCGTCGATCCCACAAAACCGATGACATCCCCGCGCTCGACCCGCATTCCTTCACGCAGCCCTTTCGCGTACCCGTCCAAGTGCGCGTAGTAGTAGCAATACGCTTCCGTTTCGTCGAACTGGTAGATCGTGTTGCCGCCCGGTTTGCTGAGGAACAGTTTGCGGATGGTTCCGGATACCACCGTTATGTCCGTCGTGAACTTCTTCGAACGTATCCCGCAGATCCGCGAGGGCGAGTCCGCGGATGGGCGGAGTCATCTCGAGAATGGAAGAGGTCGCGCCAACGGCGAGCGACATTGGCAACAGCCCGGCAATGCAAACCCAGAGCCTCAACGCTACTCCTCCAGGTCGACCGTTGTGCCCCGTCGAACCATGTGCGACAGTTCATCCACATCCCAGTTCGTCAGCCGGATACACCCGTCCGACACTCCATGCCCGATATCTCAGGCTTCAGATCGCGGTGTGTGACGCCTTTCGCTTGTGCGGCGGCCAGCCCGCGCGCGATCTGGATGCAGTAATCGATGGCCTTGCGAACCGGCAACGCGGGTCCGGCAAGCCGCTCCCGCAAGGTGTCGCCTTCGAGCAGTTCGATGACAACATAGAACACGCCGTCCTGCGAGCCAACGTCGTAGATGGCCACGATGTTCGGATGATTGAGGGCGGCTGCGGCGCGCCCCTCCCGCTCGAACCGCCGGACGCGATCTGGATCGCTGGCGAACGCCGCAGGGAGTATCTTCAGCGCAACATCGCGCTGGAGCCGCATATCGTGGGCGCGATAGACTTCTCCCATGCCTCCGGCGCCGATGGGCGCGAGGATTTCGTAGGGCCCGAGTCTTGTGCCGGCACTGCACTGCTGCGGCGGGGTGCGGCAATTACTGCCCGACTTGATCGAGGCCGGGCTGGACGTGATCAACCCCGTGCAGGTCAGTTGCCGCGGCATGGAGGCGGAGGAACTGAAGCGTGAATTTGGCAAGGACCTCGCATTCTGGGGCGGAGGCTGCGACACGCAGAGCGTGCTTCCGTGCGGCACGCCCGAAGAGGTCCGGCGACATGTCAAAGAACAGGTGAAGGCCATGCAGCCGGGCGGGGGGTTCGTCTTCCAGCAGGTGCACAACATCCTGGCCAACGTGCCGCCGGAGAACATCGTCGCCATGTACGAAGCGGTGAGGAACTAGCCGGGTGTCCGCCGCGGCGTGGGGCGGCCTTGCGCTGGTGCTGGTGGCCGGCGGGCTGGCTGGCAACTGCATGTTGCCCATGAAATTCACCAGGCGCTGGCACTGGGAAAACACGTGGCTGGTGTTCAGCCTGGTCTCGCTGGTGGTGCTGCCCTGGGCGCTGGCCCTGCTGCTGGCCGGTAATGTGGCGGAAGTTTACGGTGGGCTGTCGCCGGCGCAGTGGCTCCTGCCCTTTATGCTGGGGGCGGGATGGGGAATCGCGCAGGTGCTGTTCGGCCTGTCCATAGCACGGCTGGGTCTGGCGCTGGGGTGCGCCATCATAATAGGGTTGGGCTCGCTGTTCGGCACGCTGGTCCCGCTGTTTTTCAAAAACCGCGAAGTGCTCGGCACAGGGCGCGGCGCTCTCATCCTCTGTGGGCTGGCGGTGATGGTGGCGGGCATCGTGGTATCGTCGCAGGCGGGCAGGCGCCGCGAGCAGGGACAGGGCGAATCGTCCGGGCGGAGGTATGCAATGGCGCTGGCCCTGGCGGTGCTGTGTGGTCTGATGGCGCCGATGGTCAACTACAGCTTCGCCTTCGGGCAGGACATCGCGGACCGCGCCATGCGCCTGGGGGTGCCGGCCACGCATGCCGGGTACGCGGTCTGGCCTGTAGGGCTCGCCGGTGGCCTGATTCCGAACCTGGTCTACAGCTTCTACCTCCTGTTCCGCAACCGGACGTGGGGCGCGTTCCGCGGGCCGTGGGCCGCCGACGCGGGCATGGCTGCCCTGATGGGCATTTTCTGGATGGGGGCGATGTCCATTTACGGCGTCGCCTCCGTGTACCTGGGCGCGCTGGGAACGTCCGTCGGCTGGGGCCTGTTCCAGATCTTCAACATCATGGCTGCCAACGTGTCCGGCGTGCTGACCGGCGAGTGGCGGAAAGCGCCTGCCGGGGCGCTGCGTACACTCTACGCCGGCCTGGTGCTGCTGGCGTGCGCCACCGTCATTCTGGCCGCCGGCAACCGCTGATCGCCCGTCCGCGAAAAACGCCCGCGCGCGCTTCAACCCGGCGCGCCATCGACGCCGGGGACGCGGCCAGGACCGTCGGTTTATCGCGCCCAGTTCCTTCGGGCGTTTCCGCCGCGCTCGACGGCGCGCGGTCAACTCCCGCGGCGCTCGCCCGGAACTCCGGCGCTGGCATGTCCCTCCATGCCGCGAGCTCGCGCGGCAACATGCACCGCCGCGGGACGGCCAACGCAGGCGCGCCTTGAGCTCCGGCCCCGGCGCGGCCCTCCGTGCCGCAAGCTCACGCGGCACCGGGCAGCCGCCGCCGGAAGGACAGCACGGGCGCGCGCGGGCACCACGTACGCGAAGCGCGCCGGCCATCGACGTGGTGGGCGCGGCGAAGAGTGAAAAAACGGCGCGCGCCGCAGCGTCTGTCGGCGCTCGGCGGCGAATAACGCCCAAACGCCGATGCCGTTCGACAGGTCTGGGTAAATGCCCAGCCTGAGAACCCGTCCAGCCGTGCACTTCACGCGATCCGGCATGAGGTCGCGCTCACGTGCGGCGTCGGGCTTCCGTGCATTCATGGCCTGTCGACATCGGCGATGAACTCCAAAAACGACCTGCCGCGGTCCAATGGAACGAAGCCGCCCCCCGATGGATAGCTGCCCTGCCTAAGTGCTACCGCATGTTGTTGCGCCGTCGCGATCAGGCCAAGGCTTTGGAGTTTTCCGCAAATTCCCAAGACGGACTCTGGTTGAACGCCCTGCACGTCAGGCACGATCAAGGTGTGCAGCGCGTCTGCGGGAAGGTGCAAGTATCTTTCGAAATCGTCTCTTACCTGCTTCAGCACGAGCACGTCATCGTCTGTCATTTCTATTGCGATCCGCATCATTTCTTCAGCTCGGTCGGCACCATCGTGCGGCCCACATTTTGCAGCGTGCAGCAGAATTCGGCCCAGGTGCCGAATGCGGTCCTTGGCACGTATCTGCTCAGCGCGCCGCAGCGCGTCGAGAACGAGACCGGGCATTTCTTCCGCCATGAACCGGCGATGCTCCTCGCTGGTGGCAAGCAGTCGCCGAAGCTCGTCGCCGTGACGTTTCACTTCCTCGGCTATCGCGTCTACTAACGCCCGGCGGTTTTCTTCTTCGTGCCGGCTGAGCCAATCCAGTGCCGCTTTGATCGCACCAATCGGAAACTCGGCTCCGGGCGGAGAGAATAGCTTCACAATCTCCAAGAACTGCGGTGCCATCCGCAGCATCGGCGAGTGCTGACGCTCATCACTGGCGTTCAACGACTGGATAGCGGAGATGGGATCGTCGATAGCCACAGCCTGAGTTTTACTGCAGAACCTGGCCGAACGCCGGGGTGTGTACCGCCGCAGAATAATAGCTCCCTGGCGCGGTGAGGCGCAATGGGGAATCGCCGGCCGCCTTCGAACAGCAGCAGCGTCGACGGCGCTCGCTCAACTCCTTCCGCGCTCGCCGAGAATTGCGGTGGCGGCGCGTCGGTTCCAGCCGCCGAAGCCGCAGAGGGCTCATGCGGCGCCGCGGGATTGCCGACGCGGGCGCACTCGGGCCTCCTGCGCGTGCGTTGAACACAGGGTACCGTCGACGCGGCGAACACGGCGAAGACCGTCGAGCTACATCGCGCCGGCCCGTCCATCCGCGCCGCAGACCCGCGCGGGACCGTACGGCGCCGCGGGAAGGCCGGCGCGCTCGGTCGCCTCGTACGGGTTGTAGGCGCACCTTCAGCCCGCGCCATCGATGCTGCGCAAGCGGCGAGGAACGTCCGCGCCGTAGCTTTCGCCGGGGCGCGCCGGCGAACGATCAACGCCCGCCACGCTCGCCGCGAACTCCGGCGCTGGCGTTCCATCCGTGCCGCGAGCCCGCGCGGCCTTGTGCGGCGCCGCGGAAGGGCCGACGCGGGCGCGAGACGGCTTTACGTCCGCGAAGCGCGCTTGAACGCGGCGCGCCGGCGACGCGGAGGACACGGCTAAGGTCGAGAACTCCGGCGCCGCCGCGTCCATCCGTGCCGCGAGCCCATGCGGCACCGTGCGGCGCCGCGGAAGGCAACGCCTCCGACGTTCAACTCTCCATCGCGGAAACCCTTCGTGGGCGCCAGCGCGAGCGCCTTCGAGCGGGTCGAAATAGCTAACGATATTCACTCTTAACGCTGTTCACGAACCGCGCTTGATGCGCGGGATGATCCGACCAGGCAGCCCAGAGCGCTTCCCAAGAACGCCCGCTTGGGGCCAGTGTACGAGAAGCCCACTTTCCTGGCACAACGGTTTCCAAGACAATTCGTGCGGAGTTGTCCCACATTTCGAAGGTCCAACTTCCCTGAAGTGGGCGATGCGGAGCGGCGGATCCAGTTCCAGACGCGGTGCGCGAGCTTATTTCTTCAAGCCGGCTTGCCAGTTCATCACAACCGTGTATGGCTCCGGTCCGCTCCTGGCAGCCACCCTGAGAAAATGCTTGCCGTCCGCGGTGGAATCCCAGAGGCCAAACGGAGAAGTCCCTCGCGAGTTAGCCAAGGGTCCGACGGGTTGGGGCTTCCCGGCCTGGAACACCGGATTGGTGGCAATTTCGACAGCCATGATCCTTCCACCGCCGCCGAGGTAATAAAGTTCCCGGCCATCACTGCGCCAGCGCGGTTCCTGCCCGAATCCATTGGAGATTTGCCACTTGCCACCCGCCTCCATAGCCATCCCGGCAGAGGTCATGGAAAATGACCGCACGTAGACCTCGAAATGGCCGGACTCATCCGAGGTGTAGGCCACCCAATGGCCGTCAGGAGAAAAGCGAGCCTGGCGCTCGTTGAACTCCGTGATCAGGAATGGGACCGGCTTCCTGTCACCCTCCAGCGGGAGCACCCAAATATCGCCCTTCCTTGTCGGGTGAACCACCTCATACAGCAGGAAACGTCCGTTGCGCGACCAACTCGTGGCACGTTTGTATTCGTCAGAATTGAGCAGAAGCTCCTCATCCTTCACGCCGCTCGCCGGCTTTTGATACAGGTTCATCGGGCCGTCCCGGTTGGAGCTAAAGATAACCCGGCTCCCGTCCGGCGACCAGACCGGATCTGCGCCGTCGGCCGAACCAAACGTAAACGGTGTGCTCGCGCCGCCCCGAGAGAGATCCAGCAGCCAGATGTTTGTGCTTTGCCCGCTCGACTTGCTCACGGCCAGCCGCGTCCCATCCGGCGAAAGCGCCAACCCGTGATAAACGCCCGGTTCCCCGACGGTCCCCAAGACTTTGCCCTCCCGGTCGTACCAAGCGAGCTGCGGTGCTGACTTCGCGCTTCGCTGGAACACCAGGACGTCATTGGCGGAAGCTGAAAAGTTAGCCCAACCGCCGGTGCCGCCGCCGTCATCACTGACTTGCTCGGCTACTGGCGCCGCCTGCCCTTTTAACTCCAGCCTTCGGTTATCAAAAGGCTCGGCCATCAGCGCGCCTTCGCGCATGAAAAGCAGATAGCCGATGCCCGGGTCCGCCGAGGGCGCGTACACTGCCTGCCAATTGCTCGTCACCAAGGGCTTGGAACTCTGCTGCTCGGGTTTGGCGTCCACGGAGCCGAGATAAATGGTGCTCCTCTTCCCGTCAATCGAGGCACGAGTATAGACGAAATGCCGCCCGTCCGGCAGGAAGGAGGGACCGAAATGAACGTATTCCTGGCGCGCAGGATCCAGCGCAGTGTGATTGGAATCGGAACACCGCCCGAGGCAGGCACCCGGAATAAGCCGACCTGCTGGACGCCAAAGACGATGACGTCGTCCTGGTTCCAGGCGCCCGGTCCCCAACTGCCCGCCAAGTCCGCGACCGTCTGTGGGGTACCGCCAGTCGCCTCGATCCTCTTGAGCCTTCCCCCGGATGGGTATGCGATGAAGCGGCCGTCCGGAGACCAGAAGGGTACCCCACCTATGGTGGTCAAATCACGCGATTCTCCCGACTCCAGGAAATGAACCCACAGCCGGCCTCCCGCGACGAAGGCCAGTTTGCGGCCATCGGGCGACAGGGCAGGCAACATGCCGTCTTCTGGCAACGGGATCTGAAAGTAGAAAGGCGCCGCCGGAGCGGGCGGTTTTTCGCGGAGGTGCAGAAACGCAAGCGGAGCCAGGCCCGCAGCCAGAACAATCGCCACGGCCGCTACGGTCCAGGCCAGCCACAGGCCGGGCTCCGGCGCGCCTTTGAGGAGCGGCGTCTCTCCGGCGAGTGCGGCCTCGATGGCGATCCTCGCTTCGCCGATGTCGCGCAACCGGTTCTTCGCGTTGCGATCCAGGCAACGGCGCAGGAGGACTCGGATGGCCGCCGGCGTCTCCCGCGGCAATCGGTCGAAGTCGATCGGGCCGCGCAGCACCTCGGCCAGCGTTTGCGTGACGGTCTCGCCTTCGAACAGGCGATGGCCGGTCAGCAGCCCCCACAGCACCACGCCGAACGCCCATATGTCCGCACGCTTATCCACCGGCTTGCCGCTAGCCTGCTCCGGGCTCATGTAGCCCGCCGTCCCCAGGATCATTCCCGCCTCGGTCGCGGAGTAAGTCAGCGTGGGTGAATCCCCCGCGCTGCCCGCTGCCGGTTCCAGCGCTTTGGCCAGCCCGAAATCCAGGACTTTCACCGCGCCCCCAGCCGTGAGCTTGACATTGGCCGGCTTCAGGTCGCGATGCACGATGCCCCTGTCGTGCGCCGCTTCCAACGCTTCCGCAATCTGCCGCGCAATAGCCAGCGCTTCCTTTACTGGAACCGGACCTTTCCCGATGCGCTCGGCCAGCGTCGGCCCTTCAATCAGCTCCATCACCAGGTAGTTCGGTCCAATATCGTGTAGCGTGCAGATGTTCGGATGGTTCAGCGCCGCCACCGTGCGCGCCTCACGCTCGAACCGCTCGCTGAAGCGCTCGGCGCCGATCTTGATCGCTACCGTGCGGCGCAGGCGGGAATCGTAAGCCTTGTATACCTTGCCCATGCCCCCCTCGCCCAAAAGGCCGTCGATGCGATAGGGGCCGAGTTGGGCGCCCACGGCCAAGGGGGTGGCGTCGGAATACTCCAGAACCTCGGCCGCCGCACGGTCCATCGGACCTGCTAAGCCATCCTGTTCCAGCAGCGATTGGACTTCCCGCCGCAGATCCGGATCGGCCTGTTCCAGCAGAGCCGCGCGGGCTTCCGGCGAGCTCTCGCGCGCCGCGTGATATAGTTCCTCGACTTGGCGGAGTTGATTGGGAGTCATGAATGGCGCAATGTCGCTTAAGGATATGGCCAAAATCACCGCGCCGCAACCAGCACGGGCCCTTTGCCGGCCAGCCGGGCCGCCCGCGCGTCCAGCCCCAGATGGATCAGCTCCACATCATACGCCGTGAAGGCCAGCGCTTTGCGCCGTATTTGGTCGTAATCGGCGGGATCCCAGTGCGCCTTCATGATGCCGCTTTCCGAATGCCGGCTGATTGCCTGCAGGATATGCGTGATTTCATGCACCAGCACATACGCCAGCAACTGCGGCGTGCAGCCGGATTGCATCCCCTTCACACGTTCGTAGAGCACGACGATATGGGTGCCTTCATGGGGGCGCGCGTAGGCCAGCGCGCCGGCGGACGCTGCTTTCGGCGCCCGATCGGTAAAGCTGATTTTGATTACACCCGAGAATGTCGGGCAGGAGCCGGGGGCAGGCCACTCGATTTCCACCCCGACGGTGGAGAAGATCTTCGATGCCATCTTCTGAGCCGCATAGGCGTCCGGGACTGCGGCGTAGCCGCTCGTACAAACCGTCACGCTTCGCGCCTCCGTCCTGCCGGCTTCCGCCGCCCACGCACCCGTTTCCACCGCTGCCATGATTACCAACGCCTGAAGCCTCATGTCTCCCACCTCCGCCGGTGCAGGCGGAAGCAGAAGGCAAAACCCGACAGGCCGTGATAAGTTCTTTTGAGGAGCGGCTATGGCGACCCCCGATCCGGCGGAAGTCACTGATTTGCTGAAGGCTTGGGGTAGCGGAGATAAAGGGGCGCTGGACCGGCTGGCCCCGGTGGTTTACGACGAGTTGCGCCGCATCGCTCGGCGCTACATGCGCAACGAGCGAACCGGTAATACGCTACAGGCCACCGCCCTGGTGAACGAGGTCTACCTGCGCCTGGTGGACGTGAAAAACGTGGACTGGCAGCACCGGGCGCAATTTTTCGCGATTTCCGCGCAGATGATGCGGCGCATCCTGGTGGACGCGGCTCGCGCCCGCGGCTCCCGCAAGCGCGGAGGAGGAGCCGTAAAGGTGAATGTGGATGAGGTTGCGGTGGTGTCGCCCCAGTTCGAGGATTCGATCGTCGCTTTGGATGCCGCGCTGGAGGACTTTGCGAAAGCGGCGCCGCGCCAGGCCAAGGTGGTCGAGCTACGGTTTTTCGGCGGGCTGAGCGTCGAAGAAATCGCCGAAGTTATGAAGATGTCCACGCGAAGCGCCGAACGCGATTGGCATTTCGCCCGATCCTGGCTGATGCGGGAATTGAGCCGCTGAGTGGCGTCGTGACAACTGGGGCACTGGGCAGATAAACCTTCTTCTCGGAAAGTGGCCCGACACTGGCCCGCAGTCCGCTTCTCGGAGATGGCCGCACCGGGGCTGCCGCGGTCCGACGTGGCGAAGCTCGACGAGTTACGGCGCGCCGAGCCACGGCAGCGGCTTGCGCCGCGATTCGACGGCGAACGACCCACTCCCGCCACGCTCGCCGAGAGCGCCAGCCCGGGTGCGCCCATCCGTGCCGCGAACCGACGCGGCATCGTGCAGCTTCGAGCCGGTGAAGCGACTCTAGAAACGCGGCCCAGCGCGGCCCTAATGCGAGCGCGCGCGACGGGACGGTCACGGCTTCGCGGCGAGTTCGATGCGCAGCCATTCCCCGCTATCTTGCTTCGAGTTCTCCAGGCGTAGCGAGCAGACCGTGAGTTCCCGCGAATAGCTCTGGCGTTTGCCCAAATAGGTCAGGTACCCGTCCGACTCCATCGCCGGGGGAGGCGGCGGCTTTTGCGCGCTCAGCACGATGCCGTTGGCGTTGCGGTTCGACTGGATCTCATCCACCAGCGGGCCGAGCGCGGCGCGGTCCGCGGCGGGCGGGCCATCGGCGAGCAGGCTCTTGGCGATGTCGTTGGCGAAGACGGCCTGGCTCCCGGCGATGAACTGGCGGGCGAGGTCGAGGCGGATGCTCGCGATCTTACCCCCGTCCGCGACGGTCGCTTCGAGGGTCACGCGTTCGCGAAAGCCGGCGCCGCTCGGCTTGAAGTGGACGACGGTGGTCCCGCCGGAGGTCTGGCGGCCGGTTTCCTCGAGATGGAAGAATGTGAAGAAATCGGTGCGGAGCGCCTTCGGCAAGGGCATTCCCAGCAGGCCCGGGAACGGCCGGGCCGGTTGAGCGAAAGCGGACATGGCGGCTTGGAGCCAGGCCATCATGGCGATCGAAATTCCGCGCAGGTCCATGGCGACCTCCCTTCGGAAGACGGGCTCTTCGAAGATACTCGGATAGCCCGCGTGCTTCGCTCCATCGTATCTCTACCGCGAGACGATCGGGCGCGGGCGCGGGGCCAGATCGTGGGGGGCGTGCGCTCTCGCCGCGCCCGAGGGAACGCCGCCCTTGTCAGCGCTCCGCGCTCTGCCCGCGTGCCCACCCGTCGGCGTCAGGCGCCGCGGGCGCCACGGCGCTGGCCCGTTTCCGCGCGTTTGTCGGGGGCCGGCCGGTACAGAAAATGCGGCGGCGATTCGCACGTGTACTCCGCACTCGCCGTCGCAACGCCCCCGCCGCCCTTCCCGTGTTCCGCGCGCGGCCCTCGTGTGCCCGCGCGGCGGCGGTCAGCGTCAACGGCGCCGCAGGCGCGACGTCGCGGGCCTGGTGCCGCGTTGGCGAGTGCCGGCGGAGGTAATTTTCGCCTCCGAGCCAGGCCGCGAAAGGGCCAGTACCGTGAGGTGTGTTTCCGTGCTGCTTCGAACCTCATGCCCTTGCCCGCTGTGATATTATCGCCCCCACTGCCGGAGGGAAGACGATGAAAGCCGTCGTGGTGCACAACGATGCCAAACCAGTAGAGAAAGATTGGGCGAAGCAATATGCGGGATTGGATGCAGCGGTGAAGACCCAGTTTCCCCCTGGGCAGGCCGACTGGGGTGTCCGCGTTTCGCAAGTCTTCACGATTGCGGCGTTGAGCTGGACTCACATCGTGAAGGCGGTGAGCGACGCCGCGCAGGCGGCTGGCCAGGATGGCATCGTGATTATCGCCAGCGGGCACGGCGGAAGCGTCGACGCCGACGCCGGAATTCTCAATTGGGACGCGACCGAGGTGCCGGGCGGGACCCACGTTCGCGACTGGAAGCCTGGAAAAGTGGGCAAGGGTCTGTTTTGGGACGAACCGATCTCGAAATACACCGATCCGATTCCATTTGGGATGCCTCCCACACTGAAAGAGGAAGATGAAGAAAGGATCCGGCGCCAGGTGGCGGGCTGGCAGATTCTGAAACAGCGCCACGATGCGTTCGATGCGCTGGACAAGATCGCGCAAGCACTGCAGCAAAACAAGGTGCGCCGGTTGACCTTTACAGTGTGCAATGCCGGTCGATCGACGAATTTTCTCACTCGCCTGGCAAAGCACTGCCGCACCGAGGTGGCCTGTTTCAGCCTGCTGACGAGAGTTCTCGACGATGGTACATTCGGCTATACCCCCGGTAAGGCGAGACTGGTTTTGGACCGTGACTCCACGCGCGACGGCCAGGGAACGAATACGGCGCGAGCGCGCGTGTTCTCACCCGATCTGGACGATCCGACGATGGCATTCGTGGCGAAGCCGAAGTGATCCGCATGGACGCGAGCCGGCTATGTGGCGGCGGGCTTAGTCGTGGTTGATGCACGATTTGCCACGACACTTTAAGGGCACTCTCGGCGCAGGCGAACTGACTGGTTCCAAGTGCCCGCGCGTCGCACGTCGGCGTCACAGCTTCGCGGGCGCCCCGTCGCGGGCCCGGTCCCACGCGTTCGACGGGCACCAGCGGGCGTAGAAACGCCACGGCGACTCGCACGCGTGCCCTCGCTTTCAACGCTCGCGTCGCGCTCTCGCATTCCCGCCCGCGTGCGGTGTACCTCGGCGTCAGAACGCCCCGTCGCGGGCCCGGTGCCACGCGCGTTCGCCCGGGCGCCGCCTGACTTAGGAAGCCTGGCGTTTGGAGTCGGGCCGCGACCATCTCACTTTGTGATAGACTCGGCCTCGTTCAGGAGTTGCCCATGAAACGTTCCGCGTTTGTTCTCTCCGCAATTCTTGCCGCCGCCCTGCCTGCGTTGGCGGCGTCTGTCCAGACCGCAAAACCGGAACAGACCGGCTTCTCGTCGGAACGCCTTGCGCGCATCCACGAGATGGTTCAGCGCCACATCGACGCGTATGATATCTCGGGCGCGGTGACGTTCGTGGCCCGCAACGGCAAGGTGGCGCACTTCGAAGCCCACGGGCTGGCGGACATTGAAGCAAAGAAGCCGATGTCCAAAGACTCGCTCTTCTGGATCATGTCGATGACCAAGCCGGTAGTGGGCACGGCAGTTCTGATGCTGATGGAAGAAGGCAAGCTCCGCCTGACGGATCCGGTTTCGAGGTTCATTCCGGAATTCAAAGGCATGAAAGTTGCGGTGATCGAGGACCGGCCAGCGGGAGCGCCCGAACCCGCACCCGGCACGCCGCCCCTCTTCTACACCGTGCCCGCGACACGCGAGATTACAATTCAGGATCTTTTGACGCACGTCTCGGGTCTCGCTAGCGGCGGACCGGCAAGCAGCGCGGAGGTGGAGAAGGTTGCGCTCAAAGCTGGTGAGAGTCTGGCCGACTACATTCCGCGCCTCGCCACGACCCCGCTCGATTTTCAGCCGGGCACGCGTTGGCAGTATAGTGCGACGGCGGCATGGGACACGCTCGAGCGAGTGGCCGAAATTGCCTCCGGCCAGCCATTCGACCGCTTTGTCCGGCAGCGCATCTTTGATCCGCTCGGCATGAAGAACACGGCCTTCCGTCCGTCGCCTGAACAGCTCTCGCGAATCGCCACGCAGTACCGCGGGGCCGGTGGCGCACGGACCAGGGTTGATAGCAAGCCGATTTGGATGAACAACGCAACCTATTTGTCAGGCGGGGGCGGCCTGATGAGCAGCGCTGAAGATTACCTTCAGTTCGGCCAGATGCTTGCCAACCGCGGCGAACTGGACGGCAAACGTTTGCTCGGGCCAAAAACCGTCGAGCTGATGGCATCGGTGTTCGTGCCCGACACGCTGCCGGGCCGCGCGAAAGGCCGCGGATTCGGATTAAGCGTGCAGGTCATCATCAACCATATCGCGGCCGACACGCCGATCTCCAACGGGAGCTTCGGCTGGGACGGCGCATTCGGGACTCATTTCTGGGTTGACCCCAAAGAGAAGATCGTGGGGATATTCATGGTTCAGGCCAGTCGCCCGAACCGCTCCATGAACCCGGATTTCGAGAATGCGGTCATGCAGGCTCTCATCGAGCCAGTCGACGAGCACAACTGACCGCATCCGGGAGGTCCCGCAACGAAGCGGCGCTCAGTATGGCATCACCGTCTACGCCGTGGCCCCGGGTTTCGTCCAGACCGAAATCGTTAAGGAAGGCCGGATGCCAGAGGAACATGCCGGTCTTATCCAAACTATCGAGGAGCACTCCAGCACCTGTCCAGCCACGGAGGTGTGCGACGTAAGAAAGGGAAGCGCCCGCTTGATGGTAGCGGACACTTCCCCTGGACAGTTTAAGTTGAAGTAATGCGAACAGCTCACCCTGTCCCTAGCAATATTAGAACCAAAAGGCCTGGTTCTCTCTAAATTGAGTAATTTCGGCCGCCTGGCGCTGTTTTTCACGACATCCAGCAATAAAAATATTGCGCACCGCTGGGGGTATTCCTTGCAGCTACTGAGCAAAAAATTCGCCCCGGATGCAGGCGCGGTCCAGGTAGTGAATAGTCGCCAAATGGGAATTCGCCGGACTGCGAGAAACTGCCTGCACGCGCTGTGCATGTTTCCCATCCTCCCCGTCGCGGGCCGTTGTTGCGCACAGCGGGTGCCGGCGGGAGTGACGGGGCCTTTCCTCGTTTCCTGGATGCCAACCGGAGACTCAACATGAAAACCGCCACCGCCAGCGCGGTCTCATGAGGCATGCCACCATTCCCGTCCCCCGCCCCGCACCACCCGCATCGCCCTCGTCGTGTTCCCGCACTCCGCGCTCTGCCCCCGAGCGCTCGCACGGCGGCGCCCGTCGGGGACAGGGCGCCGCGGCCGCCCCGTCGCAGGTGGGCTCCGCGCGAGATCGCCGAGCGCCGGTGAGCGCAGGAAACACCGGCGATTAGCACGTGTTCCCGGCGTCGCGCCCGCCGCCGCATCGCCCTCGTCGCGCTCCCGCCTTCCGCACTCTGCCCTCGTGGGCCCGCGCGGCGGTGCCAGGCCATCGCGGGCGCCGCGTCGCGGGTCTGGTTCACGTTCGCCGGACGCCGGCGGGTGGGGAAAACCCCGGGGCGATTCGTACGTGTTCCTTCACGCCCGCCGCAAGGCCCTCGTCGTCCTCCCGCATTGCGCGCTCCGCCGTCCTGGCCGAGTGCGACGCGCGGCGTAACGTCAATTGCCAAACGGGGAGCAATCCGGAAACCCAAAGAAAAGAGCACTCCCGAAGTGGGGGAGTGGCGTGTTTTAGCCTTCCTCTGGTAAGAGGGATGTTGCTGCTGGCGGCTTTAATTCTTTTCTGAGACGCCCCCACAGTAGGCGGACTGCCGCGGCCCATTTGGCGATGGCGTTTGGCACCGGACGCTCTCCGGCTTCTTGCTGAGCGGTAGAATTAGCGTTCGAATCAGCCTGCAGCCCGACGACGGGCCCTGGCTGGTAATAAGTGGTTAGGTGAGGCGATGGAGAAACTTTTTGAACAGCAGGCGACACTCGCACTTTTCCTGCTCTTCTTCGTGCCCGGATTTCTGATGATCCAGGTTTACGACCTGCTGGTTCCTTCTCTGCGCAGGGATTTTTCCAAGAGTCTTTTCGAGGCCATTGCATACAGCGCTGTCAACTTGGGCGCCTTTTCTCCCCTCATTTATATGATGCGGTCGGGTTTTTTTGCGCCCTTCTGGTATTGGGTCTGCGTCACGGTGATCTTTGGTTGTGGCGCCGGTCGCTTGGTCGGTGCTTTTCCTGTGTGCCCGGAAATCGCGGTGGTTCAGCAAGTATTTCCCTCACCCTATCCTCTGCCCTTGGGATTACGTCTTCGGCAAAAAGCAATGGTACTGGATAATTGTCCATTTGAACGGGCGCAAAGTAGGCGGGGTGTTCGGGTCGAATTCGTTTGCGTCCTCTGACCCAGCCGAGCCGCAAATTTATCTCGAAGAGGTCTGGCAACTAGATGAACAAGAGCGCTTCATAAAGAAGGTCGACCAATCGGAGGGCATACTTTTCTTTGCGAAAGACATAGTTGCCGTCGAGTTGTTCCGCTATCATAAGGAGGAAGAGGCCACATGCCAGACAAAGACAGCGGAGAACTCCCTCAGCCCCGCCCCGCAAGAACAAATGACGGCTGGCAACCACAGAACCTGATTGAGGGTTGGCAGCCGTTGCAAAAGGGTTACCAGCCGGGCGAAATCCACGGGCATCAGCCCGGCGCTGCGAGCGGCCCCCCATCGCCGCCGCAAGGCGGCTCAGGGTTCCCCTCAATTCCGCCGGGCACGTCACCGCCGCCCCCAACCGACAAGAAGAGCTGAGTCTAGTCCTCGCCCGGCGTTTTGCTCGGACGGTCCCCTTAGCCCCGCGCGGTCTTCTTCGGGAGATGTGGGGGCTTTCATTCTTTCCGGCGGGGGAGTGGCAATCGCGGCGGATAAAAACACAAAAAAGAGTCGCCCTCGAAAGGGCGACGTGAAACTGGCAGGGGATTGCCTGTAAAAAAGATTAGTACTCTTCAGGCAGGAGAATGCATGTGGATGATCGGTCCGCTTCGGTGATGACCCAGATCGCATCATTTTCAAACCCGTGCATCCGACGAACGTGGTGGAGGTGCTTGCCGTCCTTCTCCGCAACGAAAAAACCTACCGATGACCACCATGGATCATAACGCCGCAAACGCCGGCCGGCGGAACGCGAAACACGTGGTGGTTTGCCATTAGACGAGGAACGTTTTCTCTGTCTACGAAGGGAGGGCAATTCTAATGTCGCGGTCGGCGGAGGTGGTCAACTGCATCATCGCTATTGCCCCTTCCTTAAAGGGAACATTGGTGACCTCAAATCGGAAAACGCAATTTATGAATTCCATCCGCTTTATCGGGATCGGGCCTCCCC
>JBEKYD010000181.1:0-15372 GCA_049511335.1 Bryobacteraceae bacterium | reverse complement strand
CGGTTCTTCGCCTCCGAGAGTCGCCACTGCTCCAGGATCTGGCCAACGGCATCCTGCGCAAGGTTAACCGACTGAAGCCGATTTAGGTTTGAAATCGCATTCTTCACGCCGGATTCAGGTAAGAAGATCGAGAACCACATGCACCAGGTCGCTCTCTTCTATATGTGGTATAACTTCTGTCGTGTTCATCAGACCCTTCGGGTCCCTCCGGCGATGGAAGCCGGTATTAGTCAGCATGTTTGGTCTATCGAAGACATCGTTTCTCTTATCGCTTGCGCTAACGTGAATATCGCCGCTTGACATCACTGTCTCTCTGCTGGGTGAAGACTTGATGGATATTTGAAGATTCTAGATAGTCTGTAAGAAAAACTAGGGGGTGGATTCATTACCCCTCCGTTATCGTCGGACACAAACACTAATGACTTAAATACAAGTATGCCCTTAATGACGATATCACCAGGTGTGATATATATCATCTGGAATATAGGAACATCATTCTCGTTGACAACCTCAAAAGCGCCTCTGTCTGAATTCCTGTCCCATCCAGGTCTACGGATAGTAAACTCTCCTCTTTTCACTTCCACAGGAGGGGCCAACGGACCATTGTACAGCTCCACATCGGTATACAGGCTATTCCCAATCGCGTAAAGCTGTAGTTCAGCGTCGCCGAACTTGAATGCACTGACAGGGTGCTTGCGTATTGTACTCAACGGGATAGGAGACGTGATTCGATCCAATAGAAAGTGATACCATATCCAACTTCTCTTTGAATCCAGGGTATACAAGTACTGCTGGAGTTGAATGTACCACTGTCGGAGACGGGCTGGTGACGGGTGGTGCTGTCGGATTAGACACTAAAGGTACTGGCGGTGACGCAACGGCCTCAGTCCGTTTCGGGGAGACGGCCACTTCTGAATGAGCCATTTTGCGCTCTACAAGTCGGTTGGTGAAATATAATGCGGGAACTATGATGCAGACGAGGACAGTGTATGCCAAAGCCTGCACTCTCCATGACCGCTTAGCAACCGCTTTGGAGCGGTAGAAAGCGATGAGAAACAGACCGCCACAGGCCGACAGGATTGGAGTATATATAAACAATCCTAGTACCCCCAAGAGGATAGCCAGAGCGGCCAAAGTAATCGGATGCTCGAAGAATCGCCACAGCCCCTCCGTTGGGGCCTCCTGATGACCTTCTGAGCTTTCCGTTTCTCTTGTGCCCACAGTTTTAACCTCCTGGGCAGCTTTCTCCTTTTTCCGTTGCATCCTCGCTCGCTGGGCCTTGGTAGCCACGATCTCAGTCTACCAAATGCCAGAGCGCACTGCCAGCACGCAGGTTGGCAAAGTCGCTTTATGTGGCAAAGTACTTTCATTGAAATTGACCCACTACCCGAATTTCGTTTACGAAATCCTCGATCTCGCGCTCCGCTGGATGGAAGTCACTCCTCGATCCGAATACGTCGCGGTCACCTAGCAGGTAGTCGTCGGTGAGGCGAAGTTCGGGCAGCATGGCCTGCGTCCGCTCGTTGATGTTGCCGGGGATCTCCCGGTCCCGCAGCCACCCGTCGAGAAGTTCCTGGCAGAACTGGAATGCAATCATCTCAGTGATGTCTCGATCAGTTTGCGAACGCGGCGCAATGGCTGGCCGATCAAGGTGTGCAGATCATAAGCTTCTCTGGCGGCACACATGAGGAACCACACAACGGCAATGCGTTGATGGATCGCTTTGTGGACCGGCTCGTGACCCGTTACGGCATCCCGTGGATTAACGCGGCGGGAAATGAGGGCCGCTCTCATTGGGTCGGTGATACTCTGGATCGCAACCACGATGGCTGGATCAATATCCGGCCGGGGAGTCCATATCTGCTTCTGCGTCCTGAGACCAACATGTTATCCCTCCTGGTCACCTGGGACGACTGGGGAGCTGATCCGCAGTTCCCACAGACATTTCAAGATATAGACGCATATCTCTTTCGTTACGCGGATCTACGGACGAGTGGCGCACAGCCGATCACCAAATCCGAAAATCCACAGAATGGCCGGGGATTCCCGATGGGGAGAATCGGCCCGTTGAGAGTCCAGCCGGGAGACGTCTTCGTGTTGGGGCTCAGGGCGAAACACGTGAATCGCTCCGCGCGCATCCACGTTTACGGTTTGAGCCAAGTTGAGATGGAACCTCGTTCACCGGAGGGAAGTGTCATCATCCCCGCTGCTTCACAAGGAGCTGTCGCGGTTGGCGCCGTTGACGTGCGATCAGGCGAATTGAAGGACTTCAGCTCGCGCGGACCGACGGATGACCTAAGGATCAAACCGGATCTGACAGCGCCGGAGAACGCATTTGTCGATGTTGGCGCCGCCTGAAGATTCTCGGGCACTTCTGCTGCATGCCCGTATGTTGCCGGATTTTCAGCGCTGCTGATGCCAAAGTATTCAGGGATGGACCGCCAAGCGTTGCGCGATAAACTGCTGTCTTCAACACTGCCGCGCGGGACTCCCCGGCCCAACAATCTCTGCGGCTTCGGTGAGCTTGGCGATTTCGATTCAGACGGACCAAGCGAATCCTTGCTGGAACGTTTGCGCTCCGACGTAGGAGAGCAGCGCGTGCCCGAACTTCAATTGGCTATCCGTGTCAACCCCCTCGCCTACCATGTTGGCGAACCGATCCGGATACGGTTTTCGAATACGGGGCCGTGCTTTTGCACCCTGGTGAATCGCGGTGCGCATGGGCACTACACGATTCTGCGGAATGGAAATCAGCCGGTCGCGGCGGGCGAGCATGAGTTCCCGGAAGCGGGTGGGATGGCCAAAGTTACTGAGCCCAGCGGAATTGAGGAAATCCTCCTGATCGGCTCATTGCAACCGATTCGGTGGGACGAGATCGCTACCCCACATGCGCCACCGCTTACGGTGGTTTCGGTGCGCTACGAAGTCCGACCGGGTTCCCGGGTTTTCGGAAAGAAGTGAAATCGGACCGTACTTCGCGCCATCTACAGGTGTGGGCGGCCCGCCTCACGAGAGAAAGGACGGTCGAGGTTATGCACGTGCGTTCCGTAGGTTTTTCTGTGTTGCTGGCGGCGGGTTTCCGCTGGTGGGTGCGGATGGAACAGACGCCAAGGGGATTTACGTCGAGAAGCGCGAGATCGGCGTTCGGTTTGACGTGATGTTGCTCCGTGGTTCCGAGCGGCATCCTGTACCCACATCGTACGAGTTCGTCAGTGGAGACAAGATGGTGTTCCAGTTTACTGTCAACCGAGACGCGTACGTGTACGTATTGACTCGAACCATTCCTGGCGACGGTGTAGGGGTCCAGCGGTTTGCCGGGTCCAAGGGCATCGAGGTTCTTCTGGTTGAAGACGTGAAAGCGGAACGTCCCACGGGCGAATATCGCCTCCTCTTTCCCCTGAAGAAGACCGGCCTCCAAAACAAATTGATGGCGGACAAGGTTCAGACGATACCCGGTAATGGGGCGCGCTTCACCATGGAGATCGATTTGAGACACCGTCACCCTTGATTCGCTGCTTTCGGTCCCTCGGCGTTCGTGCCCGGCCCGGGGGCTGTGCGAGGCTCGAGGTGCCGGCGTCGCTCTCCGATCCGCACCGCTGCCTCCCCGATGATCGCCAGCTTCTGCATCCGTTTCCCCAAGAAATGTGGCGATGTGATCGGCAGCCTCGATGATGTCATCGAGGTACAGGTCGTCACGCCGCGTAGACGAGCCGTGCATCTAAGAGCAGCGAAGATCGAATTCGCGGTTTGAGTCCGTTCTTGGATCCGAGGTCGACTTTCCTGTCAAGAGGCCGCGCAAGGTCCAGCATCAACCTGGCATGCTCCACAAGGCCCACCTCCGCATTCGGCAGAAACTCAACCAACAGATCGATATCGCTGTCCGGCTGCATCTCGCCCGCAGGGTTGTGGCTCGTCGGCCCCCGGTCCATGCCCCTTGATTCTACAGCACCCGGTTCCATGGACCGGCTCAATCCTCGCCTGTATTACAATGAGCCTTCCATGTCGGAAACCACCAAATACCTGCTGGCGGAAAGCCAGATCCCTTCGGTTTGGGTCAATGTGCTGCCGTCGCTTCCGGAGCCGCTCGATCCGCCCCTGAATCCGCAAACGCGCATGCCGATCGGGCCGCAAGACCTGGCGCCGATTTTTCCGATGGAATTGATCGAACAGGAATTCTCGCCCAAGCGCGAAATCGACATTCCCGGCGAGGTCATGGACGTTTACCGGCTCTGGCGGCCGAGTCCGCTCTACCGCGCCCGCCGCCTGGAGAAAGCCCTCGATACGCCGGCCCACATCTATTACAAATATGAAGGCACCAGCCCGGCCGGCAGCCACAAACCCAACACCGCCGTAGCGCAAGCTTATTACAACCAGCGCGCCGGCATCCGCCGCCTGGCCACCGAAACCGGCGCCGGCCAATGGGGCAGCGCGCTGGCGCTGGCCTGCCGCCTGTTCGGCATGGAATGCACCGTATACATGGTGCGCGTGAGCTACGACCAGAAGCCCTATCGCCGCATGATGATGCACACCTGGGGGGCGGAAGTCTTCCCCAGCCCCAGCGACCACACCAACTCCGGACGCGCCGTGCTGGCCGCCACGCCCGATTCCCCCGGCAGCCTGGGCATCGCCATCAGCGAGGCGGTGGAAGATGCCGCTACACACCCCGACACCAATTATTCCCTGGGCAGCGTGCTCAACCACGTCATGCTGCACCAGACCGTGATCGGCCAGGAAGCCAAGCTGCAAATGCAGATGGCGGGCGAAGAACCCGAGGTAGTGATCGGTTGTTTCGGCGGCGGCAGCAACTTCGGCGGCCTCGCGCTGCCCTACGTGCTCGATCGCCTGGCCGGCAAGGGACCGCGCATCCTGGCGGTCGAACCCTCCGCCTGCCCCAGTCTCACCAAGGGTGTGCTGGCCTACGATTACGGCGACACCGGCAAGCTGACCCCGCTCGTCAAAATGTACACGCTGGGCCACGATTTCGTGCCGGCCGGCATCCACGCCGGCGGTCTGCGCTACCACGGCGCGTCGCCCTTGCTCAGCCATCTGCGCAAGCTCGGCCACATCGATGCCGTTGCCTATACGCAGTTGCCGGTCTTCGACGCCGCCCTGCAATTCGCCCGCACCGAAGCCATTATCCCCGCGCCCGAATCCGCCCACGCCATTCGCGCCGCCGTGGATGAAGCTCTGGCCGCGCGCGAAGAGGGCCGCCCCCGCACGATTCTCTTCTGCCTCAGCGGTCACGGCCACTTCGACCTGAGCGCCTACGAAAGCTACCTCACCGGCCAGCTTCAGGACTACGCGTATCCCGGCAAGGATATCGAAAAATCGCTAGCCGCCATCCGATAACTTCGTGGCGCGGCCTGTCAAGGCTGCAGAGCCGAGATTCCTCTCGGCTTTTCTTAGACTCGCACTGCTCGAACTACCTCGGCAACGGATTGGTCACCCCCGTCACCGAACCGATTCGTCCATCCGGCCGGAATACGAACACGCTGGTGCCGCTCATCCGCTCTTTGCCGTCCGCGCCGGCCGCAATCCAATCGGCCAGCACCGTGCCCTGGCATTGCCGGACGTCTCCTTTTCGCCGCAGTTCGATGCCCGGCATAAACCGCTGGGCCGCGCCAATGTGGGCCGACAAATCGGCTACGCCATCGAGCAAACTGAAGCGGTCCTGAAATTGGATTTTGGGAGCGGCGATCCTGGCGAGGGTTTCGCCGCGCTTCCCCTCGTCCGCATCGCCCCACGCGCCGAACCAGGCGTCCACCGCGCCGGCCGCGTCCGCGTACACTTCGTTCGCCACCACGTTGGCGAACAGCGAAAGCTGAAAGCGCCAGCCTTGCACGTGCTCCTCGCATGGACCGGCTTCCGCGAATTCGTGCAGCAGATGAAGCAGCGTGCCGCGTTCCTCCGGCTCCAGGCGAATCGTCACGCGGGAGCTTCCGGGCGGGACCGGCTTGCCAGTCGCGAAACCGTACGTGAATACGATCCGCTCCCCATCGCGAACCTCCAACACCTCACCCAACGATTCCACTCCGTTGGCGTGGCGGATGTACACCCTGCCTCCCGGCTGGGCATCGATGGTCGACCCGGCGCCCCACCAACTGGCCCATCGCGCGCTATCGGTGAAAAACCGAAAGACCGCCTCGGGTTTCGCGTGGATCACCACCGTTCGGTCCAGGCGGTACGGCAATTCCGGCATATGTCCTCACTTATCCTTTTTCTTTTTCTGGGAGCCCTTCTTTTTCTCGGAGCAGCGGCGCTTCGGTCCCCTTCGCGTTTCTTCCAACTCAGCCGCCAGCTTGAGCTTCCACAGCGCGTCGTCCCACATGCGCTCCAGAATTTCGGCGACTGGGCCCAGGGCCTCGCGTCGAGCCCGGTAGAACCGGTTCCGCTGTTCGGCGCGCGTCTCCACCAGCCCGGCATCGGCCAGCAACCGCAGTTGCAGCGAAACCGCCCCGAACGTCACGTCCGGCATCGCCCGGTGAATCGCCCCGGCCGTTTGTTCCTGGTCCCACACCAGGCGCAGAATCTCACGCCGGCGTGGCGAGGCGATCGCTTCCAGTACCGCGGACTCCATCCAGAATTTAATTTAGTTCAAACTAAAATGAATGTCAATGGGGCAGACGCGCCTTTTAGAAGCCGAAAAAGCTTTCACGGGCTGAAGCCTAACCCACCAAGCTCACTTCGCCAGCACAATCGTCCGCCCCGTCCGCGCCGATTCCCTGGCCGCATCCAGAATCTCGACAACAATCACATTGTTCTCGATCCCGGACAGGCCGCCGGGCTGGAACTTGCCGCGCGCCACTCCGGTCAGATACGAAATCGAGTCCGCTTCCTCCGGCTTGAGCGCCGCCGGCGTCCGCGTCTCCTCGGCCTGCTCACCCGCCAACCGCACGCGCAAATGGTCGCCGCCGGTGGCGATCGCGTAGCCGGTCGCGCCATAGACTTCGAAATCCTTGCGGCTTACCGGCCAATTCCACGAAGCCTCAATCACCCCCTGCGCTTTGGGATATTCCAGCACTACCGTGGCTTCGTCATCGACGTGCGCGTAGACTTCCGGCTTCTCGGTCTGCGTCAGCGCCGTCACTTTCAACGGCCGCTGGTTGTCCATCAGCCACGTCATCAAGTTTGCGCCATAGCAGCCGAAATCGAACAGCGCGCCGGCGCCGTCCCTCACCGGGTCGCTTAGCCAGGCGAAGAACTCCGGCTGCACGTGGATCTCTTTGGGGCCTTGGTGACCGTCCATCGCCACCATTCTGCGGATCTCCCCGGCGGCTTTCTGTTCGTGAAACAGGTTCCAGATCTCGCCGTGGCTGCGGTACCACGTGGTCTCGTAGTTCACGATCACCGGCGTGCGGTAGCGCTCCGAAGCCTGCTGGATCGCGCGCGCCTGCTTCATGTCCACCGCCAGCGGCTTTTCCATCATCACGGGTATATGCCGCGGCGCGCACGCCTCCACCACCCCCGCATGCGCGTACGTATCGGTGAAGGTCGCGACCGCTTCGGGCTTCACCGCGTCGAGCATCTCGTTGAGATCGGTGTAGAGTTGGCTATCGGCGAAGCGGTTCGATTTGGCGTATTTTGCGAGTAGCGTGGCGTCGGGATCCCAAACCGCAACAATGGTGATATCTCCGGTGCGGCGTTGCGCGTTCCGCAGAAATCCGGTCACGTGGCCGTGGTTCAGCCCGGCGATGGCGACACGCAGCGGCTGCGCGCCCGCGGGCGAGGCAGCAGTTCGGAAGCGATGAGTATCAACGGTATTAGGCGAGTCATGGCAATGTTCGCATCATATCGCGCCGCGCTACCCCAGTAACCTGGCTGCATTGCCCCCGAAGATGGCCGCCTTGTCCGCCTCCGAAACATCCAGATCCCGAATCGTTTCCAGCATCTTCGGAATGCTCCCGATCTGGTGGGGGTAGTCGCTCCCCGCCAGAATGTGTTCCACGCCGGCGAACTCAATCCCGAGCTTCATCGCGCCCGCATCGAAATTCACACTATCGTAGTAAAACTCGCGCAGGTATTCGCTCGGCTTCCGGGCAATGTGGGCGCGGCACTCGGTGAACGCTTCGAAGCCGCGATCGAGCCGCTCGGCCAGATACGGAATCGCGCCGCCCAGGTGACCGAGCGCCCAACGAACCTTCGGGAATCGCTCCGGAATTCCGCTGAACACGATCTTGGCCGCCGCCAGCGTGGTATCCATCAGGAACCCGACTAGCGGCATCAGCCAGAAATCCGTCATCGCCTCCACACCCACCGGGTGCGTCGGATGGATGTACAGCACCGCGCCCAGATCGTTGGCGGCTTCATAGATTGGCCAAAAGCGTTCTTCATTCAGGCCGGCGCCATTGACGTTGCTGAACAGCATGGCGCCGCGGAAGCCCAGCACGCGGCACGCGCGCTCGAGCTCCTTCACCGACGCCGCCGGGTCGTTCAGCGGCAGCGTGGCCAGCGCCGTGAAGCGGCCGCGCCTGGCGCGCACCGCATCGGCGAACGCATCGTTCACCAGCGCGGCAAACTTCGCCGCCGTGGCGGGCGTCTCCGCGTGCGTGCCTGGAGTGGTGAGCGTCAGCACCTGCGTATCCACGCCCAGGTCGATCAGCACCTTCTCGCGGTAATCGATATCGCGATGCCCGGGAACGCAGATATTGTAATCGCCGGGATAATAGATCCGCGGGTTGCCGTCGTCGTCGATAGTCACTTCCACCGCGCTCGAGCCGGAGCGCAGCGCGTCCAGGTACGCGGGTGGATAGTAATGGTTGTGAAAATCAATGATTCGCATGCTTCGTTCGAGTCCAAAAATAGTAGACGGGCAATCCTAACACGACGATCGCGAGGCCCGCGGCCGATTCCGCCGGGTCGGCCGCAATCTGAATCGCCGCCACCACCGCGGACGCCGCGATGAATAGCGCCGGCACCACCGGGTAGCCCCACATGCGGAAGACCGGGCGGTATCCCTGCCGCGCGCGCAGCCGATACAATCCCACGCCCATTAGCGCGAAAAACAGCCACTCCGTGTACACCACGCGTGTGTACAGCGCGCGATACGTGCCGGTAGCTACCAGCACGCACGACCACACCGCTTGCAGCGCGATGGCGCGAGACGGCGTATGGAAGCGGGGATGGAGCCGCCCCAGCCAGCCGAACGCCATGCCGTCCTCGGCCATGGCGAAATACGTGCGCGGGCCGGCCAGGATGACGCCGTTCAACACCCCGCAAGCCGAAAGAATCACCAGCGCTGAGACGATGGCACCGCCCCGCGCCCCCGCCATCGCTTCCGCGGCGTCCGCCGCCACCCGCTTCGACGTGATGACTTTTTCGAGCGGCAGCAAGTGAAGGTACGCCGAATTCAAAGCCACGTAACACACCGTTACAATCAGCGCGCCGGCCACCAGCGACCGCGGAATGGTCTTCTCCGGCGCCCGCGTCTCACCTGCCGTGTAGGTAACCATGTGCCAGCCGCCGTAGGTGAACAGTGCCGCGCTCACCGCCAGCACAAACTCGCGGAACGCCACCGGAGGCGCGACGGCATGCGTAACTGCCGCGCCCGGCGGCCGTGATGCCGTCACCAGCAACACCGCAATCGCCGCTACCTTGGTCACCGTGACCGCCGTCTGCAGCGTGCTGCCCTGCCGCACTCCCCGGTGGTTGACATAGGAAAGCAGCAGAATGCCGCCGATCGCCGTCGCCCGAATGCCCGCATCGTCCATCGGGGCGAAGTACGCCACGTACCGCGCCAGAATCACTGCCGACGCGGCGATGATCCCCAAATGCGCGCTCCAGAACATCGCCCATCCCCACAGAAACCCGCACCACGGCGAAATCGTGTCCTTCAGAAACACGTACACGCCCCCGGTGCGCGGCAAAGCCGACGAGAACTCCGCGCATACCAGCGCGCCGAACAGCGTCAGAATCCCCGCCGCTACCCAAACCGAAAGCACTCCCGCCACGCTGGGCACGTGCCGGTTGATCTCCGAAGGTTGTACGAATATCGACGCGCCGATGATGATTCCCGCCACGATAGCCGTGGCGCGTACCAGCCCGATGGGCCGCTCCAAGGTGGCACAGGCATTGGCCTGTGTTCGCTCCGAGCGTTTTTCCGGCGCCGTCAAGATGTGCAGTGTATCATAGCGGGCCAGGAGGTCCGCGCCGGCACCGCGCTGTCGGCGCCCAAGACTCTTTATAATGGGATTGCGAACCGATGCCCACTATACTTTATGTCCAGGGCTGGCGGTTCCATTTCTATTCGAACGAGGGCAACGAGCCGATGCACGTGCACGCGGTAAAGGGAGATGCGGAGTGCAAGTATTGGCTGAATCCGGACAGCTTCGATATTGTTGAGGATTTTGAGTACAACTCGACGCCGCGTTTGCGACGGGAGGTGCGCCAAATAATCTTCGAGCACTTCGATCAGATCGTCGCCGCTTGGCGGGAGCATTTCGGAGGGGATCGTGCAGAGTAAGACCAGGCCTGTTTTGGCAAAAGCAATCGAGACCACGCCCGACGCGCTCATTATCATTATGGAAAGTGGGTCTGTGTCGATCCCGTGGGAAAGGTGTTCCGAGCGGCTAGCTCGCGCTTCATTCACAGAACGAAGTCGAGCGGAACTTTCGCCCTCCGGTTATGGCATCCACTGGCCTTTGATTGACGAGGACCTGGCGGTCGGGCCTCTTCTTCGGGCGGCTGCCTGAGTACTCACTCATATCTCAGGCACACAATCGGATCCAGATTCGCCGCCCGGTTGGCCGGATAATACCCGAAAAACAATCCCACCCCCACCGAAATCGAAAATCCCAGCACCACCCACAACGGCGAAACAAACGCCGGAATCGCCGGCAGCGCGGTTCTTACCGCGAACGCGATCAACGCCCCGAACAGGATCCCAATCACCCCGCCGATCGAGGAAAGCGTAATCGCTTCCAGCAGAAACTGCACCCGGATATCCGCCTTGCGCGCGCCCACCGCTTTCCGCACCCCGATCTCGCCGGTCCGCTCCGTCACCGAGATCAACATAATATTCATCACCCCGATGCCGCCCACCAGCAGTCCCACTCCGCTGATGATGCCCGTCAGCAGAACCATCGCGCCGGTAAGCTGGTCCCACAACGAGCTGAGAAAATCCGGCGTCATGATATTGAAATCGTCTTCCGCGTGGTGCGGCACGTGACGCTTGCGCCGCAGCGCTTCTTCCACCTGCCCCTTCACCGTATCGACCGAGAATCCGTCCTTGCCCACCGCCGCGATAAAGCGCTCTTTAATCTCGGGGAAACTCTTGCGGAAATTGCTCATCGGAATGCACGCGAACTGATCCACCCCCATGGCGGAAAACAACCCCTGGTCGGGCTCGAACACGCCGATCACTTCATACTGCCGCCCGTCCAGCCGCACCAGTTTCCCCAGCGGGTCCACGGAAGGGAAGAGCGAGCCCGCAATGGCGCGCCCAATCACCACCACGCTGCGCGCATGTTCCTCGTCGAAGGCCGTAATAAACCGTCCCTCGGCGATGCCGAACAGCGGGAAGGTGTCGATGTACTCGGGCTGTACTCCGCGCAGAAAAAAGCGCTCCACGTGCTCGTCGCCGTATCGAATCTCGTCCACCTGGTCGTTGAAGTTGATCCGGTTCGCGAACACCGTCGCATACGAAACCGCCGGGCTCGATTCTTCAATAAAGGCCGCATCCGCTTCTTCCAGGTATTTCCGCACGCGGATCTTCGCCGGCAGCCGCGCGGTATTCTGCATCGGCGGGATGCGCGAGATAAATATCGTATTGGAACCGATCCGCGAAACCCGTTCCTTGATTTCGCCGTTCAGTCCGTCGATGATCGAAGCCACCGCGATCACCGTCGTCACTCCGATCACGATCCCCAGGATGGTCAGGCCCGAGCGCACCTTGCGCGACCGCAGCGTATCGAGCGCCACGGCCATGTTCTCGAACACCTCTTGCCGCGTCATCCCGTCTCCGTTCGCAACGCCGTCACCGGGTCGAGCCCGGCCGCTTTCCGCGCCGGATAGATCCCGAAAAACAGCCCGATGGTCGAGCTGATCGCCAGGCCCAGCACCGCAACCCAGGTCTTCACCGAGGCCGGAAACGCGGTCAAGGTCCGCAACCCCAGCGCGCATCCGAAACCCAGCGCGATCCCGATCGCCCCTCCAATCAGGCATTGCAGCAGGCTTTCCGCCAGAAACTGGTGCAAAATATCCGCCTTGGTCGCCCCCATCGCCCGGCGGATCCCAATCTCCCGCGTCCGCTGCGTTACGCTCACCAGCATCACGTTCATGATGACAATCCCGCCCACCACCGCCGAAATCGAGCTCACCATCACAAACACCGCGAAGAACGACCCGCTGATGCTCTGCCACAGCGCGATATAGCTCTGCGACGTGCCGATAAAGAAGCTGTCTGCCTTCCCCGGCAGGTCGTGGCGGCGCGCCCGCATGATCACCCGCGCCTCGTCCTGCGCCGCGTTGAAATTCTCTTCTCCGCCTGAAGCTTTGACTTCGAGCGTCAGGCTGGTCCGCGACCCGCGCACCTTCAGGTACGTGGTCATCGGAATCACCACGAAATTGTCCTGGTCCTGACCCAACACCGAACCCAGCTTCTGAAACGTGCCAATGACTGTGAATTCCAGGCTTCCGGTGCGAATGTTGCGCCCAATGGGATTCTCGTTGGCAAAGAAGTGATCCACCACCGACGCGCCGATCACGCATACATACGCCGCATGCCGGTCTTCCCCCGGCGTAAAATAACGCCCCAGGTCCAGCGTGCGCGTGTCGATGTCCTCCATACTGGGCGTGTATCCGATGATGATGGTGTCATCGGTCTGTTTATTCTTGTACTGCAGCGAAAGCGTATCGTTGGCCGATGCGCCCACCGCTTCGCACGCGCTGCACAGCTCCGCTACCGCCCGGTAATCCCCGATGTCGATGTTCTTGTTCTTGAGCGCCTTCACTACCACCGTGAAATCCACCACCGCGAACGGGGTCTTGGCCAGCCGAAAAACGTTCGTCCCCAAATTGGCGATTTTCTGCTCCACGTAGAGATTGGCCCCCTGCACCAGCGTCATCACCGTCATCAGCGTGGCCACGCCCATGGTCAGTCCAAGAATCGTCAACGCCGCCCGCAGCTTGTGCGCCCTGACGGCGTCGACGGCCAATCGCAGATTGTCGCTCACCCCAACCATCGCTACCTAATATCCTACCCATGGGACAGGTCTCCTTGCCTGTCGTATTTGTGACGTGGCGCAGACACTCCTGTCAGGCTTTAGCCTGTGATGAGGTTGAGGCCGGTTATGCGGTCGCCTGGCGGGCTACATCGGTGAGGCCGCGCTCATGAATTTCCTGCTCGCGCATGAGGAACTTCTGCACCTTTTTGCTCACCGTCATGGGAAATGAGTCCACGAAGCGAATGAACTGGGGGATCTTGAAGTAGGCGATCTTGCCGCGGCAGAAATCTTGGATCTCCGCGGCAGTTGCCTCTTCGCCATTCCTCAGCTTGATCCAGGCCAGCACGGTTTCCCCCAGCTTGGCGTCGGGCAACCCGACTATGTACACGTCGGCGATCTTGGGATGGGTGTGGAGGAAGTCTTCCACTTCGCGCGGGTAGATGTTCTCGCCGCCGCGAATAATGGTCTCCTTGGCGCGTCCCTTGAAGCTGAAGTAGCCGTCGGGCCGCATCACCGCCAAATCGCCGGTGTACAGCCAGCCTTCGCTGTCGATGGTTTCGGCGGTGGCTTGGGGATCGGCGTCGTACCCCTTCATGACCAGATAGCCGCGGGTAGCCAGCTCGCCCTGCTCGCCGATGGGCAGCGGCTGGCGGGTCTTGGGATGGACGATTTGGATTTCGGTATTGGGCAGGGCGGTTCCCACCGTGGTCACGCGGAGCTCCAAGGGATCGTCCGCATGGGACATGGTGATGCCGGGCGAGGATTCCGTCTGTCCGTACACGATAGTGATCTCGGGCATATGCATGCGCTCCACCACGCGGCGCATCAACTCGATGGGGCACGCCGAGCCGGCCATCACGCCGGTGCGCAAGCTGGTGAGGTCGAAACGGGCAAATTCGGGATGCTCCATTTCGGCGATGAACATGGCGGGGACGCCGTAGAGGGCGGTGGCGCGTTCGCTGTGGACGGCTTCGAGAGTGGCCAAAGCGTCGAATTGGGCCGAGGGCAGAACCAGGGCGGCGCCCGATGTCACCGACACCATGGACCCGATCACCGAGCCGAAGCAGTGATACAGGGGCACCGGCGCACAGATGCGATCGTTGGGAGTGGCATTGAGCCCCTTGCCCATAGCCATGCCGTTATTGAGCAGATTGCGATGGGTGAGCATGGCGCCCTTGGGAGAGCCGGTGGTGCCGGAGGTGTATTGGATATTGACGACGTCATCCGGCATGGCGGCGTTGGGCGGGAAATCGGCGCCACCGGCGATCATGTCGTTCCAGGACGGTGCGCCCAGCCAGACGATGTGCTCGAGGGGCAGGCGGTCTCCATTGCGGGACTCGGCCAGGATTTCGCGGTAGTCGGCCCGGGAATCTTTCTCGCGCAGGAACAAGGCGCGAATTCGGGACTTGGCCAGGACATAGCGAAGTTCGTGGGAACGGTAAGCGGGATTGACGTTGACCAGGACGACACCCGCCCGCGGCGCGGCATATTGGAGCAGCACCCACTCCAGGCAGTTGCTGGCCCAGATGCCGGCGCGGTCGCCCGGCCGAAGTCCCAGACCGGCGAGGCCGCGCGCGACGCGCGTTACCTCGCGGTCCAGCTCGCTCCAGGTGAGGCGTACCCGTTCATGGCACACCACCAGGGCTTCACTGCCGGGAAACTTGCTGGCCGTTTCAGAAAGAGCTTGTGAAATCGTGAGGTTGAGAAGGGGCACATCCGGCCCCCGGAGGTAACTGAGCGCCGCGGCTTCAGTTTCCAGTTCGGCGCGTTCCGGCACGACACAACAGTGTACTCGATGGCGCTGTAAGTACAGGTGTTAATAAGATTTATGGAGGTATAAGTCATTGATTTGTGCGCGGCAGGCAGGAGTGCCGGCTTTAGCCTGTGATCCTCAAAGAGCCCATGGCGGTGCGGTCGTTTCCGAGCCGCGGCCGGAGGGAGCGGTTGCCCATGAATCCGCACGTGAACGGCGGCCACGCCGCCGGCGATACTTCGTCTATGCGAGGGAACTCAGAACCAAGACAAGAGGCGGCAAATCAGACGGGCAGGCGACCGCTACCCTGGCCGCGGAAGCGGCGGCGGGGCGGCGGCTGGGCTTGCTCTTGGCGGAGATCGAGAAGCAGCCTCATAACTTGTTTTTCGATTTCGTCGCGCACCTGGCAGTGTTTTTGGTAATCCATGGCGACGGGATCGGGTATCTGCCATTCTTTGA
>JBEKYD010000180.1:0-15399 GCA_049511335.1 Bryobacteraceae bacterium | reverse complement strand
TGGTGTGGCGATTTCACGCACTCACAGCCCCTGACAGCAATTGGGGCTCCAAAAAATCGTCGCCCCGGACGGAATACGAACAGTGCGGAAGGTTTCTGTTGCGAGTTCTGCAAGTGGGTCCGCAGAGCGGCGGCCGAAGAAAACCTTTATTTGCAAACGCAGCCGCGGGGATTGCCCACGCGGATACCAAGTGATAGGCTAACCATGGACTCTACGATGCGTTTGTGGTCGCTGGGACTTGTGGCGTGCCTGCCCCTTCTGGCTCAGCCCGCCGGCCAGTTTGTGCCGCTACGCGGCCTGCCCGGATTCGAGAAGCCCGAGGAGCTGCTGACCCAGCTTGCCGCGAAAAAGGGCGGCAAGGCCGAGGTAAACCACTTCTGCGTCCTGGGCTATCGAGACAAGAGCGGCTACACGTTTGGATGGGTGTACTGGCAGGAGGGAAGCGCGCTGATCGTCTGGGACCCATCCGCGCTCCCGCACCCGCCGCTCTGGCTTTCGCGCCGATACCTCGATCTGCGAAGGGATGTGGTCGCAACCGAAGATCAAATCCGGGGCAGCACGTATCTGGTCACGCAGGGGTGGGTGGAAGGCGTGAAGTCGGATTGTTCAAAGATCGGGGACCGCTACGTCATTCAAGGGCACCCGGCGAAGAGCAAATCGGACGATCGAAGGTAGATCCCGAAAGCAGGTCTGACCATGCCTCAATTCACTGAGACCGACGACAAAACCGCAATTACCGCGTTGACGCTGGCCCCCGGCTCTCACAGACGGGTCCGCTTTCTGGAAGAGCAAAAGGCCACCACCGCGACGGTCAAGTCTTCGGCTCCAACTTCCGTCAAGGTCGGCCACTCGACCCTGTTCGACGGCCCGCACGGCATTTGGACTGTCGATCTCACGGCCGTGGCGAAGGGCGCCGCGACTGTCGAAGGTAAGCGCAAGGACGGAGGCGCGGCAACCATCGCTGTGACGGTAACGGACCCGCTGCCACCCATGACCTTGCCCGCCGACAACACCGAGAGCGGTATGGTGGCCCGCCTTCTGCTCGCGGAAGTCATGACTCCCGAGTATTTTGCTTACGATCCCGCGGTCGCGAAGACCGAAATGCAATGGATGGTGGTGGTACTGCACAACAGGCTCTCTTCACCGGAGCGCTTCCGCGCCAGGGGCGCCACCACCATAGCCCAGATCATCAAGGCGGAGGGCCAATTCGCCGGGTTCACAGACTATCCCAGGATGTCGGCGAGGGTGCAATCGAGGATCCACGCCGTTCTGGACGTGGCCAAGAAGCTGGACGCGTCGCTGCGGGATGAGTACCGCGCCCACGTGCAGGCCGCAATCGATGTAGCGTCGGCGCCGCCGATTCAGGATCCCTCGCCAAATGGCCTGATTGGCTGGAAGACCGCGGGCGCCACTTCGCCCAGCGCCGAGTTCGCCGACTTCGGCGTCCCCAAGTTGGGCAACCAGTTCTACCAGTGGAAATCCAAGCCTTAAGAGCTGGGCCGTCCCGTTCGTTTCAGCGCCATTAGCACCTTCGGCTCAGTCGAAAGGAGTACTATAGGGGACTCAAAAAAGCTATGAGTGCTGATTACATCACGGCCGCGAAACACTGTCCTGTGTGATTCCGAGCTTCTTGGCCACCCGACTCGCGTGAGCTTGCGTGCGTGCCGCAGCTCGCGCAAGGTCATCTCCTCGGCGATCAGTTCCGCGGCGCGGGCCTCAACCTTCTTGCGTTGGACGGGCCCCAGCTTCCTGATAATGTCATCCACGTTCGTTGGCATGATGATCGACAATCTGTGCAACCCACACTCCCATCATATGATATGCACTCCATATTTTGTCCAAGCCATATCCGACAGGTGGAATCCTCTCGGCGGAAAATCGGCGCGTCATGCTGCGAGTCAGAGCCGCGACTGTAAAGGAGCGGTTGCCGCAACCCTGTCGAAAACGCCTGCCTAGCGGGGCACTGTGGCTTCGTTTGGCGGCAACCGCTCCTTTCCAGTCGCGGCTCTGACTCGGGCTTGATGGAACATCCCGGAGGGATACTGAAAAGGGCCATGAGGTATTTCATCACCTTCGTGTGCTACGGCAGTCACCTGCATGGGCGGGAATCGGGCTCAGTGGACCGGCACCATAATTTGCCGGGCACACCGCTATTGGAGCCCGATTCGCCGCGCGCAACCAAGGAACTCCGGCGCATGGCGCAGGGCTCGTATTGCCTTGATCGGAGCAGCCGGGAAGCGGTGTTGGAGGCCATGCGGGAAGCCTGTATCCATCGCGGCTGGAGCTTGTTGGCCGCGCACGTGCGCACCAACCATGTGCATGCGATCGTGGAAGCCGAAGTCGCGCCGGAGAGGGTGATGAACACGTTCAAATCGTATGCCAGCCGGCGCTTGAACCGCCAGGGCGGCGGCGACCAGGGCAAAAGGCGCTGGGCACACCACGGAAGCACGCGGCGACTATGGAAGGACGAGGATGTCCGACAAGCCTTGCGGTACGTGGTCGATGAGCAAGGAGAGCCGATGGCTGTGTTTGTGGCGGATGGGTTGTGACGCCGACCCGGTTACCTTCCCCCTACCGATGGCGCCCCAGCATCACCAGCAGAATGACGACCACCAGCACCGCAATCGCCAGCAGCACAATCTTCCCCGCGCTATAGGGCCGCTCGCCTTGTACTTCGCCGGTGCGGGCGTTCACCACTACCTGGAAGACTTTGTTCTGGAATCGATAGGCGCCGATCCACACCGGCAGCAGCAAATGCCGGAAGGTAGTGTTCCGATACGCGGTATCGACCGAAAGCACGCGCTGTTGGGCGCCGCCGATGTCGCGGCACACGTCGGTTTGAATGGTGGGCGCCATCAATTCCTTGGCATGATCGAATCCGGAGGCCAGCTCCAACTGATAGCGTTGGGCTTTGTAGCCGGCCAGGTAAGAAGGGTCGTAGGCGCAGAGCTTGTCGAGATCCCAGGGTTCGAGCGCTTCCAGTTTGTCGCGCGCCACGGCTTTGGAGGCGGCAACCAGCACATCCGCAAAGCTGCGCGAAACTTCGCCCGAAGCCGGATACCAGGCAATGCGCTACACCTGGCGGGTACGCTCCACTTGATTGCCGTTCGAGTCGGTTTCGGTGTAGGTTTCCGTTTCCCAATAGTATTCGCCGCGCTCGCCGGTATATTGGCTGAACGTATCGGCGCCGTAGCACCAAAAGGGCAGGTAGACGCCGGAGACGCTGTCCTGGCGCGCCAGCCGCTTCAGGCCGTTGGGAGCGAACCAGCGCGATTCAATCCAGCGGCGAACCTCGGCTTGGGCATCGGGCTTGCCGACCTTGGCCGGCAGCACGCCATCGGGGGCGATCAGCGGGTCGGCGGCTTTGGGCTGTGCCACGATATTGCTGCCGCAGAATGGACAGGCGCCGGCTACCTCCGGCGGCTGAAAGGTCACCACGCTGCCGCAGCCGTCGCAAGTCACTTGAAGCGCCTGTTGGCTCAAGGTGGAAAGGTGATCCGTGCCGGTTTTGGCCAGGAACTCTTCGAGTGGATGTGCGCTAAGCGCGGCAGGCGTCTGCGGCGGCACTTCGGTGTGCCCGCAGCGAGCGCATTTCAACAGGCCCGCGGCCGGGTCGAACTGCATCTCGCCCGCGCAGCCAGGGCAGCGGTAGTTGTCCATTTACTGTTGCGGGCTGCCGCAATCGGCGCAGAATTTCGCTGCGCGCGGAATCGAATGACCGCAGTTGATGCAGAACTTTGCGCCGGCTCCGCCCGCCGCCGGAGGGCCGGCCTGCGGCCCAGCACCCGGAGCACTGCCCGGCCCACCCCCCGGTGGCGGCTGCTGCGGATTCATCATCTGCTGCGCATTCAACATTTGCTGGCCCATCATCATGCCGGCGCCCAGTCCCACGCCCGCGCCCGCAAATCCGCCGCCTTCATTTCCGGCGGCGATGGGAATCGATTGCGCCACCTGATACTGCGTGTAGCGGCCCATGTCGCCGATCATGTTCATGCCGATCCGCTGGTCGAGCACCTTCTGCAGCTCCTCGGGCAGCGAAACGTTCTCCACCACGAAGCTTTCCAGACTCAGGCCCAGTTCGGCGAAGATCGGCTTCAGCGCCGCCAGCAGCGTCTGCGCCAACTGGATCTGGCTCGCCGCCATGTCGAGAAAGCTCACGCTGGCGCTGGCGAAAGCGGTGGTCATATTGCCGATAATCGTGTCGCGCAGTTGCCCTTCCAGGTCCGTTGTTCGGTAAACATCCACCGTGCCGGCGATCTTCTGATAGAACACCTTCGGGTCGGCAACCTTGTACGCATAGATGCCGTAGGCGCGAATCCGCACCGCGCCGAATTCCCTGTCGCGGATGGTGATGGGCGTGGCCGTGCCCCACTTCTGATCCGTCTGCAGCCGGGTGGAGAAGTAAAACACGTCGGATTTGAACGGCGATTTGAACGCTTTGTCCCAGTTGCGCAGGTAGGTCAGGATGGGCAGCGTCTGCGTGTTCAAGGTGTACAGTCCCGGCCCGAACACATCGGCCACCCGGCCTTCGTTGACGAATACCGCCATCTGAGAATCCCGAACGGTGAGCTTGCCGCCATTCTGGATCTCGTTGTCTTCCATCGGATAGTGGTAGGACAGAATGCCCTCGCCCGGTTCGGTCCACTGGATGACGTCAATGAACTGTTTGGAAAAGAAACTCATAAGAATCGCCGCCTTTAAGAGAAGTATACGCTGACGCGCTTTACGCCCGCGCGAACGCTTACCAAAGGTAGTACCAAAGCTGCCGGCCTTCACCCTTTTTGATTTTGAACGGCGGCATAGTGGCGCTGGATGCTGGTATAGGCAACCCGCGTGAATACCGCGGGCGTCATGGTTCCCTTGGCCCACTTCTCGTCAAAATCCTTGGTGGGCGCCGCCGCAATGGTTTCATCCACGCTCCGGCCATCCTTATACATAGGTTCAAGCCGCTGGTGAATGGTCTCGAGCATGTCGCGAGTTGCTTTCAGATCGTCCTTCGAAGCCAGCGGTCCATGGCCGGGAATGACTCTCGTTTTGGCGTCGCCCACCTTGAGGATCGCATCCGCACCTGCCGCCATGCCGCCGATCCAGCCGCCGGTGGAATAATCGATCACCGGATAAAAACCATTGAAAAACAGGTCGCCGGTGTGAATCACGTTTTGCCTGGGGAAAAAGAGAAACGCGTCGCTATCGGTGTGGGCCGTCTCCACATGGGTGTACTGCACCACGGTCTTGCCGAACATCAGGGCGCCGCCTTTGGTGAACGGAACGGTCGGGAGGCCCTCGGCTGGCAGCGGATCGAAAGTGCGGTTGAATGCCTCCATGGTCACTTTTTGGCTCAGCCACTTCTTCACGTTCTCGTTGGCCATGATCTTCACGCCGGCCCTGCCGAGAGCCACGTTCGCCCCCACGTGATCCACATGCCAATGCGTGTCGAACAGCAGGCGGATGGGATGCGAATCGAGACCCGAAACCTTACTCAGCAACTCGCCCGAGCGCTCCGCATAGCCGCCGTCCACCATGAAGAGGCCATCTTCGCCAAGCAGCACGGCGATGTTGCCGCCGTCCCCGCTGATGAGCACCAGGTTGTCGGTTAGTTTGGTGACTTGAATCGGGGTGGGCGGAGCCTGCCCGAATGCCCGCCAGGAAAACGATAGCCCCGCCGCGCCTCCTACCAGGGCGCTCAGGAATTCACGACGATCGGAATTAAGGATGCGCACAGAGGTAGGCTACCATGGCTGGCGGGCGATGGGTCAACCGGAGACCCTGGGTGTTATGATCACCGAGGGAGCCCCACCCGGAGGCGCACTTGAACCAAACGCTGACGAAGAGCCGCTGGTTACTGGCATTGTGTGGGATTCTTGACGCGATCATTTCGGTCCTCTACTTCATCATGTACGACGCTGGCCCGGATGGACCCCTGACGCTTCGTGGCTGGAATGGCACGGTTGTATTTCTGAGCAGGCTCGCACTGGCGGCGGGCGTTTGCACCATCGCAGCCGGCATTTGGAGGTGCGCAAAGGGCAAATCCTGGCTTCTGGTCCTGAACGGCCTTGTTCTTAGCGCATACGGACTGATCCCACTCCTCTGGAGAGGCCCACTTAGCTTTGATCTTTTCGCGCTCCTGATTGTGGTGATGGCAACGACCATCGGTATTCTCGCACTGGCAATCGCGCGAACCCTGCGGCGCTCGGTTGCGGATGAATGGTTTTTTGGCTTGGCCGGAGCGGGCTCGCTCGGTTTTGCTTTGGTGTTTCTGGCTTCGGTGAATCGCTGGATTCAACTGGAGCGCAGGCCCTTTCACCCTTCAGTTTTTCTTTGGCTCTGCCTTTACTTTGGTTTCAGCGCAATCTGCATGCTGGGGCTGGCCCTGCGCCTGCACAGGCTGGGCCCTTCCCAATCGGGCCACCAGGAAGACTTACCACCTCTAGGAAATCCAAGACACGCACATTAAGCCGGCAGCGATTGACGTGGGGATCGGTACTGACCCTCCCGCTCAACAGTTTCTTGACCATACGGTCCTTCTGATCGGTCGGCTCAACACCGGGATACAATGGCTCAAGGGGACAAGAATGCCAGCAGCTCATGATTCCCTCTTGGAACGGATCATGATCGATCCCGACGTGCGGTTTGGGAAGCCGTGCATTCGCGGTCACCGCATCACCGTTCAGGAGGTTCTGGAGTGGCTCTCGAGTGGCGCGCCCCAGGAGCAGATCCTCGCCGACTATCCCCAGCTCGAACCGAATGACTTCCTTGCCGTGTACGCCTACGCCGCTGAATTGGCCGCGGGGAACAAAGTTTCCAGAGGATGAAGCTCCTCTTCGACGATCCCTAGACACTTTCGCCCCGGTGCTAGAATTGCGTATCCCATGTCGCGACGTCCCCATCGCCGCGTGGCAGCGCAGGCGGTTCACCACCCCGTCACGGCTGCCGTTCCCGCCGTTGCGCCCCATTGGCTGCACCCGCTCGTATTGGCCTTAACCGGCTTCGCGCTTCTGTGCTGGTTCTCAGCGTCTTTTCACGCGAACGACGGGTGGTGGCATCTCGAGCTGGGCAGATACATTCTGACGCAACACCGCCTGCCGGTGCCCGATCCGTTCGGTTTCGCCACTTACCTGCGCGGGCCGGCGTATCCCGGCGAGGACATTGTCCGCCACTTCAACCTCACCCAGGAATGGCTGGCCGAGGTCATCTTCTATCCGCTTTACCGGCTCGGCGGCTATGGTGCGGTAGTGCTGTTCCGCGCGCTGATTCTGGTGGCCGCTTGCGCTGCCATCGCTCTCCTGGTATGGCGCCGCACCGGGCGGTTTTATCTTTCCATTGCGGCGGCACTGGCTCCGGCCAGCGTACTGTACCTGACCGCTACCGACCGGCCGCACATCTTCACCATCTTCTTCGCCGCGGTGTTCTTGCTTATTCTGGACGCGCGCCGTCCGCTCTGGCTGCTACCGCCGCTGGCGGTAGTCTGGGCCAATTGCCACGGCGGTTTCATCATGAGCTGGATCCTGGTGGGAGCCTTTTGCGCGGAAGCTCTCTACCAGCGGCTGCGCGGCCACCCTCCCGCCGATGAAGCCCGCCTGTGGCTCGCGTCTCTCGCCACGATTTTGGTTTCTCTGGCGAACCCCAACGGCTGGAACGCCATCGCCACGATTCTTTATTTCCGCCAGAGCAAAATGCTTTCGGTGATCGCCGAATGGAGGCCCACCGTGCTTTGGCCGCCGGGGGGCTTCGTGCTGCTGCTCGTGGCCGGCGCGCTGGTTTTGCTCTGGACCCGCGGCCAAGCGCGCTTCGTGGACCTGCTGCTGTTCGCCCTGTTCGGCCTAGCCGGCATCTACGCCGTCCGCAACGTCATCTTTATCGGCCTGTTCGCCCCGGTGGTGATCGCCACTTACTTTCCATGGAAAACGCGCGCCCTGCCGGCAGCCGCCGAGTTCGCCATCGCGGCAGCGGTTCTGGCCATTGGCGTGACGCGAATTGCGGAAGGTCAGTCTCTGCAGTTTTACGCGCAGGAAGCAGTACGCCCGGCTGGCGCGGCGGATTTCTTGCTCGCGCACCATGTCACCGGGCGCATCTACAATCACCTGGAAGATGGCGGCTACCTGATGTGGAGGCTATGGCCCAACGACCAGGTATTCGTGGATGGCCGCCTGCTGAACGAAACTGTCTATTACGATTACCGCCTGCTGACTTATAACGTCAACGCCGGCAAACCGCCCCTCGATATTCCGGACGAGTACGGCATTCAAACCATGGTCGTCAACGGTTTCGAATACACCTCCGGCGAGCCGCACATGCTAATGGCGGCCCTGTCGAACCCCGAGCAGACCGTCTGGAAGCTGGTATATAAGGACAAAGTCGCGGCTGTTTTCATGCGCCAGCCGCCGCCCGGCGTCACGCCAATCCCCAATCCGGAAGCTATCGGGGCCATGGAGGATGAGTGCGTCGAACACATCCGCGTGGCGCCTTCCGAACCGACATGTGCGCGCGGCATGGCCAAGCTGTTTATGCATCTTCGCGACACGCCCGATGCCCGCCGCTGGCTGGGGTTTTACCTCGAGCGCAAAGTGGAGCCCGACCCAGAAGCCGAGCGCCAGTATCAGATGATGCTCACCGGCGGCCGATAGGCAGGCGGCCTTTCGGCCGGTATCCGTTCACTCCCGCGTCAGCATCCCCACTCCATGGGCGTAATCGTCGAGGTGAATCGCGAAGTCAAAGCTCGGTTCGAGGTGCGCCATCGCGCGTTCCGTCACCAGACGCAGCGCGCCGATTTCGTCCGCGCTGGCGAACGGAAGCTGGCTGAGCCGGGCTTCGACGAAGCCAAAGCCGAACGCGGTCGGAAACGGCACATCGGCGGCGGCGCGGGAAACAATCCATTGCCGGCCGCCATTGGGATATTCCAGCGCGACGGGAACGCTGGCAAAAGGAGTGAAGCACCGCACCACGAATTTGCCGTCGACGTCGCGATAGTTCGCGCAGGCGCCAAATCCGGGAACCACCACCCGGTTCCCCGCCGGCGCCGGAACGGTTGCGGCACGCGCGAAAAGCGTAAGTTGAATGTGCCCGGCGACGCGGATCGGCGAGCGCCGCAAGCTGAAGAACGTCACTCGTGAGATGTCGAACGAAAGCCACTTGCCCACGCCCGGAAGATCGCGGATTTCGGAATAGACCGGGAGCGGCGGCTCCGTTTTCAGCGTGGTCGCCGCGCGTGTGCCTAGCAGTAAACCGGCGCCGCCGGGGGCGCCGGCTACGCGAATCGGAATCTCGACGTGCACCATGCCCGGCTGGCTACGCTCGCGGGAATAGCCTGGGTCGTGGAGGATTCCCGGGCTCGGGTCCAGCTCTATGCCGATGGCACCCGATTGCGGCCAACGGGGAGACAGCGCGGCCTGGATGGGGAATTCGCGGCGTTGCGGCACGATTTGGCCGGCGAAAAACATGGCGAGCGCCACGCCCAGCCCCAAAGTGACGCGCGATAAAGTCGTGGCGCGGCGCCGGTATTGCAGCAACAGAATCGCCGCGCCGAAGACCAGCGCCACGGCGGCCTGGAACGCGTCCTTGAGCCAGTACGACTGCGATCCCGGGCCCATGAAGAAGATTCTGACGCGTCCCGGGGTGAGCACGAGAACCGCAAGATAAATCGGCGCCACGGTCAGCACCACGGTCAGAAACGCCTCGCGCAGGCTGCTCGTAATCGCCGCGAGCGCGGCCGCGGGCAAAATCAGAATCGCAGTAAGGAAAACCTGGCGCCAGAGCAGGGCGGGCAAGTGGCCCAGCGGCGGAATACCAAGGCAGGTCATCACCGCGACCTGTGTCAGCAGCACGGGCAGGTTGACGAACACCGTCACGAACAGAATCTTCGCGGCGAGCAAGCCACCGCGGTGGTACGGGCGGGTCAGCCAGTCCGCCTGTTCGCTGGTGAGCTTGTCTTCGTGAATGGCGGCGATGACCAGGTTCCAGCAGGCCAGCATCGCCAGGAACCCCAGCCAGGAACCGGCGGCGGCCTGGCTGCGCACGGCATACGCCGGGTCGAAAATCGCCGCGCCCGCCAGCAGCACCAGAAAGCTCGCGATCTGCGGCCAGAGATGCCGCGCGTCCTTGCGGAAGATGGGCCACATGGTTCGCGTCATGGCGTCGATCCCGGCTCAGTGCCCGCGTATTGCGCCAGGCGGATTTGCGGAACATCCATCTCGCGCACAAAGCTCGCCGCGACCTGGCGCGCTTCGAACACCGCCCGGTACCGTTGCGCGCCTAGCGGCAGCGGCTGCTCGATTTCGGTTCGCCACGCGCTCAGGCGCGCTCCGGTGGAGAAAGGACCGTAGTCCGGTTGCGTTTGGATGCCCCAGTACGCGAGTTCGCCGCTGGCCAGGTGACAGCGTCAGGGACTCCTAGCCTCCGTTCATTTCACGCCTTTGACCTTTGCAAACGCCTTTACAAACTCGGAGAGAGGTTGGGCGCCAACCAGTACCTCGCCATCGACGCCGGTGGGCGTCGTCCTGCCCACCACAAAAGCCGGCGTCCCGTCTATCCCCATCTTCTCCGCCGCCAGCACGTCGTCCCAAAGGGCTTCCCGGTATTTCTCCGAAGCCAGGCAGTAACGGAAGGCGCCCACGTCCATCTTCAACTCGGCGGCGGCGGCCGCCAGGCTTTCAAAATCCAGTTTGTCGGGATTGGCCCCTAGCAGTTCCCGAAAAGGCCAGAATTGGCTTTGGTCCGCGGCGCAGCGCGCGGCCAACGCGGCTAGGACGGCATCCGGGTGAATCTCACCCATGGGCAGATCGCGGCTGAAAAATCGGACTTTGCCGGTGTCGATGTAGCTTTTTTTCAGCTCGCGATACACAGTCCTATGGAACCCTTGGCAGAAGGGACACTGGTAATCGGTGAACTCCACCACCGTGAGGGGCGCATTCTTGGAGCCAAGCATCTGAAAACGCGCCAAATTCAGATCGACATGCGAGGGAATCGGCGGGCCACTCTTCTTGCCCGGTTCCGTTTCGAACGCGACACTTGGCGTTACGCTTGACGCCGGCGCCACACACTGCCCCGAGTCCTGTTTGACGTCCTGCGAAACCAGGGGGAGTAATGCCACCAGCGGCAAGGCCACCCTCCATGCGATTCCCATTAATCCGCCTCTCAACTTAGATTCGACGTTCTGGGCCGATTTCTGTTTTGTACCCAATCTCACGGCAAATTGCAAAGGACACCTTGTACTTCTACATATCCCGTGAGAAGATATGTAGAAGGTGAAGGTATTGCCATGCCACCCAAATCCGACCTCCCGCAAGGCACCTTGGACTTGCTCATCCTGAAAGTGATTGCGCTCGGCCCGGTGCACGGATACGCGATTGCCCAGAGGCTGCAGCAAGTCTCGCGCGACGTGGTTCAAGTGCCGCAAGGGTCGCTCTATCCGGCTCTGCACCGTCTCGAGAATCGCGGCTTTTTGGCTGCGGATTGGAGAGCGACCGAGACCGGGCGCGAGGCCAAGTTCTATCGTCTGACGCCGAAAGGGACGGCAGAGCTTGAAACCGAGTCCTCGAGCTGGCTGCGGTTGACGGAAGCCGTGGGCCTCATCCTCAGCATGTCCGAAGGAGGCGCCAAATGACATGGTGGCAGCGTCTGCGGCGCCGAAACCAATTAGAAGAGCAGCTTGAAAAGGAATTGCGCTTCCATCTCGACCGGCACATCGCCGATCTGACGGCGCGCGGCCACAGTCCCGAGGAAGCGCGTCGGCACGCCCGGCAGGCTATTGGCGGCCCGGAACAGGTGAAGGAAAGCTGCCGCGACGCGCGGGGCACACGCTGGCTCGAAGATTTCTGGCAAGATCTCCGCTACGGGCTGCGCACGCTGCGGCAGAAACCGGGCTTCGCGGCCATCACCCTGGCCACACTCGCCCTCGGCATCGGAGCCACCACGGTGATGTTTACGGTAGTAGACAGTGTTCTGCTCAAGCCGTTACCGTTCCCCGAGCCCGACCGGCTGGTGGCGATGACCGCGCACGCGGACAATTCGCGCTTTGCCTGGCAGTATTTGGCCCAACGACCAGGTGCTTTATGAAGTCCGCACCCTGGAGCAACTGGCGGCGGGCACGCTCGCCCGGCAGCGCTTTCTGCTGTTCCTGTTCGGCGTCTTTGCCGCCCTGTCGCTGCTGCTGGCTTCCATCGGCATTTACGGTGTGCTGGCCTACTTGACCGGCCAAAGGGTGCCGGAGATCGGGGTTCGCATGGCGCTCGGGGCCACCGCCGGCAATGTGGTTCGGCTGGTGCTGCGGCAGAGCCTGGGAATGATCCTTATCGGCGTCGCCATCGGCGCGGGCGGCGCCTGGGCCGCGGGGCGGGTATTGGAGCGTTTGGTGGAAGGAATGCAGCCCACTGGCATGTCCACCTTCGCCATGGCGATCCCGGTATTGGTTTTGGCGGCACTGTTTGCCAGCTTTCTGCCGGCCCGCCGCGCCAGCCGGGTGGATCCGGTGAAGGCTTTGCGCCAGGATTAGAGCGAAAAAAATCCTCAAAAACCGCCGCTCCTTGCCGATAAGAGGGATGGAAGTGTAAAATGACCAGCCTTTCTACATCTTTGGACGGGATGGACCGGGCCGTCGACAGCCTGAATTCAACCGCCAATCGCATCGCGCAGGCCAGTTCCACGCCGCCCGGTTCCAAGCCGGCCGGCTCCACAGCGCCAAATACCCCCAGCGGCGATACCGTGAGCCTCAGCAGCGACATGGTTTCGCTGATGAACGCGAGCAACAACTTTGACGCCAACGCCAAAACTGCCGAGGTGAGCGACCAAACCACCCGCTACGCGCTCGACATGTTCGCCTGAGCGGCTACAACTTGGGCGCGTAATAGCCGGTGCGAGCGCGGACCACCAGGTCTTTGCGCCCCCTCACCCGAAGCTGGATGGGGTGCCAGAGACCGTCGGTGACGAGCGGCTCGGGCCGGTACAAAATGTTGTACTGGTGGCGCAACTCGTTCGAGATATTCTCGAAGGATTGAGCCATGTCCTCCACCTTGAACGGAAAAAAGGCGCGGCCGCCGGTTTCGGCGGCGAAGTATTTCAGAATCTTGTCGCCTTCGGTTTCGGCGCCGCTCGAATTGGTGGAGATGGAATAGAGAACCACGTCCGCCTTTTGCGCCATTTCCAGGGCCTGGTCGCGCGTGTAATAGCTCTCGTTGTCGTCGCCGTCGCTGACGATCACGATGGCGCGCCGGAATTTGGTTCTGGGCTGGTCGAGAGCCAACTTGTCGCGGCAGGCGAAGTAAATCGCGTCGTATAGCGCCGTGCCCCCGCCGGGGTGCAAACTGTGAATGCCAGTTTCCAGCTTGCCCAACTCGTCGCCCAGATCGGCGACCAGTTCCGGGCGTTCGTCGAAACGCACCAGCAGGGCCTTATCTACCCGGCTGCGCATGGTGCTCCTGAGAAATTCGATGGCCGCGTCCTGCTCGAAGCGGAAGCGGTCGCGGATACTGTTGCTGGTATCGATCAAGATTCCCAAGCGAAGCGGCAGGTCGCTCTCCGCGGTGAATTCCTGGATCACCTGTTGTTGGCGGTTTTCGATAATTTCGAAATCGTCCTTGGCCAGATCGGTGACGAAGCGGCCCCGCTTGTCCTGCACGGTGAATAGCAGGCTGACGCGCGTCACATCGACCTGAATGCGCGTGGTCTCTTCGGCCTCGGAGGTCGGCTGCTGGCGCGGCGGCTGTTGTTGTGCAAACATCCCCGCGGCCACCGCACACCCGGCGCTCCACCCTACCCAACGCTTCATATGTAGCGATTATAACGTGCGGTGCGTTAGCGCCGGGTCAGGCGGAGGGCGGCAGGTTGAGATGCTTTTCAACCAGGGTGATGCGGGTTTCAAGCGTCGCCAAGCGGACAATCACGGCGTTGTGGGAAGTTTCGACCTGCGCGAGCCGCTGCTGGTTCGACTCGGCGAACGTGTAGAACGCCTTGAGGAGTTTGGTTTCGCTGTCAGCGATGCGTTCGACGAGTGCATCGTGCATATGCTGCATCTCGGAACGTAGCATAGCGACATCCTGCTTCATTTCGGTACGCAGCGTACCCATTTCGGTACCCAGCGTAACCATATCCTGCTTCATCTCGGCCCGCAGCGTGCCCATCTCGCCGCGCAGTATGCCGACATCCTGCTTCGTCGCTGGTTCGTGCCCGTTGTCCAACTGTTTCTCCGTTAATCATGATACAGCAAAAACGCCTAGCCCCTCGCGCCCGGGTGGTGCGCTAATTCTGTGTGGAACCGACGGTTTGTGATTGCAATATGCAATGTGATTATAACAAAAAGCAATAGTGGCTTCTTTGGGGTTGGATTGGCTGTCAAAGCTGTGCTTGGTAGCTTAAAGGAATGCTCGAAAGATTCGCCCAGCTTGCAACCATTTTGGATACAAATATCGCTGTTGGGTCCATTCTGTGGTGGAGTGGCGACATGGCTATGCTTTGGCGACTCTGCATCAAGGCGCTGGATAGAGCGATTTGGATATCGCTATCCGAGGGCAGCAGTACGGTTCTCTCGGTCGTTTACCTCACGTTCGGCGGAATCCTCTTTGGTTGGCTCTTTACTGTCGCCATTGAGTGGTGGCGAGGAGGCCGTTCAGCGGTGGCTCTGACTAAAGCCCTATCGTCATGGCCTCCCTATGTCGGTGGATTTTGCGGTGCCGTGGTTCTGTGGACTGCCTTAGTGCTTTGGAACCTGCCCGGCGTCGTCACCAAAGCGTACCGAGGGCACATTAGGACCATCCAGTCGCAGGCTGGAGACATTGCATACCTTCATAGGGAGCTAGCGTCCGTTAAGCCGGTAGGGACAGAACCAAAGGTAGTTGTCGCCCCGCCAGGTCCATCTCCGCGCCTTGAGATTCTTATTAATGGAAGCAAAGCGGATCACCAGACGGTATTCATGTCAAAGGATGGGAAGTTGTCGCTGTCGATAATGGTGAAAAATACAGGAACGGCTCCGACACCGCCGCCAGATGCCTATCTTTATTTCTCACAGCCTTGCCCATCTGCAATTCCGGGGGTGCCTCCATTGCAATGGCGCACTATGCCATCGAATGAAAAAGCGTTTCCCGTCGAATACTTTTATGGTCAGATGGCGGTGCCATCACTCAGCGGTCAACAGCCATGGCCTTATCCTGATTTCACGTGTCTCTACTCACCGCATTATTTAGGGTTGCCATCTCCTCTTAAACACCCTCCTGTCGTTGGCAAATTGAGAATATTTTACGGGTCAGACAAGCCAGCGGAAACAAACTTTGTAATTCGTGAAGAACAAAAATGGGCTCGTCCGGGGAATCTGTGGGTAACTTGCGGGTTTCAGCGCTGGGATTGAATGAGGAAGCTGTGGAACTTGCGGCAGGTGGAGTCGAAGGAGCGTTGCTCGTCTTCCCAGCCGTTGTG
>JBEKYD010000179.1:0-15425 GCA_049511335.1 Bryobacteraceae bacterium | reverse complement strand
TGGACTCCGATTCACAGAGCGGCTGGTAGCAGCGTGGACCCTGGAAGATCTTTGTTTTTGAACTCCGGCGCCGGCGCATCCATCCGTACGCTGTCGAGCACGAGCGCCTTGAGCCGGCGCCACTCGGTGCCTTTCGGAACCACAATCAAATCAGTCATTTAGGTCCTCTTAATGGGCCATATCGGTAGCCATGTGAACATTACCTCGGGGTGGGGGAGACATCAAGCAAAACTGGGATGGGCAGTTGGTGGTTCAATGACAGCCGCAATCGTCGCAGCAAGCCTTGCCCCGGAGTCCGTCGATGCCTTCCTTCGCTATGATCGGCACCATGACCAGCCCCGCCACCGGGTCAGCCCACCACCAGCCGGCAACGGCATTCAGAAGTAACCCGCCCAAGAGGATGGCAGACAGGTAGGTGCAGAAATCCGTCTGTCGGGAATCGGCTTGCATAGCACCGCTACCGATTCCCATCGCAACCCGACGTTTGGCTCTTGCCAGGAGCGGCATCACCATCACAGACACTGCCGCCACAAGGATTCCGGGGATGCTCCGTTCCGGGATTTCGTGGCCGATCAAGGTGGAGCCGGATTCAAAGAGGATGTATAGCGAAAGCGCAACGAAGCACCAACCAACGATTTTCAATGTGGTTCGCTCAACCTGTTCACGCCGGGATGGGTTCAAGTCGTGATGGAGCCGCCACAGCAATGCCGCCCCGGAAGTTACTTCGATGAGGCTATCCAGCCCAAAGCCGATCAGGGAGACGGACCCGGCGATCAGCCCGGCGACAACCGAGATCAGCCCTTCAAGGCTGTTGTACCCGACGGTGAAATATTCGAGCCGCTGGCCCCGGCTAACCAGTTCTTGGCGGTTGGGCGTGCTCGTGGTTGCCACGCTTCCATTATCGTGGTGCGCACGAGTTGGGAACAGAATTGGTTTTCCGGCAACTTCTTATCGATTGGTAGATCGGCCAGGCTAAGATTGATGGTTTGCCGGACGATGGCCATCGGCAGGGGTTCGCCTCTTCCAGATTCATCGTACGAATTCATGATGGCAGGCATACGGTTTTGTGTTTCTTTCCCTATCCGAAAAGCGCAAAGCGCTTCTTCTCGATTTTTTTGTCTTCGAGCGAAGCCAGCTTGAGCGCCAGCCGCGCGATCTGTTTTCCCAAATCGGAACTGCGATTCAGCATCCTGCCTTCGGCGTAAGTCTCGTACAGCTCCGGATAGTCGTTGATGACGCTGCCGAAAATGGGAATGCCCAGCATCTTTTCCAACTCGTCGGTAGTGATGTCCAGGCGTTTGGGAGCGCGGTTGAGCAGCAGCCGCAAGCGCGATTTGCCGAATCCGCCGTCGAGCAGGGTTTGCACCACCTGCTTGGCCTGGTGCAGCGCCGGCACTTCCAGCGTGGTCACCAGGCACACTTCGTCCAGCTCTTCCATCGCCGCCATGGCGATGCGGCCCAGTCCGCGGCCCAGATCCACCAGCGTCCAATCGTAATTGGGGCGTGCAAAGGACAGCACCTGCCGGATCTGGTCGTCGCGCGGCTGCATTTTCGCCGCCAGGGCCAGCGGTGAAGATACGATCTCGACTCCCGGAATGCCGTTGGAAACCAGCGCCCGCCAATAGTGAATGTCCAGCCGGTGCAGGTTGTTAATGGCATCGAATATCGAGTACACCGACTTGGTCTTGGTGATGAAGCCCACCAAGCCGGCGTCGAAATCCATATCGGCCAGAAGCACCTTCAGGTTCTGCCGGCCCAGCTCCTGGGCGAAGTGGCAGACCATGGTGGTCGCTCCGCAACCGCCCTTGGCGGAGACGAAACCCACCGCTTTGCCGGCCCCCTTGGTGCCACCGTCGCGCCGGCGGCTGCGCTCGAGCGAGCGCCGTTCGAGCGCTTTGCGCAAGGTGTCATGCAGGGGCGGAAACAGGTATTCGTTGATCCCCGCGCGCAGCGACGACAGGATCGCGTCGGCCTGCGCGGTGGTGTTCAGGGCCACGATCATGGGGTCGCCGGCGGCGGCGCGGATGGACGACACCAGGCCTTCGAGCGGTCCCTTCCACCCGCTGATATCCACCAGCACGACGTCGGGCCGCATCCGCTCCAGGCGATCCAGGAAGTTGCTGACGTCGCCGATGTCCTGGTGTTCGACAATGATGCGGAAAGGCAATTGGGCCAGGCATGCCTGCGCCTGCTCCCACAACTCGCGGTTTTCAATCGCCAATCCGATCGTCAGAGGGTACATAGGGCGTCTCCGCGGGCGAAATTCACTTCCACCTCGGCCAAGGAGGCTCCCAATTCCAGCCGCCTGGCGGCCTCTTCTCTAAACTACTTCGTTAACTTCCGTCGAGACAATCCCATGACTCAATTAGGTCCAATCTCTGACTGGGACAGAAATCAGGACGCTGAGGTATTGGCAGCGACAAGCTGCGAGTTGGTCGTGCTTCAGATTCCTGAAACGCTTCCACTTGCTCCGATGAAGAGCGCCGCCGACGCCAGCGCGACGAACGCCAGCAGCAGGGTGTATTCGATCAGGTCCTGGCCCCGTTCGTCGTTCCAGAAGTTAACTATGGAGAACATCGCTAATCTTCTCCTGTGGATATTATGGGGATCTGCGGGGGGAAAACAAGTCGTCAAAGGTTAAGCCCGAAAGGGCTATTCACCATTCAGCGCTCCGAGTGCCGCATCGGCTCGTAGCCGCCGCCATCCGCGGGTTGCGGCGCTTCCCGAAGGGCGCGACAAAGAGCGAAAGTCCCGAGTCGGTTTCTCGCCGCTGGCTCGCTCGGGACAAGGAATCGGCCTGCGGTTGCGGGACGGTCCAGTAAGACGATTCTAGCGGCGCCGCCGAGGGCCGGGACCAAGCCACGCCGTTCTGCGTTAAGCGGCAATATCGGAAGGCTGAGATAGGTGAGGTCGCAGTTTTTCCGGCTGTTACCGCGCGTTCGTCAGGCGTTAAAGAGGACGACTCCAGTGCGCGTGTCGCGGATCAAGAAGATGAACGGGTGATCGGCGCGGAAGACAACGGCCCGTTCGGGCATCACGGCGGTCGGCATCATGGGGATGCCGGTGGCGGCGGCGGCTTCGGTTCCCTGCTCTGAAACATCGACGAAAGCCTTGTGGACAACCTTGGAGATTTCGAGGCCGTGTTTCGGGTTGATGCCTGAGAAGTCGGCCTTGTCTGTAAAGGCTGTAGGCATGCCCATGGTCGAGAGCGCCTCCCCGAGGGAGAACTCGGATTCGGCGCGGAACTTCGGCAGGCTCACCTGCACGTTACGAGTGGTGAGGTTGCCGAGCCAGCCGGTCAGGCTTTCAAGTGTCAGCGATTTCTCAAGGTCGAGAAAGCCGCTGACGGTCTTCGGGAGCAGGACGTCGAAGGCGATTCCGGTGCCGGCGTAGCGCATTTCCAGAATTTGGGCGGACGGCGTTTCGGCGTAGCCGAAGTGCGAGATCTGCTTCATGAAGTTGACCTGGGTGGTGGCGCCGGTCGGCAGGGTGAAAGGCGCGGGCTGGGTGCGCGAGGTGAGGAACGGGTTCTGCCACTTGCCGTAGAAGTAGATAGCGCTGGTGAGGACAAGGCGGGTGTGGGCGTCGAGCGAGCCGGCCGGGAGCAGGTTCTTGATCTTCTCTTTGGTGTGCTCTTCGGTCCAGCCGTTGATCTGGGATCGCGCGGCCTCGGGATTCGCGATGATATCGAGCGGCGTGAGTGGGGCGTGGTAGTTGTTGGTTAGCGTGTTCTCGAAGGCCGGCTGGATGGCGAATCCTTTTTGCACCCAGAGTCCGTTCGCGGTGTGCAACTCGTTGCCTCCGGTGTTGCCGGCCTTGGTGAGGTCGGCGAGCAGGGCTCCAAGGGCGGCATCGTAGGTGGGGTCGTAATGGACTTGCAGGACGGATTGGATTTCTGCGGCGGTCTGGCCGCTGGCGCCGGCAAGGGCCATGGAGAGCGCAGTGGCAATGTTGAAGGGCGAAAGGATCAGGTTCCCGTCGTCTCCGGCGAGTTGTTTGTAGGAAGCGGTGGTGAAGGCGTTCATCACGGGCATTATACGGGAGTCGGCGGCCGGCAGCGCGGCGGCGAGCAGGATCGGCAGAACCAAGCGTTTCATGGGAGCCTCAGATCCATTCCATAATGTCGCGATTGTGGCGATCCTTTCAGCATGCAATTCTATCGGCATCTGTTCAATGTTCGGCCGTAGGAGAACAAAAAGCGAAATATGATATCCTGCTCGCGTGAAGCGGTACCGGGTATCCTTCAGAGATTCGGAAGGTATTGAGCACGCAGTCGAATTGGATGCGAGAACTCTGTATGAAGCCGTAGGGCTGGCCATTGATCGGTTCCGTCGCTGCGAGCACGTGAAATACGACCCGGAGGGGCTGCACGAATTCATCGTGGAATCGCGAGAACCGGGGACTCAACATCGATTGACCAGAAACATGTTCGACGCGTGGCTCCGTCGCCCTGGCGGATCGCCCGCTGACGTGGCACTGAAGACTCGATTAAAAGGGCTCCTGGGCGACTCGGCTTAAACGCCGGTCCCGGCGATATCTGGTGATATCGGAAAGTATCCTTACGAGGTCCGACTCGTCATACGGCACGCCGGAGGCCTCGAAGTTTCGGAGGGTTTCGTAGCCTGTCACATCAACGCGGGTGTCAGTGAAAGCCCCAACACCAGAGCGTGCTCATGAGGTATATACTTGCTTCCGTCGGCCAAGATGGAAACTCGCGCGGAGACCATGTTGCGCACTGAAAAGGAGCAGGTATGGCGGACAAGATAACGATCCTGGGGACCGATCCGGCCCAGGTACACGGCTCAGGCACCGACTGGCGCACATGAGGATTCCGTGTAACATGTTGAAAGTACGTGAGAACTACGACAACCCTTTTCACGTCCCGAGATTCTAGGAACTACCCAGCAGCTTCTCCTATGGCGAGAACTACGATTACAGGTCGTTCAAGAGGTGGGTGGGGTAAGAATATAAGCACTTATGTAACATCAGGTGGGTTTGGTGTGCCAAGCCCCGGATCACCGTGGTGCGATGGATCTACACAAAGCGATACAAGACCTATACGCCGAGAAGGAGAAACTGGAGCGCGTGATCGCGTCGCTCGAGGAACTGCAGCGGACGGCTGCTGTTGCGCAACTGCCGAAGGGGACGAAACGGCGAGGCCGGAAATCGATGGACGCCGGCGAGCGTGCCGAAGTTTCCGAGCGAATGAAGAGGTATTGGGCAAGCCGGGTTAAATGAACTTACGTTCTCTTTTCAGTTTGTTTTCGTCCGATCTTGCGATCGACCTCGGCACAGCCAATACCCTCGTCTATGCCAAGGGCAAGGGTATCGTGGTCAACGAACCTTCGATTGTCGCCATCAACAAAAACACCGGCGAGGTGGAAGCCGTGGGCAAAGAGGCCAAGGAGATGCTGGGGCGGACCCCCGGCAACATCGTGGCCATCAAGCCGATGAAGGACGGGGTCATCGCCGATTTCAAAGTCACCGAGCGCATGCTGAATTATTTTATTCAGAAAGCGCACGGCCGCAAGCTGCTGGTGCATCCGCGCATCGTGATCGGGGTTCCCAGCGAAATCACGCAGGTGGAAAAGCGCGCGGTGATGGATTCGGCGTATCGCGCCAAGGCCAGCGAGGTCCACCTGGTGGAGCAGGCCATGATGGCGGCTATCGGCGCGGGGCTGCCGATCACGGAGCCCTCGGGCAACATGGTGGTGGATATCGGGGGCGGCACCACCGACGTGGCGGTGATCTCGCTCTCGGGCATCGTCTACTCGCGCTCGGTGCGGGTGGCGGGCAACGAGATGGATGAGGCCGTCACCCAGTACCTCAAGCGCAAATACAATCTGCTCATCGGCGAACGCTCGGCGGAGACCATCAAGATGGAAATCGGCTCGGCCTATCCGCTGGACAAGCCGCTCACCGCGGAGATCAAGGGCCGCAACCTCGTCGAGGGCGTGCCGCGCACCATCACGGTGAACGACGGCGAAATCCGCGAGGCGCTCTCGGAATGCGTCGCCACCATCGTCAACGCCATCCGCGCGGCGCTGGAACGCACGCCGCCCGAATTGAGCGCCGATATCAGCGACCGGGGCATCGTGCTCACCGGGGGCGGAGCCCTGCTCAAGAACCTCGACAAGCGCATCCGCGAAGAGACGGGGTTGCCGGTTTTCATCGCCGACGATCCGCTGGCTTCGGTCGTGCTCGGCACCGGCCGCATGCTTAGCGATTTCCGGCTGCTGCGCAAGATTTCGATAGAGTACTAGCTGTAGAGTTGGAGGCACTGCGTATTGAAGTCCAAGGGCCAAATCAGGTGTCGTACCGCGCTTGGAGCGAAAGAATCCGCTTCATCGCGACGGAACATCGCGACATGGGCCACGAATGGAGATTCACCAACACGCGAACAGACCTTCTTAAGAAGTATTACAGCGCCAACCTCCTCCTGCTCGACTGCATGAACGCAGTCCGCGGCCTGACCAACAAGACCCGCCATCACATCGAGAACATGATACTGTTGCCGTGGGAGGAAACCCTGAGGCCTCGAACTTAGCGAATCCCCGCTTGTGCGTTCGGTCGTCCAGCACTCACAACAGGCCTTGCCACGCGAGCGTTAAGACCCGATATCGGTAGCGCTCTGTCGGGCAATTTCCGAGCACGCCGTGGCCAGGAACAAAAAGCCGGCTTCGTTCCGGTGCAACCTCTTCCCAAAAACGGACACCAAACGTGTCGAATACTGAGCAGACTGCAATGGCTTACGATTGGAAAGAGAGTTGCAAGTCTTAATATCGCCATGGTTTCCATCATGAAGGACGTCGGATTCGGATTGCGCATGCTGCGCCGGAACCCCTGGTTTGCGGCCGTTGCCATCCTCACGCTCGGGCTGGGCATTGCGGTGAACACGACGGTGTTCAGTTGGATCGATTCCGTTCTGCTGCACCCCTTCCCCGGTGTCGTCGATTCGCGGGAACTCGCCCTCATCGAGACCGTGACCCCTACCGGAGAATATCTGGTCAACACGTCCTATCTGGACTATCGCGACTACCGGGACAATCTGAAGCTGGTCTCCGGAGTGGCCCTCGGACGCTTTACTCCCTTAAGCGTCGGGGCCGATGGAAAAACGGCGCGCGCCTGGGCGGAACTGGTCTCGGCAAACTATTTCGATCTGTTGAAGGTCAAGCCCGTGCTTGGCCGCACGTTTCTGCCCGAAGAGGAACGCGACCAGGAAGGCGGCGCCCCGGTTGCGGTTATCAGTTATCGCACCTGGCAGACCTGGTTCGGTGGCGACCCGAAGGTGATGGGCAAAACGATCCGTTTGAACCGGCACGCTTTGATGATCGTCGGCGTCGCGCCCCTGAGTTTCCACGGCACCACCGCCGGCGTGGTCTATGACGTTTGGATCCCGGTCACGATGGCCACCGCGATGGGCACCGGCGATGGCACCTTGCACTATCGCGGGACGCGGGACGAGACCTCCACGATTGTGCGGCTGAGGCCGGGCGTCACGATCGCCCAAGCGCGCGCGGAAGCCGCCGCGCTGGGCAAACGACTGGCGGCGCTGTACCCGGACACCAACCGGGGCGTCGACCTCACGGTGACGCCGCTCTGGCAGGGGCATCTCGGCGCCCAGGGCATGCTGCTACGGCCGCTGCGGATTTTGATGGCGCTCTCCCTGCTTCTTCTCCTGATCGTCTGCGCGAACGTTGCCAACCTGCTGCTGGCCCGCGCGGTGACCCGCCAGAGGGAGTTCGGTATCCGGCTGGCGCTGGGAGCCGGGCGCTCCCGCCTCGCGATGCAGCTTCTGATTGAGACTTTGCTGCTCGCCGCCGGTGGAGCGATGGCGGGGGCTGTGCTCGTTTCGTGGATTGGACAGTCGCTCCTGTTCCTGCTTTCCGCCATCGACATTCCGCTGGATTTCGGCGGCGGATTGAGCCTACCTACCTTCGGTTTCACATTGCTGACTGCCGCCGCCGCGACGTTGCTCTCCGGCACGGCGCCGGCTCTGATCACCGTCCGCTCCAGCCTGAATGAAACCTTAAAAGAAGGCGGCCGAAGCGGCGGCGCTGGTTCCAGCTCGCACCGCCTGCGCGGTCTGCTGGTGGTCACAGAAATAGCCCTGACCATGATGGCGCTGATTGGCGCCGGGCTCTTCTACCGGAGCTTCCAGAACGCGAGGGTCATCGAACCGGGCTTTGACCGGACGGATATCTCCGTATCGCAGTTCTATCTGTCGTACGCGGGCTACTCCGCCGAGGAGCAGCGGGACTTCTGCCGGGTCCTTCGCGAGCGGTTGCAGTCGAAGCCGGGCGTCGTCGGCGTGACTTACTCCGATGTGGTCCCGATGTCGACGGGCTCTGGATCCGGCTCCACCCCCTGGCACCAGGTCGATGTTGAGGGATACGCTCCCGCGCCCAATGAGCAGATGATGATCCATCGCGCCACCGTTCCGCCCGGCTACTTCGAGCTGCTCGGAATCCGGATGCTCGAAGGCCGCGACTTCACCGAAAGCGATTCGGAAGGGGCGCCCAGGGTGATCGTCGTCAATGAAACTTTCGCCAAGCGTTTCTTCGATGGTGGAAATCCGATTGGCCGCAAGGTCCGTTATAAGGGGCACCCGGCAACCGTGGTTGGGCTGGTCAAAGACAGCAAGTACCACACCCCGATCGAGGGCGCCACCCCGTTTTTCTACATACCCTTCCGCCAATGGTTCGCACCCGGGCTCAATTTCGCGGTCTTCATCAAGACCGTCGGCGACCCGCTGCGCATGACCCCCGTCCTGCGCCGGGAGGCTTTGGCGCTCAATCAGGACGCGGTGTTCAGCACACGGCTGTTGTCCGAAGCCACCACCGCGTCACTCTTCGCGCAGCGTGTGGAGGCCAGCCTTTTGGGAGTGGTCGGCGGGATTGCGGTGCTGCTGGCGGCTGTCGGCCTGTACAGCGTCATGAGCTACACAGTGAGCCAGCGCACGCAGGAGATGGGAATCCGGATGGCGCTGGGCGCACGGTCCGGCGACGTGCTCGGGCTGGTGTGGCGGCAGGCCTTTCGATTGATCGTTCCGGGGGTAGTTGTTGGAAGCGTCGTCGCCCTGGCGGCGGCGCGCACCGTCGGCGGAATGTTGGTGAATGTGAGCGCCTCCGATCCGCTCACATTCGTGTCTGCGGCGGCGTTCCTCGGGCTGGTCGCCGCGCTGGCCAGTTATCTGCCGGCGCGGCGTGCCACACGCGTGGATCCCCTGGTCGCGCTGCGCAACGAGTAGTGGTTGGCCCTGTGTGTAGGACAGTCGTGGCTGTTTCTCAGCCGCTCGTCGGCGCCGCGGGCCGGGCACAGGTAGTGGACGAATGGTCGGCTACTCCCGGAAGTGCGACCGGCACGGTCATCAAGCACCGGGGACAGCTTTTTAGGGGCGTTATCCCCTAATATCGGTAGCTATCGGACCAGGAGCTTCATGGCGAATCGATGAAAACTCCCCCAGGGTCTTCCTGGATACTCCGCCTGAAGTCATTGATAAAGCCTTGCAGAAGGCTCATCTCTTGCACTGCATTCCACCGCAGTTCCTCAAGGCGCTGGCCGGAACAGCCCGCAACTCCGTCGTCGACTGAAGCGTCCGTAAGCAGCGTGGACTGTATGGCCTTGCGGTAATCGTCGAGCACCGCGATCATCTGGCGGTCGTAGCCCTGGAGGAGAATGTGCTGACTTCGGATTGCCTGTACGCGAGCAACAAAGGCGACCTCCTGATTCGCCGCGACCTTCGCGAGAGCGTCGCAAGCCTGGGTCACGTTCTGAGGCGGTGTAGGAGAGCGAGCACAACCGTATAGTACAGAGAGCGCGAGGATGCCTATTGCGGACTTCCCACACCGCAGGCTGAACTCTGTCTTCAGCGAACTGGCTGTCATATGTTGATCGCGCGGTCCATCGGATGGCTCGGACGCGACCGCAACCTAATCTGATTAGTTGATGGCTTATGATAGTCCTCGTTTGTCCGCAATACTATATTGCCCTTGGATAGATCACGCGCATCCGGGAAAAACCCGACCTAAGCAAAACCTCGGCGCACTAACTTTCAATTCAGGTGTGGTTACGACCGCGAGGCAGCGAGCTCGGCGGCGGCAAGAATGATGTCCTCGATGGAACAATTGGCAAGCTCATTTGTCACGCCTGGACTCCTTTCGGCTCGGAACGTACCTTTTTCTCCGGCCTCAACTTTTCAAAAGCGACGTAAGCTTGTCACGAAGTTGGTCAGCGGTGAAAGGCTTCCGGACATAGGAGGTCGCGCCAAGGTCGGCAACTTCCTTGACCCGTGCCTGGCTGCCTTCGGTGGTAATCATGATGAAGGGCGTACTACGGTACTCGGGCATTTCCCGCACTGACCTGAGAAATTCGACGCCATCCATGTTGGGCATGTTGATGTCGGAAAGGATGGCATCGACACGATGTTGTTTGAGCAGGTCCAGTCCCTGGCGGCCATCGGCCGCTTCGAAAACCGTTCCCAGTGGCAGCTCGGTTTGGATCAGAACACGCTGGAGGATCTTGCGAATCGCAGCGGAGTCGTCCACTATCAAGAGATCGATTGATTCCATATGGTCAGGCCTATTGTTCGGTAAGTTGGGCTTTCCGGATATCTATACGACATACTGATCGTTCGAGTCCGGCTGGAGACTGATGACGCCTTCCGCTTGTAATTGCGGTGCCAGGGTCATCACCTGTTGCTGCGCGTCCTGGACGTCTCGTATGCGGACCGGCCCGAAGGTTGCGAGATCTTCCTCGTCGAGCATCTCTGCCGCATGGTTCGACCTCAAACTCATGAGCTCTTGCCGCCTGCTTTCATTTTAGCGCTGGGGCTACCCGATGTCACGGGCGAATACACTATTCAGATCCAAAGCTTTTTTTCTCTTATATCTACGGGCTGGTGTTTGGCGCACCTAAGCTGCGGTTCCATTTGGCTACGAATCCGCGGAGTTCATTGTCGCACGCCTACACTCCGGAGAGACTATCAGGGCTGTTCCCCCATAAATACTGATTCGTCGTCGCTAGGTCCACTTCAGCTCGGGCGTTCTGCTGCCGAACATCGACGCCGCCTTGTTTTGGGCGTCTACTTTGGTCTCTGTTCCTGTAGCGACCGTCCACCGGGCCGCAAGCCCTTCCGCAAATGGCTCAGTCCTGCTGCCAGGAAGAAACGCAGCCACGTTACTCTCAGCCGTGAAACATAAACCGCTCGCTCCGAGAACGGACGCTGGGGCGGGCCGAAGGTGCATGCCCCAGGTCCGAGGGGGATCGTAGATTCACTGAGGATGGCCCTGTCAAAACGCAGAGTCAGTCGGCGAACTCCTTCGCTGTTCTGCCGCCTTGGTTAAAAGCATAGGCGCTGTGCGCCTCGGCGGACAACAGGCGTTTTGGTTAACACCTGGCATATCGCTTCGGATATGAACGTACTGGAACCGCTCGCGGCATGGGACCCAACTGATTCGCCGGTCCTTGTCCATCTGCGAACGTAGTCCTCAACGATAAAGGCGGTCTGTCAATGAGACGAGACGGCCTACCGCACTGGATAATCTCCTTCTTCGATTCCGGCTCCCGGCTCGGTCGATTCTCAGAAGGGAACACCTATCAGCTCTAAAAAGATCATCGACATTGGCTAACCTTTCACATAATCGTTTAAGGCACGCGCCGGTCTATAATCATGTCCAGGAACCAGAAGCGCTCGGCAGGGTTTCAGCTCCTGCTCCGTTGCTCACGGATGGTTTTCCCACCGCCCGGTTTGGGTTCCGCCTTGGGGGTGACTGTGTGCACACCATCTTGGTTTTGGAAGATGATCCCTCGATAATGGCACTGATCCGTTTAGTCGTCGGACAAAAGGCGTACAACATATTGGAGGCGACAACGGCAGGAGAAGCCTTTGAGCGGTTTGAAGAGAACGATGCTCGGGTGGATTTACTCATCGCGGATGTAACGCTGCCTGAAAGTTCTGGCATCCGTGTTGCCCTTGAGCTTCAATCCCTGCTCCCCTATCTAAAGGTCATCATCATGTCAGGATATCCATCGGCCATGTGGAACGACCAGGACTCGGCGGAACTTCAAGAACTTCCTTCTGATTCTGTGATCACTTTGCAGAAGCCCTTCGTTCCGGCTACGCTGCTGAACAGCGTTCACAGGTTCCTTGGCTTGACGAACTCAGTAGCACCAGCTCTCCAAGCGAAAGCGGCTTCGTAGAACGGCAGCTATCCGGCCGACCAGAAACCTGTGGATTGGCCCCGCCATAGCCGGCCTTTCAGCGGATCAGGCCGCCGAAAGATAAGTGCCGATAGGTCCCTTCTCAGCGACCGCGATGGATCAATGGAAGGAAGCCCGTCTCCTGCCCGAATGCATCCGAACTGTGAGTGTCCTTAACACCGAGGGATGGCTGCGCTGCCGATCTGGTTACCGAACCTTGGCTGAGAGGTCATCACTTGGGTGACGGTTTTGGTTGAGGCGGCGTTAAAGGTGATTGTTTCTCCCGGATCGATATTGCTGGCGCCAAAATAGGCTCCTTGCGCTCTGTGATTGCGGGGGGTATCCTCTTGCGTGAGGCCTGCGGGAAAGGTCGGGCCCGACATGAAATACCACGCATTGAATCCCGACATACCCTGCCCATCCTGTGGGCACCCATGCTTGGTGTACCGGCGGGTTAGGCGATATGCCGACGTGTACGAATGCGCGGAATGCCATTGCACGGTCATGCATTGGAGACGGCGCGGACAGTTGCGATGCGGCATCGCGACGACGTCAGGATTCTCATGCGGAACGTGGCGGCCGTGCCCACGGCGGGACGCAGTAGTCTGGTCGGCGACGGGCGGAATTGACGGCGCGGACCTTACGAAAGCGAAAATGGAAATCCCGAGGAAAAGCTCAGCCGAAGGCGATGATGTCAATACCGGCATCGAAGCCGCAAAATTGTCAGAGCAAGCCGAAAGCGGCGGCGGAGGCGAAGAGGTGTCGAGCGCACAGAAACAGTTGGCGGCATTTGAGGCGGCCAGCAAGTTGTTTCATTCTGGCTCTTTGGCCGAAGCGAAGGAGTTGTTCGAGCAGGCGGCGCGCGGTCCCGACGGCGAGGTCACTTACCGGGCGCAGTCGCACGCGAAGATGTGCGCGCGGCGCCTCGAACGTCCGACTCCGACCCTAGAGCTAGAATCGGCCGAAGACTTCTACAATTGCGGCGTGGTGCTATTGAATCTGGGCAAGATCGCCGAAGCCCGCGAGAGCCTGAACAAAGCTCTCGCCATGGCGCCTAACGCCGACCACATCCACTATGCGTTGGGACTGGCGCAGGCCCTTTCCGGCGATTTGGATCGTGCCTACGAAAACCTCAAGCGCGCCATCGAAATCGAACCCCGCAACCGGAATATCGCGCGGCAAGACGCGGACCTGGCGCCGCTGGCCGGCCAGCCACCGTTCTATGACTTACTCTATCCTGAAAAAAAAGACCTCATAATTCGCGCTTAGTCTGCAGCGCCGAGATTCGGCTCGGCGTTCCCCGTCCTGCTCCGCTGCGCTCGACCGCCGGTAATCCCACTTCAAAGCGTTAACGGTGAATATCGGTAGCCAAAGCTCGGCCCGTGAGAAGCTATGGAATACTCGATCGCGCGGCATCGGAGTCGCCATCGCGGAACTACACTGAGAGAATCAGCATGAATCGGAGATCATTCCTCCAGTCGGCATCCCTAGGTGCGGCGAACACTCTTCAAGGTATCGCGCAGCAGTATGATGGCCAGCCCGCGGGGCATTACGTGAACGAACCGGTCCGTAATCCGCGCCCCAACGTCCTCTGGATTCTTGGCGATCAGTTCCGCGCCCAGGCGCTGGCATCCAACGGCGACCCCAACGCGCGCACGCCCAATCTAGACCGCGCGGCCATCAACGGTGTGACGTTCTCGAACCATCTCTCCGGCTTTCCGCTGTGCTGCCCGTTCCGTGGCTCGATGCTCACCAGCCGCTACCCGCACCACTGCGTGCCCGGGCATGAATATCCTCTGCCGGAAGGCCAGAAGACCGTCGCCAATGTCTTCAATGCGGCTGGCTACCACACTGCCTATTTCGGCAAATGGCACCTGGGAGGCTGGCACGAAGACAACGGCCGCGCGGCCTTTTTCATCACCGATCCGGCGCGCCGTGGCGGTTTCGAGACCTGGACCGGCTACGAAAACAACAATAGCCAGTGGGATTGCTGGGTTCATGGCGGCAGAGGGTCCGCCGCATTCCATTACCGGCTTCCCGGCTACGAGACGGACGCGCTGACGAATTTGCTGATCAACTATGTAAAGGAACGCGCCGAAGAACGCAAGGCCGGTGCTGCCAAACCGTTCTTCGCAGTCCTGAGCGTTCAGCCTCCACACGACCCCTATGTCGCCCCGGAACGGTTCATGGCGAATTACAACCCGGAGCAGCTGATTCTCCGCCCTGACGTAGCGCATGTTCCCAAGATTCAGCAGCAGGTGCGGTGCGATCTGGCGGGCTATTACGCCATGATCGAGAACCTGGACTGGAACTACGGCCGTATAGTCGAGGCGTTAGATCAGGCTGGCCTCCTCGCCGATACCCACATCATCTTTTTCGCCGACCACGGCGATATGCACGGTTCGCACGGCATGTTTCGCAAGATCTGTCCCTTTGAGGAATCGATTCGGACGCCGTTCCTCATTTCTGGCGGTGTGCCCCGTTATTTGCCCTGGAAGAACGGCCGCCTGGCGGTGCTCTCGAACCACGTGGATATCGCGCCCACAACGCTTGGCCTGTGTGGTATTCGCAAACCCGAATGGATGGAAGGCGCCGACCTGTCCTATCACCGCATCGGCAATCCACCGGGCACTTCGGACCCGGATTCGGTGTACCTACAGTACGTCGTTCCCACTGGCCAGCCGGATACGCTCAATTCTCCATATCGCGGTTTAGTGACGCGCGACGGTTGGAAATATGTGTGCTTCGAGAACCGGTCCTGGCTCCAGTTCAATCTGAACGAAGATCCATACGAGGAAGTGAATCTCGCGCAACTGAACAGGTACCGCCCCGAACGCGAAAAGCTGATCACGCGTTTGAAGCAGTGGGTAGCCGACACGGGCGACAAATTCGTTATACCGGAAGATTGAAGACCTGCGACTTCTTCACATCCTGGGGCGACTTTAGCAGTTCCGGCTCTTTGCGCTTAGCGGGGCCTGAAATTGACCCCCGCGGAACCCCGCTGGCCCCGCGTTTGGATATTTGCTTGGGTACGATCCGCCAAAACGCTCTTTCTTCCGCTGTGGATCTCCGGGGTAGAGTTAGAGGGAGGTCAAAGGTGATGTGGAGTGAACCCCAAAACTGAGACGCAAAGTTAAGGACCAAATACATTGAATGGAGTGAGGAATGGATTTGGCCCGAACCGTGTACAGTCGCGATCTGAAGATCGCCGCCATGCGCGCCCT
>JBEKYD010000178.1:0-15465 GCA_049511335.1 Bryobacteraceae bacterium | reverse complement strand
TGAGAGATTTCCAACGGAGTGGACCTTGTACGACGGGGACGAACAAGAGGGTGAGCAGGCGTCACAGCAATCGGAGGATGCTCGACCCGGAGGCTGGGCGCCGGTTTCGCCGGTAGAAACGATTAGGCGCCCAGCCCGCCGGTCAGCGGGGCTTGATCGGCAACTCGACGGTGCAGCATAGTTGTGCGCGGATAATCGGCCCGTAGGGGCGAAGGGATGGTCATGAAGATAGCACATACCGAAACGGGCGGGTTCCAAGAGATCCTGGAACGAAGAGCGGTCGAACTAGTTCAGGTGTTGCGAAGGAGGGACGGCATCGCAATCGAGAAGAGCGCGGACCAAATGGATGAGATTCAGCATGCGTCGGAACGAGATCTTGCGATGCGAAACGTCGACCGCGAGTCCAGCCTGCTGCATGAAGTGAAAGCAGCATTGCGACGGATTCACGACGGCAGCTTCGGAACCTGTATTGAGTGCGAATCGGCGATCAGCCCAAAACGCCTCGCGGCCGTGCCATGGGCGTCCCGTTGCATCCAGTGCCAGGACGCTACTGATCGGGATCGGCAGGAGAGAACGGAATCTGTCAGCGAGACTCTCGTCAATGCGGCATGAATGGGCGGTTCTGCACGCGGCCCGTCGCTCACCATCGCCGTTGGATGAACCGCCCGCTATTGCGACGGCAAAGAGCGGGAAAAAGGTGGGTCAGGTTGTGAAAATAGCCTCTAGCATTCGAACCATCGCGTTTCTCGGCAATTACTTGCCGCGCAAGTGTGGCATTGCCACATTTACTTCCGACCTTCTTGGGGCTGTGGCAGCGCGGCATCCCCAAAGCCGGTGCTTCGCGGTGCCGGTCAATGACATCGATGGGTGCTATCGGTATCCAGACGTCGTTCGCTTCGAGATCGAGGAGCAGGACCTGGGTTCTTACCGCTGCGCTGCCGACTTCCTGAACACCAGCAATGTAGACATAGTTTCGGTCCAGCACGAGTTCGGAATTTTCGGCGGGCCGGCCGGCAGCCACCTTTTGGCGCTGCTGCGCAGATTGACAGCGCCGGTCGTCACCACGCTCCACACCGTTCTTCTCAAGCCGAACGCCGACCAGCATTTCGTGATGCAGGAATTGCTCACGCGCTCAACCCGGCTAGTGGTCATGACGGAGCGGGGACGAAACCTCTTGCAGGAGGTTTACGAAGCGTTACCCGCCAAGATCGATCTCATCCCGCACGGTATCCCCGACGTAACATTTGTCGCCCCGGATTATTACAAGGACCAGTTCGGCGTGGGCGGAAAGAAGGTGTTGCTGACGTTCGGGCTGCTTTCACCGAATAAGGGAATTGAACATGTCCTCAATGCTCTCCCGGATGTGGTAGCGGAGTTTCCCGACGTCGTATATATTTTGCTGGGCGCCACGCATCCCCACGAACTGCGCACACGAGGCGAAACCTATCGCCTCGGCCTCGAGGCTATCGTCAGGAAAAACAAACTGCAGAACAACGTCATCTTCCACAACCGCTTTGTGGATCTGAAGGAACTGACCGAGTTCATTGGAGCGGCTGATCTTTACGTTACTCCTTATCTGGACGAAGCCCAGATCACGTCGGGAACATTAGCTTATGCGTTTGGCGCGGGCAAAGCCGTAATCTCGACGCCGTATTGGCATGCCGCCGAATTGTTGAGGGACCAGCGTGGCATACTGGTGCCATTTGGGGACCCGAGGGCGATTGCGCGTGCGGTGAGTGGGTTATTGCGGGATCGAACGCGCCGCAACACCATGAGCGAAAACGCCTATAAGCTGGGCCGCGAAATGGTGTGGAGCAACACGGCGGGGCAGTACATGCGCTCCTTTGAACTAGCACGGAGGCAGGAGGCAGCGGTGCCCCGCGAATCGGTTGCCGCGAGAGAGTTCGGCCACGCGGCCGCGTGAATCGCCGGAGTTGAATTTGGATCGTATTAACCATGTGACCGATTCGACGGGCATTTGCCAGCACGGCGACAACGCCCGCGCGCTCATTCTAGCGGTGTTGCTCCGATCACCCAATGAAACCAATCGACGTAAAACGCGGCGCCGGCGCGTTGCACGCGAACCGCATTCATGTGTTGGCCTGGCCCTTTCGTCTCACGAGCGACCAGCGCTCAAATAAGTCTCAAAATAAGATCAAAGAAGGTGAGCATGGTAACAAGAACGCCATTATTGGGGGTGTCGGCGGCAGTTTGTATCCTGGTTTTGTTTTTCCGGCTCTGCGCAAGAATCTGACGAAGCCCCCGGCTTTATTGGGTTTCTGCGGAAGCCTGTTCCCGGTCCTTGGATGGCTGTCAGCGGTCGGATCGCCCGGAGCCAATGCCGATAGGGTTTTGCAGGAACCCACGCCCCGCCGGGAGCTCGCAATGCCCACATGTTGCGACTGGCACTTGCCAAGCGCCCTGGTGCCGGCCACGCTCTGGGACAGGTGTAGTCCCGTCTCCACCGGAGACCTGCGCTAGCCTCCGAACATTGAACCCTTGAAAGAAGGCTGTAGAAGGTGACAAGAACCTGTTAACCTTCATAGAATGAATAAGTTCCAGCGGTGCCGCAGACCTCTTTTGGGCGTCTGGAGTGCAGCCTTTGCCAGGCAAGGAACTCACCTCTTAACAAACCATTTGGCCGTCCACGAGTCCAAGGCCGGGCCGGCAAGGCCGTCCAACCGCAGCCGACAACCTGAGATACTGAAACCCCCGCCAATCGGCCATTTCATCGAATTCCCGCTCAGAGCCGTTTTTCCCCGGACCCGCCGCCTGCCAAGAAGCCCGAGGAACGTCAGTCCGTGATGAATCGACCCGCTTTGACTACTCGAAGAGCCACAGTTTTCCCCGTGGTTTTTATCCCTACACCGTTCCCTCCCTGGCCGGCCCGCGACTGGCTAACTCGCCACGGCTCCAAGACCTGATTGTCGGCGGCAAACTGACGCTGACACTTGATGACGCCATCGCGCTGGCCCTGGAAAACAATCTGGAGATCGCCGTGACGCGGTACGACCTGCCCATTGCCCAAACGGACCTGCTGCGCGCGAAGGGGGGCGGCGCGACACGTGGCGTGGCGGGCTCCTATCAATCCACCACCCTTTTTCCCGGCAGTCTGGGCGGAGGTGTGGGCAGCGCCGGAGGCGTTGGCGCAGGTGGCGCGGGACGCGTCCTGGGAGGCGGCATCGACCGCGTTGGTTCATCACCCTGCTGTGATCCGAACCTGCGTGTCAGCTACGGCTGGAGCAATGCCATGCGGTGTGCCGATTGACACCACTCACCAGGAGTCAGTTTCCGCCGGGTACAGCCAGGGCTTTATGACCGGTACAAGCCTTTTCGTGTCCGAGAGCAGCTCGCGTCTGTCCTCAAACACCACAAACAGCATTTTCAATCCGGAGCTTGTCTCAGACTTTTCCATAGGTGTAAGTCAGCACTTATTACGCGGCTTTGGGACCCGCGCCAACGCCAGATTCATCCTCATCGCCCGTAATGATGTGAAATACTCCGCGAGTGTCTTCCGGCAGAACGTGATCACCGCGCTGGCGGTCGTGATGACCAGTTACTACGACCTGCTGGCCGACCAGGAAAGCATTCGCATGGCACGAGGAGGACTGGAGTATGCGCAGAAGCTTTTGGCAGACAACCAAGGGGCCGCGAAGAGTGGGCCTGCGGCCCAGTATGATACGCTGCGGAGCCAGGAGGAAGTCGCTTTGCGGCAGCAAGTCTTGCTGGCAGCGCAAAACACTTTCTCTCAAGACGGCCAATCCCTGAAGGCTAAACTCTCCAAGAGTTTCAATGAGGAGTTGGCGAAAGTGGAGATTATCCCCTCTGACCGGCTGCCTGAGCCGCGTCCCGAGGATGTGCCCACTCTGGCCGAGGCCTTGCGGGAAGCCGCCAACCATCGGCCGGAGATCGAGCAGGTCGGGTTGAACTTGCGCAATCAGCAAGTCGTGCTCCAGGCGATACACAATTCGCTGTTGCCCTCGCTCGATGTCTATGCGTCCTATTACCTCGCGGGGCTGGATGGGGCGTTGAGCCCTACCTTCACGAATATCCTCCACGGCGATTTCCCCAACTTTTCCTTCGGGGTGACGCTTGACATGCCCCTCCGCAACCGTACCGCCCAGGCCGACGCCGAACGGGCGCTGCTGGAACAACGGCGGTTGCAAGTGAAGCTACAGGATGCGAAGAACCAGGCCGTTTGGGATGTCAACAAAGCTTGGAGCGGGGTGCAGCAGTCCCGGGATCAACTCGAGGCCGCGCAGAAACTGGTGACGCTCGCGCGCCAGGTGCTCGAAATGCAGCAGCAAAAGTTCACCCTGGCTTCGGCCACGGTGGAAGAGGTCATCACGGCACAACAGAATCTGGCCATAGCCCAAGGCCATGTAGTGAGAGCCCACGTCACCTATGCCAAGGCATTGATTCAATATGAACAGGTGACGGGAACCCTCTTGGAAAGGCGCAACATCGAGATGTCAGAGGCCGTGAATGGGGAAGTTCACCGTGTACCAATCGAGTAAGTACATCACTTCTCTGAAGCTTCGATCACGCGGCCTTGTGTCGGGTTGCGGCCACTCAGTGGGGTTTGGTCGTCGCCCGGTCTCTCATTCGCCCTGCCACAAGAAACCAAAAACGGCAAACCCTGTCTGTTCAGTATGTTCCATGGACACCTCTCCGACGCTCGTGGTTTCCTTTCGCGAACCAAGACTGGACATTTGCCCAGTTCCGCCGGCTGACATCGAAGGCTACCATTCGAAGTGGCGCATCCCGCGGAGAAATCAATGAGCGGCCGACCAGAGGAGTCTATCCCATCGCCGGAGGGGACCATAGCGGTCCTTGCAGTCAGTCCTTCGCCCGCCGATCGCGCCGGGCGGACAACGTGCTTCCGAGTGCAAGGAGAATACACGGATCAAAAGTCTTGACAATTTTGGCTGTACGCAAACTTTAGCTGGAGGTGCAATATGTCGAAAACCGCAGTTGGTTTGTTTGAGAATCCGGGCGTGGCGGACCAAGTCGTCCACGATCTCGATGCCAGTGCCTTCCCTCGGAGCGAGATCCGCATTTTAGGAGAGCCCCGGGATATGGGGGACACCGGGAGTATAGGTACCCCACACACCGACTTCGAGGTGGGTTTGGACCGGGAGCTCAAGACAATCGGGGCAAGTGAACGAGAGGCGAATGCCTACGTCCAAGGAGTGCGGCGTGGAGGAGTCCTCGTTTTCGCGACGGGATCAAACGAACAGGTGGACAGCGCGGCTGAGATCATGAACCGCCATGGTGCGGTAGAGGTTGAAGAGCTCATCGGCCGCGAACCTAATACTGGCACCATGATTGACGAGAACATGGCTGCGGTACACGCTGGTTCCGTCCAAACCGGGCGGACCCGCCAACCGGGCGGCGGCGCCTGCATGTTTGTATGGTAGCTCGTCAAGGCGCATCCAGGAAACGCAATCGGCAATTTCAACGAACTGGCTGATGGAACGCGCGACTAGCAGCCGCGAAGCACCGACAGCGGTTGATCACCGCGCATGCGGGGCGTGAAAATGCTGGTGGGATAAGGCACTCTGCAAGAAACACAAATGGCCGATTCAACGGTCTCGAGATCGAATGGTGTATGGTGCGGCAGCGGCAGTCGAAACAGCGAGCCATGTGACACTACACTCGGCCGAAGAAGTACGCGCGGGCGTAAGATAGCGGCACAGATGTGTGAATCGTTGATACAGAAACCGCAGTCAACCACCGCCCGGGAGGGCATGGACAATGTTAACGAATAAGCGTTTGAGAGATTTTGTGATTCACGCTACTGATGGCGAGCTTGGATCTGTACATCAGGCTTATTTCGACGATGAGACATGGGCCATCCGCTACCTCATTGTAGATACGGGCGGCTGGCTGGGCGGCCGGCGAGTTCTGATCTCGCCGTTCTCCATAATCCGGATGGACTGGGATGCCAAGCGATTGGATGTGGCGTTGACCAAAGAGCAGGTTGAGAATAGCCCCGACATCGACACACACCGGCCCGTCTCGCGGCAACACGAAGCCGCGTACCTCGGGTACTTCGGGTTTCCCTACTACTGGGGTGGTCCATTTCTATGGGGCACAGCATATTACCCCACAGGCGTGGCGGTTTCCGCAACTCCTTCCGCGGAAGCGTTGGCAAACAGGATCAGGATGGAGTCGTCGGATTCGCACTTGCGGAGCACCGAGGCCGTCACCGGTTATAGTATTGAGGCGGCTGACGGTGAAATCGGCCATGTGAATGGGTTTGTCGTGGACGATGAAGCCTGGGCGATCCGCTACATCGAAGTGGCAACACGGAGTTGGTTGCCGGGGAAGAAGGTGCTGGTTTCACCCGCGTGGATTGAACGCGTGAGCTGGACGAGTTCTAAAGTCTACGTCGGTCTCTCCCGTGAAGCCATCAAGGACGCCCCGGAGTACGTCGAGTCCAGGCCGATCAATCGAGAATACGAACATCAGCTCTACTTTCACTACGGCCGGCCGCCGTATTGGCTGCACGATGCCGAACAAAGGTCTTCGTATTCCCTGAGCGGCGTTTAAGTTAAGGGCGAGGGCATCCAGTAAACACAACGCCCACCCTTTCGCTCGCGCTGGTGCCGGTTCAACACTACTTCCGTTCTTTTGAACTGGAGACGAGCATGAAGGGGAACGGTACCGCGCGTGCTCTTACGTTTAGAGGGCTACATACGATTCCGCTTAAAACGGTAGCCCCTGGAAGGAGAAGCATGAAGACATATCCAATCGCTCTAGCAGCCCTGACGACCCTCCTCCTGACGTTCTCCGCCTTCGCGCGCGACCACAGCGCCCTGAATGGCACCTGGACGCTCGTTCCCGCCAGGAGCGATTTTGCCGGCCAGTCCGTCGTTCAAACCGGCACGGTGACGATTGCCGACCGGCAGGGCATCATCATCGTCTCTCGCCGTTTCGTTTACGCAGGCGCCACCGAGACCTACTTCTACCGCGACATCACTGACGCCGAGAACAATGCCACGATTCACACTGGCAAAGACCTCAAAAGCAAGACCAGATGGGATCATGACGTCCTGAAGGTGACGACCACCCAATCCGGCGCGACTACTCTGGAAAGTTACACCCTCGCCGCGGATGGCACCATGATGGTCAACGTCCTAAGGCCGGAGCACGAGTCGATTACGCTTGTCTTCCACCGCAAATAGACCAACTACCCGGAGGCGACGTCTGTCCAGCCCCAACGCCAGCAGTAGGCAGCCAGCGACGGCTGTTGAAGGACTCGCCGCAATCTTAGCTCATAACGTAATTGCCGAAAGGAATGACCGTGGTGGACCACTCCCTGATGAAGACGACGATTTTGCTCTTGGTCTCTGATTCGGTTGTACGTTCCATTCTTAAGGAGACATTGGAGCGCGAGGGATATACAGTGATGGCTACCGGCGACCTGGGGCAGGCGGTCGACCGGTTGCAGGAGTGCATTCCCGATCTCTTGATAACCCGTACCTATATTGAAAGTTTGCCGGGGGACGAGGCAGCTATGTATTTGCGCACGAAGTGCCCGGGAATGAGGGTTCTAATGCTCGGGGGGCTTCTTGATGACGAGCGGCTTGCATATCGAGCGGAGCAGCAAGGGTTTGAGGTATTCCCAAAGCCATATACCGCTGCTGTGCTCCTGCAAGAACTGAGGCTCGTCCTGAGCAAACCGCGCGGTTGAGCAGGAGGAGTGCGTGATTGACAGGAGTGCTACGAGCTTCCACAGAACTCACTTCCAATTCTCACGTAGTAGTAACCCGCTAGACTTCGACGCGGAGGAGGAACATGCTTCACGATCTGAACACCTTGACTGGATCTTCCGTTATTGCAACAGACGGCGAGATGGGAAGTATCTGCAACTTTCTCTTCGACGACCAGTCATGGACGATTCGCTATTTGGTAGTCGACGTTGGAAGTTGGCTTACGCGGCGAGCTGTGGTTCTTGCGATCACGGCGGTGGAACAGCCCGATTGGGTGAAGAAGACCTTCCACGTCCACTTGACCAAGGAGCAAGTGCGTCATAGTCCCGATGTTGACACGGAGAAGCCCGTTTCACGTCAACAAGAAATCGCTATGCAGGAGTACTTTGGTTGGCCGATCTATTGGGCTGATTGGGCTGACGGTGAGCTTGGCGCTTCGTCAACTCCAACTGGCAGGAAATACCCGGTGCACACCAAGGGGAACTCGCATCTCCGCAGTGCCTGGGACTTGGCGGGTTACGAAGTGTGGGCCACGGACGGTGACATCGGGCGCGTGGATGGCTTCATCATGGACGACGCCTCCTGGCATCTAGGCTACTTGGATGTGAAAGCCGGAGATTGGCTTCACAACCGCTCGGTTCTGGTTCCTACTCGCTGGGTGAACTCCGTTTCCTGGGCCGATCACCGCGTGAATTTGCATCACGCACAAGCGTAGACGGGCGCCTTGAAAGCGTCGTAGCCCACCCGCCTGCGGACAGCGATCTACGCTGTCGGTAAGGACCATCGCACCTACTACCCGGCGCTGGCTATTCTGCACGAAGCAGTGGAGCCCGAGGCCTGGCTTTCCGAATACCTGAGCGAAGGCCCGTCCGGCCACTTCCGGCGCGGCGCTCCGGGCGCCTCCCCATTACGTGCTGCGTTTCATTTCGTGGTGGCGGATTTCAACCGACTTAACTGTAATTGCTGGCTAACCGGTTCGAGGCATCGACCTCGGATGCAGAGCCAGGATACGTCTCAACAGAGGGTGGTCTCCCTTTCGTGTCGGAACGACGATAGGCGCGACCGAATGCGCCACCCAATTGGTAGCAACAAGCGGCTCCATACTTCGCGGATACTGAATTCTACTGTCTGCTGGGTGCGTTCTTTACGCTGTCAATGGCAGTCGCTCCAGTTCTTGCAGGGTACACGGGTAATCCTTCATAGCCGCATACACTATAGATTGTGGCTGGTTGAGTCCAAGTAAGATATCCCTATTTCATATTGGCATCCCGCAGGAGTTTGGTCCGCCGTTCTTCGTATTCCTCGCTTGTGATCTCCCCGGCGGCATATCGCCTTTGCAGGAGCTGCAAAGGCGATTGCATTTGCCGGTAGGTAGCCCGCCTCACCGGCATCATGAAGGAAAAGAACAAGATCCAGAGGAAGATCCAGAAAAACCACCAATACCCATGCATTCCCCAATAGTAGTACATAGTCGGAATCTCCTTTTTGCCTTCTAAACACGGCGCACAGTGCACACCCATTCGACCGGGACTTACTTAATGCGCTTTTGCACTAGTCCAATGCCCCAGGCTCCGCCGAAAGCCAGCAATCCGAGCAGCCCGATGAGCGGCACCGGACTCGCCGTTTTCGGCAACGTCGCAGCCGCGGTTTGTGTCGGCGCGGTGTCCGGCGTGAGTTCCGAGGCGGGCGGTGGGGTGACCGCCGCAGCGAGTTCCACCTGTTCGCCCGTGGGTTTCATCGCCATCACGGGCGCCTGCTTCAGTTGCAGGACCACTGGGTGGTCTGCCGTCTTAATCGGCTCCGCGACTTCCACCGGGATCTCGGCCGCCGTGAAGAGAACGGGCGTGTTGGTCGTTTTGGCTAGTTCTACTGCTCTCGCTTTCGGATAGACGAATTCCTCGCCCCAGTTTCTGCCGGGATAGAACCATGCCCGAAGTGCCTCCGGCTCACCTGCCGGCCGCTCCCGGAAAGTAACTACGGTCTTGCCAGTCGCCCTGAGGCGATAGTTCGGGATGGCTAGGATGGTGGCGATGCACTGAGTTTCATCCTTGTTGAAAATCTGGACAATGTGGCGATCAGACTGCGAGTCCAGGACCTTAAAGACGTAGGTGCCTGCTGGCAACACTCCCCACCCCTTGAGGTGGACTCCGGGAATCTCCACCGGGCCGCTGAAAGTCATAACGGTTTTTCTGTTCCACGCGTCCGCCTTTGCGGTTGGCGAGAATACCGCGCCCGAAAGCGCCAGGCAAAACACGGTTGTCGTTACGGTTCTCAAGATACTCATCTGCTTCTTCTCCTTTTCGCTCGAATCTGTGCCACCGGTCTTCGTTCTGTCTGGCACCATGCCTGCACACCTCCGACTGGCTGGTCGCACACGACGAACGAGAGGCATTCCGAGGTCCATCGGCACACGGCTGCGCGAAGAACGCGCCTGTCATCCCGTCCAGAGCCGTGTTTGCTGCACCTTGAGGACATGCGGCACAGCGCCAGAAGCCGAGAAACTCTCAAAGCTAACTCTTGCCACGCCCACCCCCGCTCGCTTGCAGGTACCGCCAATGGTTCGTAGCGCGATATGGTCCAGAACAGAACCCTCGCTATTCGCAGGCTGAGGCCGCTGAGCGGGCGTGGGGGCAGAAGAAATTGACCGGAGCCGAGAGGCAAATGCTGCACCTGCAATGCAACAGTTGCCTAAAAGCGCTCTGCGAATACCGGTTCTATGGCAGTCTCTTCTCGGGCTCAGCCGCCAGCGCGAAACAACCGGCGTTTGGACTTTCTCCCTACGTTGTCTCCGAGTAGTGGTAAATGAAGTGCTATATAGGAAAGGCCTACGAGGTTTGCCGTTGCGCTTCCACCTGCATCCAGCTCGATGGGGCTGCTTCCAAATGCAGCAACGGCGCATAGCTGACGGCTTTGGCCATTCGCAACCAATGCTCATTCACCAGAACTGGACATTTGCCCAGTTCCGCCGGCCGATATCGAAGGCTAATATTCGGAGTAGCGCTGCGCTGAGAGATCAATGAGCGGCCGATCAGAGGAGTCTGTCCCATCGCCGGAGCGAACCGCACCGGTCCTTGCAGTCAGTGCTTTGGCCGCTGATGGCCTTCGACTTCAAAGGATTCTCTCCCAGGGAAGCTGGAAACTGCATGAGGCCTCAGACTGCTGTGAAGCTCTGGCGTTGTCGTGCGACGAAAGTGTTCCGGTGCTCCGCTGCGAGCGTGATCACGCCGGCGGCAACTGGGAAGACCTTTTGAACACCACGGCGAGCCTGCCGGCTCCGCCGAACCTCATTGTGTTCTCTCGTCTGGCTGACGAGTCGGTATGGGCGAAGGTGCTGAATCTGGGTGGCTTCGACGTGCTGATGACGCCTTTTGAGCCGGAGGAGGTGTTGCGAGTCGCTTTCTCTGCCTGGAGCCGCTGGGAACGCGGCTTTGCGGCGAGCACCGCTAAAGAAGCGGAGGCAGCGGACCGTAGGAGAATGTCCGCATTTTCGGACTAACGGAAAGGTAATGAAATGAACGAGAAACTAAGGCCCATCGAGTCGCCAAGGCCGCCTGCAGGCGACCACGGCAGTGCCGTCGGAAGCTACAGCATCTTCCGGCGATGGCGTCCGCTGAAACTCATCATTGTTGCGGCGGTCCTACTGATCGTTATCCTGGCCGTCATCTCCGGATATGTACAGAAGGGGCTGTGGATGGGGCAGCTCGGTTACTCCGGCGTCTTCTGGACGCTGTTCTCCCTGCGGTGGGGGATGTTTGGTGCGGCTTTCGTTGTCGCGCTGCTATACCTTTGGATCAATCTGCGCCTTGCGGCGAGAAACGGCGCCACTTTTCGAGCGGGTACTTTGACAAGCGAGTCTACGGTTGCGGCGAAACTCGGCCTTCAGATCTCTCCCGTGGTTTTGAAGGTGGCCATGGCCGCGATCGCCGGCGCCGCCGCCCTAATCTTTGCGGTTACCTTCTATGGGCAATGGGACACGTATCTCCGCTTTCGTTATGGCGGTTCCTTTGGATTGCCCGATCCTCTCTTTGGGATCGACGCCGGGTTTTATCTGTTCCGTCTTCCCTTTTATGAACTCTTGCAGAACAGCCTGACCGTATTGGCGCTGATCACGCTCCTGGCCGTCCTGGGCTTTTACGCGTACTTCGGGTACCTGCGGTCCAGCAGCAGCGGAGAGGTGGAGGGGCGAAGCGTGAGGGCCGTTCCACATCTGTCCACCCTGTTCTTCGTCCTAGCCGCAAGTTGGGGATGGGGGTTTTGGCTGGATCACTACGAACTTGTCTACTCCACCCAGGGAGTAGTTTATGGAGCCGGTTACACGGCGGATCATGTGACCCGCATCGCGCTCTGGATCATGACCGGCGCCGCCGCGGCGCTCTGCGCGCTGCTGGTTCTAAATATATTCCGGCCGCGATTCAGAGCAGTGGTTATTGGATGCGGACTTTACCTTGGCTTGTACTTCATCGCCGTTTGGCTCGCGCCGGCTCTCTTTCAGAGATTCATGGTGCAGCCGAACGAGCTGGCTCGCGAGACCCCGTATCTGACACACAACATAGAGTTCACCCGAAAGGCTTACAGCCTCGACACAATCCAGGAAACCTCCTACCCGGCGCTGTCGGATCTTACAGCCGAGGTGATTGCGAGAAATCAAGACACGATCCAGAACATCCGTCTCTGGGATTATCGCCCTTTGCTTCAGATGTACCAACAAGCCCAGGAGATACGGCTCTATTATCAGTTTTACGGGGTTGATGTGGACCGCTACCACCTGGCGGACGGTTATCACCAGGTGATGCTTTCGGCGCGCGAGCTCTCGGCGGAGCTTCCCGTGGATGCCCAAACCTGGGTTAACCAGAAGTTGCAGTTCACGCATGGCTTTGGCTTGGTGATGAGCTTCGTCTCGAAGACCATGGGGGGAGGCTTTCCGCAGTACGTGCTTGAGAATATTCCGCCCGAATCCGCCTACGGCCTAGCTGTAAACCAGCCTGCCATCTATTACGGCGAGGCAACGCCCGGATATCGGATCGTCGCCACGGGCGTCAAAGAGTTCGACTACCCGAAGGGGAATCAGAATGTCTACACGAGTTACGACGGAACGGGAGGTATCCCGCTGGACAGCTTGTGGAAGCGGCTCTTGTTCACCTGGACCCAGGCCGATGTCAATATACTGTTTACGTCCTATCTTCGGCCGGAAAGCAAGATTCAGATCTGGAGGCGCGTTCAGGAGCGCGTGCAGCAGGTTGCTCCGTTCTTACGGCTCGACCAGGATCCCTACGCCGTGGTGAGCGAGGGCAAATTGTACTGGATCCAGGACGCCTACACCGTTTCGGATCACTTTCCCTACTCCACCCCCCACGGGGCGGCTTTTGAGCAAGGGCTGAACTACATTCGAAACTCCGTTAAGGCGCTTGTCGACATGTACGACGGGACCGTGCGGTTTTATATCATGGATCCGAGCGACCCCGTCCTGGCGGTCTACCGGCGTGCGTTTCCGGGCGTTTTCAAAGATCTGAATCAGCTCTCGCCGGACCTGAAATCGCATCTGCGGTATCCGGAGGACCTCTTTTCTATCCAGGCCGACCAATACACGACATTCCACATGACGGTTCCGCAGGTCTACTACAACCGCGAGGACCTCTGGGTGCTCCCCAACGAGACCTACGCGGGCAAGGTCGCGCCCATGAAACCCTATTACATCCTGATGAAGCTCCCCGGAAGCGACCAGCTTGAGTACCTTCTCATGACTCCATTCACTCCCCAGAAGCGAAATAACATGATCTCCTGGATGGCAGCCAGGTGCGATTTCCCCGAATACGGGAAGATGCTCTTTTACCAACTTCCCAAGGAGAAGCTGATCTATGGCCCGATGCAAATCGAGGCGATGATCGACCAGAACACTACGATCGCCCAACAACTGACCCTCTGGGACCAAAAAGGGTCGAGAGTCATTCGTGGAAACCTGATCGCGGTGCCGATTGAGAACTCCTTTCTCTATGTAGTGCCGCTGTACCTGACGGCGGAAGGCACAGACTTTCCCCAACTCAAGCGCGTAATCGTGATTTCGGGGGACAAAGTGGCGATGGAGCCTACACTCGATGAGGCAATCCAAGCTGTCTTTGGGACGCAGCAACCCCAGAATGCCGGGCAGGCGCCGCGTGGGCAACCGGAATTGGGCCAGGCAAGGGCGCAGTTCGATGAGGCCCAGAAGGCAATGCAGCAGGGGAATTGGGGAAACTTCGGCAAGGCGATGGACGCGCTCAAGCGCTTGCTGAACGGACCGGCACAATAGGGGTTCAAGGATGACAGCAGGGGATCTAAGGCAGCGCTGTCGCGTGAAAGTGGCAAAGAAGGAGGTAGCTGGTGGAACGGAAACAACTGCCAGAGTTCAAGAAGATTCTGGAGGTCGAACAGGCAGGTGCCGGCCGGACGCCGCTGCAAAACCGGCAGAACGTCGGCAGCGAGAGGATCGCCGACGTGCTGGAAGAAATCTGGCACACTGCAGACCGCGAACTCCCCATGGCCAACCTCGGCTGGTACTCCGGCTTACTCCGCAACATCCGAGCTGCGCTGGTCGGCATTAAGGACGACGTCTTCGGGGCCTGTCTGTGCTGCAGAACGACGATCGGGCTGAGACGTCTGAGGGCGGTACCCTGGACTCCTTTGTGCATTCGATGCCAGGAAGCCGCCGACCGCAATGATGCGGAGATTCTCAGAAGCCGTTCACGAGGTTGACGCCAGTGCGCCGGATCTCACACGGAAATGCAACGAAATCGATTTGGAAAGAAAGGAACGTAAGTCATGTTTGAAACGAACTCGGTTGTAGCCATTTACGACACCCACTCCCAGGCGGAGGAAGCGGTGAAGGAACTGCAGAGGTCTGGGTTTGACATGAAGAAAATGTCCATCGTCGGCAAGGATTATCATACCGACGAGCACGTCGTCGGATACTATAACACCGGCGACCGCATGAAGTACTGGGGCAAGCTGGGCGCCTTCTGGGGTGGTCTTTGGGGGATGTTGTTCGGAGCCGCTTTCTTCGTCATTCCAGGCCTTGGGCCGATATTGGTAGCCGGCCCGTTGGTCGCCTGGATCATCGGCGCACTGGAAGGCGCCGTTGTGGTGGGCGGATTGAGCGCGCTCGGCGCGGGGCTGTACAGCATCGGCATCCCCAAGGATAGCGTCGTGAAATACGAGGCGGCGCTCAAGTCCGACAAGTTTCTCCTTCTGGCCCATGGCACGACGGACGAGGTGGCCAAGGCCAGGGACATCCTGCAGACGACGCACGCAATGGAGGTTGCAGTGCACGCGCCTCTACGCGGGCAACTTGCCGGGAGCAGCAGATAGCTTTACCAGCCCTGAAAAAGTGGAACCTATTAGGAGAAATATCGTGAAGAACAACTTGTTGATCGTTTCGGTAGCGGGCCTGGGTTTGGTCCTGCCCGCTTTGGCGTCGGATCGCGATGACGACATTGGGCGTGTTCAAAAAGCGACCCAGGTCTTCCAGGAAATCATGACAACACCCGACAAGGGCATTCCACGTGATCTGCTGGAAAAGGCGAAATGCGTTGCGATCATTCCAGGAGAGGAGAAGGCAGCCTTCATATTCGGCGGCAACTACGGCAAGGGACTGGCTACCTGCCGCACTGAGAATGGCTGGAGTGCTCCGATGTTTGTGGCTGTCGGAGGCGGGAGCGTCGGCTTCCAGATTGGTGCCTCTTTCACCGACGTGGTGTTGCTGTTTATGAACGAC
>JBEKYD010000177.1:0-15710 GCA_049511335.1 Bryobacteraceae bacterium | reverse complement strand
GGGCGCGCATGGCGGCGATCTTCAGATCGCGACTGTACACGGTTCGGGCCAAATCCATTCCTCACTCCATTCAATGTATTTGGTCCTTAACTTTGCGTCTCAGTTTTGGGGTTCACTCCAGTCCGCGCCACGAGCCGCTCCCCTTGTACCACTCGTAAGTCTGCTCAATCCCCTCGCGCAATGGAATCCGCGCCTTCCAGCCCAGTGCCGTCAGCCGCGAAACGTCCAGCAACTTACGCGGTGTCCCGTCCGGCTTCGAGCGATCGAACCGCAGCTTGCCCCGGAAACCGGTGATGGCGCCGATCATCTCCGCCAATTCCAGAATGGTTAGATCTTCGCCCGTTCCCACGTTGACGATCTCCGGGCTCGCGTAGCGCTCCATCAGGAATACCGAGGCGTCGGCAAGATCGTCCACGTGCAGGAATTCCCGCCGTGGCGTTCCCGTGCCCCACAACGTCACCTCGGGCGCCCCGCTCCGCGCGGCTTCATCGAATTTTCGCAGCAGCGCCGGCACCACGTGCGAAGTTTCCAGGTCGAAGTTGTCGCCCGGCCCGTACAGGTTCGTCGGCATCAGCGAAATCGCCTCCATGCCATACTGCCGGTGATAGGCTTGCGCCAGCTTGATGCCGGCAATCTTGGCGATGGCGTACCACTCGTTGGTGGGTTCGAGCGGCCCGCTCAGCAGGCTTTCTTCCCGGATCGGTTGCGGCGCAAATTTGGGATAGATGCAGGACGAACCCAGGCAGAGCACTTTTTTCACCCCGTGCCGCCAGGCGGCATCGAGGACCGCAGTCTCAATCAGCAGGTTGTCGCGCAGAAAATCCACCGGACGGCTGGAATTAGCCAGAATCCCGCCCACCCGGGCCGCCGCCAGAAAAACGTACTCGGGCTTTTCCGCGCCAAAGAAGGCGTCCACCGCGCGGCCATCCGACAAATCCACTTCGGCGCGGTTGCGTAGCAAAAGGTTGCGAAACCCCGCCCCCTCGAGCCGTCGGCAGATGGCCGACCCCACCAGCCCGCTATGCCCCGCTACGAAGATCTTGCTAGTCCGCTCCATAGTTATCAGCCGCCAGCGATCGGTTCTCAGTAACTGACAACTGAGTACTGACCACTGACAACTATATATGCACCGCATGCCCCGCCGCCAGCAGCGTTCGCTCCCGCCGCGCCAGCTCCAGGTCGTGATCCACCATCTTGCGCACCAGCTCTGGGAAGCTTACCTTCGGCTTCCAGCCCAGCGTGGCTCGCGCCTTCGACGCGTCCCCGCACAGGCTGTCCACCTCGGTTGGCCGAAAATAGCGTGGATCGATCCCCACGCACCTTTTCCAATCTACTCCGGCCGTCTCCGCGGCTAACTCGAGAAACTCCTGGACCGAGTGCGATTCGCCCGTCGCCACCACGAAATCGTCCGGTGTTTCTTGCTGCAGCATCAGCCACATCGCTTCCACGTAATCGCCCGCGTATCCCCAATCCCGCCGCGACTCCAAGTTTCCCAAAAAGAACTTCTCCATCAATCCCAACTTGATTCGCCCCAGCGCGCGGGTGATCTTGCGCGTCACGAAGGTTTCCCCGCGCCGCTCCGATTCGTGATTGAACAGAATCCCGTTGGCAATAAACAACCCGTACGCTTCGCGGTAATTCACCCCGAACCAATGGGCCGCCACCTTGGCCACCGCGTACGGGCTGCGGGGGTGAAACGAGGTCGATTCGCTCTGCGGCGGCGGCGCGGCCCCGAACATCTCCGACGACCCCGCCTGGTAATACCGCACCGGCCGACCCGACTCCTGCGCGTGATGCCGGAACGCTTCCAGCATCCGCAGCGCCCCCGTCGCCACCACGTCCGCCGTGTATTCGGACTGGTCGAAACTCACCCGCACGTGCGACTGCGCCGCCAGGTTGTAAATCTCGTCCGGCTGCACCGCTTCCAGAACGTGGCGCAGGCAGGAAGCGTCGGTCACATCGCCGTAATGCAGAAACAGGCGCGTTTCAGGGTCGTGCGGATCGCGATACAAATGCTGGATCCGGTCCGTGTTGAATGTGGAGGCGCGCCGCACGATGCCGTGCACCAGGTACCCCTTTTCCAGCAGCAGCTCGGTCAGAAACGACCCGTCCTGCCCGGTAATCCCCGTAATCAGAGCTCTTTTCACGCCAGGTTCTCCCGCATCCCGAATCATAATCCGTATCGCCTATCCCCGTAGCGCCGGCGATCTTGTCGCCGATGCTTTTTCCAAATCGGCGCAGTGCCGCTACAACGCCGTCTGTTCGGTGCGCGCGATGATCTCGTTCTGCAGAGCCGCCGTCAGATCGCAGAAATAATCGCTGTACCCGGCCACGCGGACGATCAGGTCGCGGTATTTTTCCGGTTCCGCCTGGGCCGCGCGCAGAGTCTCGGCGGTCACCACATTAAACTGAATGTGGTGGCCGTCCAGCTTGAAATAGGTACGGACCAGGTGGGCCAAGCGCTCGAGCCCTGCCTCGCCTTCGAGCAGCTTAGGCGTGAACTTCTGGTTCAACAAAGTGCCGCCCGTGCGGGCGTGGTCCATTCTGGCCGCGGATTGGATCACGGCGGTCGGTCCGTGGCGGTCGGCCCCCTGTGACGGGGAAATGCCATCGGAATGCGGCTCCCAGGCCTTGCGGCCGTCCGGCGTGGCGCCGGTCACCGAGCCGAAATACACGTGGCAGGTGGTGGAAAGGTAATTCACGCGGTAAGTGCCGCCCTTGGTGGTGGGCCGGCCGTTGACGGCATCGAAGAACATATTGAACACCTGCACCAGGATTTCGTCGGCGTAGGCATCGTCGTTGCCGTATTTCGGCGTCTTGTTCCATAACATCAGACGCGTCTTTTCATGTCCTTCGAAATTCACGCGCAACGATTCGAGCAAATCGGCCATGCTGAGGCTCCGGCGATCGAAAACATGATATTTGATGGCGGCCAGGCTGTCGGTGCAGGTCCCTGGGGCAACTCCCATAATGTAAGTCGAGTTATAGCGCGGGCCGCCGTCGTTGTAGTCTCGGCCCTTGGCGAGGCAGTCTTCCACCAGCAGAGAAAGATAGGGCGCCGGCATCAGCCGCCCAAACAACCGCTCGACAACGTTGTTGCCACGAATCTTGACATCCACCAAATACTGCAATTGCTGGCGGAAAGCGGCTATCAGCTCGTCAAACGATTGGAAGCCGCAGGGATCTCCGGTTTCCATCCCGACCCGTTTCCCGGTGCGCGGATCCACGCCATTGTTCAGCGTGACTTCGAGGACCTTCGGCAGATTGAAGTACCCGGTCAGAATGTAAGCTTCCTTGCCAAACGCGCCGGTTTCGACACAGCCGGAGATTCCGCCGGCGCGCGCGTCCTCAATCGTCTTACCCTGCCGCAGGAGCTCTTCGACTATCATGTCCGCGTTGAAAATGGAGGGCTGCCCCCAGCCCTTGCGCACAATTTCGAGACCGCGCTTCAGGAAACGGTCGGGGTTCTTCTTGCTGAGCTGCAGGTTGGAAGATGGCTGCAGGAGCCGCATCTCGTCGATCACCTCGAGCACTAAGTAAGATAGCTCGTTGACTGCCGAGGAGCCGTCCGGATTGACACCGCCGGTATTGATGTTACAGAAGTCCGTGTAAGTGCCGCTCTCCGCCGCGGTAACTCCCACCTTCGGCGGCGCGGGCTGGTTGTTGAACTTGACCCAAAAGCACTGCAAGAGCTCGCGGGCCTGCTCGTGGCTGAGACTACCGCTTTCGAGATCGCACCGGTAGAAAGGGTACAGGTGCTGGTCAAGGTGGCCGGGGTTGAAGGAATCCCAGCCGTTCAATTCGGTGATGACGCTCAGGTGCGTGAACCAATAAGCCTGAAGCGCCTCCCAGAAATCGCGCGGCGCATGCGCTGGCACGTGGCGGCAGACGGCGGCGATTCTCTCCAACTCGGCTTTGCGGCGCGGATCGGTCTCGGCGGCCGCCATTTCCGCGGCCCGGCCGGCGTGGCGCGCGGCAAAGTGGATCACGGCGCCGGCGGCCACCGACATGGCGCGAAGCTCCTGCTCCTTGTCGTAAGCCTGCGGATCGTTGAAAAAGTCCAGGCGCGCGATGGCTTCCGCCACCTCTCGCTGAAGATCCAGAAGGCCCTTGCGGTAGATGACGCCGCCCAGGACCGTGTGGCCTGGGGCACGCTGCTCCATGAATTCGGTGAAGATACCCGCTTCGTAGGCATTCTTCCACTCCGCGGTCATTTCGGTGAAGATGCGGTCGCGCATGCTATGGCCCCGCCAAAAGGGTATGATTTCTTCTTGCTGAATGCGGCGCGACTCGTCGTCCACCGAGTACGCGATCTTCTGGCGGGTATTGAGAATCTCGAAATCCTCCATGCTGTGACAGCACAGTTCCGGATAGGTGGGCGTCGCTTTCGGCCTGGGACCGCGCTCGCCCACGATCAGCTCCTCCGGACCGATGTAGATCTCGCGATGCGCATAGATATATTCCAAGGCCCTGGCGCGCAGCAGCGGCGGCGACAGCGGCCCGGCCTGGCGATAGAATTCCGTGAGCAACTTCGCCCGTTCCAGCGAGACCGACGGCTTGGCATCGAGGCTGGCTTGCCGCAGTCTTTGAACTCGTTCCGTCATAGTCAATCTCCGACTGTCACGTTCAAACCGGCCCGCGTTAACGCGTCGCGAAAATGCGCCAGATCCGCCGCTGCGGGCTGCGGCGTCCCATTCAGCTTGTAGGGCAGCCCGAGCCGCCGATACTTACCTTCGCCGATGCTGTGATAGGGCAGCAACTCAACCGCGGGCGCATGGATTTTCCCCAGGTAAGCAGCGAACCCAGCCACATCCGCGGCGGTATCGTTGATGCCGGGAACAACTGGAATCCGGACGGTGACTGCCTGACCGCGCTCGACCAGATCTTCCAGGTTGGAGAGGATCGGTTCGTTCGGTACGCCGGTGTACAGGCGGTGCTTTTCGTTATCCACCTGTTTCAGATCGAACAGAACCAGGTCTGCCAGCAATGCCACGCGGCGAAACGTGTCTGGCTGGGCGAATCCGCAAGTTTCGAGGGCGGTTCGGATGCCGCGCCGGCGGCATGCTTCGAGAAACGCGGCGGCGAAGGCCGGCTGGGAGACAGGCTCGCCGCCAGTGAGCGTCACTCCCCCGCCGGAGTCGTCAAAGAAAACCAGATCTCTTTCGACTTCCGCCAGGAGTTCGCTCAACCTGTAGCGCCTTCCCACGATCTGGCGGGCTTCCGCCATGCACGTTTCCGCGCAATGTCCGCAGAGGGAACAGGCGTCAGACGTACACAGCGCGCCGTCGACCTCATGAATAGCCCCTTGCGGGCACTCGGCCGCGCAATCGAGACAATGACGGCAGCGCTCCTCGAAATACAGACGGTCCGGCGAAAACCGCTGGCTCTCGGGATTGTGGCACCACCAGCATGAGAGCGGGCACCCCTTAAAAAAGACGCTCGTGCGGATTCCCGGCCCATCGTGCGTGGCAAAACGCATGACGTTGAAGATCAGAGCTTGATCCGCTGGTCCCGCCCACGTTTTGGCATCGATTCCAGTCAATCGGAGCTTCTACACTGTTAATGCTATCATTCCGGTGTTTGCCAAACTTGGTGGGACAGACCGTCGTTGTTCGTGGTCTGTCAGGTCCCCGCCGGGCCGCAACCCTCGAAAGACGACAAAAAACGATGCGTCTGTCCCACCTGATCCCTCAGCTCTTCGCGGGCGCGGAGCCGAGATGGGCCACGATCTTGGCTGCTTCCTCTATTGCGCGCACCAGCACGGAGCGGATGCGGCCGTCTTCCATGATGAGCAGGCCGCCGATGGTGCAACCGGCGGGCGTGGTGACGTCGTCGCGCAGCGCGGCGGGGTGCCGGCCGCTGGTGAGCACCATGCGCGCCGAGCCCAGAGCCGTCTGCGCCACCAGCGTCAAGGCGAGCTGCCGCGGCAAGCCGACGCGCACGCCGGCATCCGCCAGCGCTTCCATGATCAGAAAGTAATACGCGGGGCCGCTGCCGCTCAGCGCGGTGATGGCGTTGAAGTGCGTCTCGTCGGCGGCAACGCACTTGCCCACGGCCTCGAAAATATGCCGCGCCTTTTCCAGGTGGGCAGCGGTAGCGTGCTTGCCGTGGCAGACCACCGTCATCCCTTCGCCCACCACGCAAGGCGTGTTGGGCATGGCGCGGACCACCGGATTTTCAGCGCCCAGCAGCGATTCGAGCTTGTCGGTGGATACGCCCGCGAGGATGGAGATCAGCAGTGTGTCGCGCCGCAGCCCCGCGCCGGCGAGCGTGGAGACCACCGAGGCGGCGTCACCCGGCTTTACACACATCAGGATCAGGCCGGCCGTGGGCACGCGGCCCCCATAATCGGTTTCCACGGGGACGCCCAGGGCGCGGCCGGCGCTCTCGGCGGAGGCCGCGTCGCGTTCCCCCACCCAGATCCGCTCGCGTGCGATGGAGCCGGCCGACAGCAGGCCGCGAACCAGGGTTTGGCCCATGACCCCGGCGCCGATCACACCCAAAGTCATGCCGTCGGCGAGGATTGGAGTTGGATTATCCATAGAGTCAACAGTGTAACGGGTGTGCGCGCGACCCGGGAGCCGCCGATGAACGCAGACGAACGCCGATAACTTAGTTGTTTTCTTCATCGGCGTTCATCGGCGGCTATATTTCTTGACAGGTTCTCAGGGAGCGCTGAGAGATTCGGAGCGACATTGCGTCCGATTGGCCTGTTGCATTACTGTGGAACAATGAAACCGAACCGGAGGGAGATATTCGGCGCGATGCTAGCCATGGCCGCGGCAGCGCCGATGAGTGGCGCCGATGACAGTGTGATTGTCGCCGGCAAGCGGCCCATGATCTTGCACAACGACCGCCCGGAAGACTTGGAAACTCCGCTGCCGTACTTCGATTCCTACCTGACGCCCGTCGACGGGTTCTTTGTGCGGCAGCACATCCCGCGGCCCGGGCCCATCGACCCAGCGGCCTACCGGCTCACCGTCAACGGCATGGTTTCGAAGCCGCTCCAGTTGACTCTCGACGAGCTGCGCAACCTGCCCCAGTTCACGGTGACTGCGACGCTGGAATGCACCGGCAACGGACGCGGGTTTTATAGCCCCAAAGTGCCCGGCATCCAGTGGGGCCGCGGAGCCGTGGGCAACGCCGAATGGCGCGGGCCGAAGTTGAGCGACGTGCTCAAGCTGGCCGGCGCCGACCCCGCGGCGGCATACCTCGAAATCGATGGCGCCGACGTCGGCTTGGCCGCCACCCCCGACTTCGTCCGCTCCATGCCGATGGCCAAGGCCCTGCATCCGGCTACCCTCCTGGCGTTGAGCATGAACCGTGAGAGCCCCGCTATTCACGGGTTCCCCGTGCGCTTGATCGTCCCCGGCTGGGACGGCACCAGTTGGGTGAAGTGGGTGACGCGCCTGACGCCCGCGGCGAAAATGAGCACCGGGTTTTTCATGAATCCCGCCTACCGCTACCCTAAGTACGCGCTGCCGCCCGGCGCTCCGCCCAAGCCGGCGGAGCTGGAACCGATCGAAGGCATGCCGGTGAAATCCACCATCGCCGCGCCCGAGGATCGAAGCAAGCTGGCTTTAAGGACGGTGTCGATTCGCGGCTTCGCCTGGGCCGGCGAAGAGTCCATCGAACGGGTCGAGATCTCCACCGATGGCGGTAGCCGCTGGAGTGACGCCGAGCTGCCCTCGCCCAAGCTTCCGTTCGCCTGGCGGCTATGGCGATTCGCCTGGCGGCCAGCGGCGCCCGGTTATTACACCATCCTGTCGCGCGCCACCGATTCGGCCGGACGCGTGCAGCCCTTCGTGCCCGCGTGGAACCCGTCGGGGTATTTGTGGAACGGCATCGACCGCATCGGAGTCACCGTGGAGGAGGCCGCATGACCGCCCGGCTCATCCTGCCCGTTTGCGCCCTGGCCGCGCTGGCGTTCGGCGCGGACCAAGCTACCCTCGACCGCGGCCAAAAAGAAGAAGCGCGCGCCTGTCTGCCCTGCCATAGTCTGCGCTTGATCCACTCGCAGCGGCTCAGCCGCGCGGCCTGGAACAAGGAACTCGATAAGATGGCGGGCTGGGGAACCAAGATTACCGACCGCGATGCGTTGCTCGAATACCTGGTAGCCAACTTCGGCGACGACAAACCGCCCGCGCCCCCAGCCATCAGCGGCGACGGCACGGCAAAAAAATGGCGCCGCCCCCAGGTGGGACAGACGATCGTTTTTTGTCGTCTGTCGAGCGGCTGGCCTGGCGACAATAAGCGCTAGATTAAGCCCCGATGCAGCGCCCCCGTGGCGCGAGCCTCCAGGCTTGCAGAGCAAACCCGGATTTGTTGCAATTCTATGCATGAAAACCCGGAAATGCGCCGGCATCCCCGCCAAGTACTTGCACTTTTTTCGTGCTACACTAACTTCGTGGCCAGAAATGTCACCATCAGGATCTCGGATGAGGCTGTTCTTTGGGCGCGGCGCAAGGCGGCGGAGGAGAACACGTCGGTATCCCGGCTAGTGGGCGAAATGCTGGAGCGCCAGATGCGGTTGTCGGACGAGTATTGGCGGGCGTTCGAGCACTGGAAATCGAACCGGACCATGGCCGCCGGCAGCGCTGCGGATCGCCTCAGCCGCGAGGACGTCCATGAACGCCGCTGACGGCTTCTTTGTCGACTCGAACCTGCTGCTCTATTACATCGATCCTCAAGACCTCGCAAAGCGGGCGCGTGCTAGCGAGTGGCTGGAGGCTCTCTGGATGACGGGCGCCGGCCGGCTGAGTTGGCAAGTGCTGCACGAATTCTACTGGAACGCGGTGAAGAAGATGCGCATGGCGCCGGCTAGCGCGCGAGAGATGGTGGAGGACCTCAGCCATTGGAGACCGGTGGACACATCCCTGGGCCTGGTGCAACAAGCCTGGCGGTGGATGGATGCGGCGCAACTCACCTACTGGGACGCCCTCATAGTGGCGGCGGCCCAGCGTTCCGGAGCCCGTTACCTGCTCTCGGAAGACTTCCAAGCTGCCCGCCAGTACGAGGACGTCCAGGTGCTGAACCCATTCGGCCATTCGCCGGTGGAGTTCTGATGGGCGGCCCGGCTGGCTGGTGATGTCGTGGGTCGGGTGGCCGTTCGGTCCCCGCGTGGCGCGGTGCGCATTCAGATAGTGTGGACCGGGGCTGGTTGCCCTCGTTTGTGCGGTCCCTACCCTTTGGCGATGAGCTGCCCGATGGCGGAGACGAGCTGGTCAATGCCTTCTCCCAGGGCCTTGTTTTCAGTGTGCGACTCGGTGGCGAGTTTATCCATGCGGTTCCCGAGCTGGTCGAAGCGGTCCGCTACCTGCTCGAAGCGGAGGCGGGTTTCGACGGCGAGCGCCCCGACCTGGTTGCGGAGGTCGTTGGTTTGGCGCTGGCTGTCCCGCCAGAGTGCCTTTGTACTCTTCGCGGTCCTTGTGCCGCTCTTCGGCGATGCCGGCGGTAATGTGTTCGAGGCGGTCGAAGCGTTCGTCGGCGGTCATGGCGTGGCGCTTTCCGATCTATTATGCCACTCCCTATGGTTCTGGCGTTGGTCGCCGACGCTCTCGCGCTCGATCTCGCGCGGGGCTTGGTCGGCGATGCGCGTTGCGCACTTCCCGAGGCTGGCGAGCGTGTCGTGGGCGGCTTTGCTTACGGCGATTTCGGCAGACCCAATAAAACCTTTTCAATCAATCACTTATCCGGCTCTCTGTGGCCTGGCCTGCACACTTTGTTCACACCGTGACAAATGTTTCACAAGCACGTCCAATTCCATAGGCAGGGTAATGGAAAATAGGAGTTGGATAGGGCGCTGACGTTACAGCCGGTTATGCCCCAGGATGCAGCCGGAGCGGTGGGAGCCCGGATGAATCCGCAGGTGGATTCATTGATTCGGGCCGCGCAACGCGGCGACCAGGACGCTTTCGAGCAACTGGTCCGCGTGTACGACCAAAGTGTGCTTCGGCTTGCCATGAACCTGTTGCGGTCGCCGGAGGATGCGCGCGACGTATACCAGGAAGCGTTTCTGCGGGTGTACCGCAACCTGCATACGTTTCGTTTCGATTGCAGCTTTCATACCTGGCTCTATCGGATAGTTACGAATATTTGTCTGGACCAGTTGCGAAAACGTAAAGTGCGCAAGGAAGAAGCGGCCGTGGTGGAAACCTCCGAGGGTCCGGTGGACCGGATGGATCTGTTCGAGGAAGAGAACGCGGCGGCCGATCCGGAACGCACCACCTGGAACCGGCAACTCGGGCAACGGATCGAATCGGCGCTGGGCGACCTGACGCCGCGCGAGCGGATGGTCTTCGAGCTTCGCCATTACCAGGGACTTCGTTTGCGCGCCATCGGCGACGTGCTGGGCACTACCGAAGAGGCGGCCAAGAACTGCCTGTTTCGAGCCACTCAAAAAATGCGCGGCGTATTGGGAGATTTCATATGACTTGCGAATCGGCATCGGCATTGATTCCGCTCTATCATTACGGCGAATTGACGCCCGAACAGGAGGACACGCTGGAGGCGCACGTCCACGAATGCGGCTCCTGTTCGCAAGCCATGGACCGGCAGCGGGCGCTGGCGCGCGCGCTGGACCGGCGGGAAGTGACGGCGCCGCCGCGGCTGCTGGACGATTGCCGGGGCGATTTGTTCGCCGCGATCCAGGGCGGCGCCACGGCCGGCTCGAAAGCTTTCTCCAAGGGGCCATGGACGCTCTTTCTGGAAGCTCTCGGCGCCACCTTCGCCGGGTTGGGCCGCATGCGCCAGCCGCTGGCGGCGGCTGCGCTGCTGGCAGTCGGATTCTTCGGCGCGCGGCTCACGGCAACCAAGACCGCAATTACGGCCGGCGGCGTGGCGCAACCGGCCTACACCACGGTGCGCTCGATCTCGACCGTCGGTTCCGGCAAAGTCGAAATCTCGGTGGACGATACCACGCGGCGGATCGTGTCGGGCGGGCTCGACGACCCGGCGATTCAGCAGCTTGTGCTGGCGGGCTCGAGGGAAGACAATGCGGCCGTGCGGGTGGAATCGGTCGGGCTGTTGAAAGACCGCGCGGCCTCGGGTGAAGTTCGCGATGCGCTGGTGAATGCGCTGGCGGCCGATCCCAATCCGGCGGTCCGCATGAAAGCCCTGGAGGGGCTGAGGCCGCTGGCCGGCGACGCCCAGATCCGCCAGGTGCTGGCGCAAGCGCTTATCCGTGACGATAACCCTGTGATCCGCATGCAGGCCGTGGATCTGCTGGTGGCGCAACGCGACGATTCCATGGTGGGTGTGTTACAAAACCTGGTGCAGCACGAGGACAACAATTATGTGCGCCTGAAGGTTGCCAAGGCGCTCAAGGATATGAATGCGTCGGTTGGCACATTCTAAGGTGCGGGATTTAGGGCAGCTACACACCTCTTTGCGAAGGTGTGCGGACTTCCTGCAGCGCAGGCGGATCGCCTGCGCCACCCTGCTGCTCTGGCTGCCGGCCATCGGTTTGAGCCAAGCGCCGCTGGAGCGTGAGCCGGGCGGCTGGGCGCGCGTGTATACAGCCACCCTGGCGGCTGCGCCGAAGCTTCGCGTTTTGGGGCACGGGCCGGTGACGGTGGAGGGAAGCGCGTCGCGCAACGTGGCGTACACGGTACGGATCAGCGTGGCGGCACGCACCGAGGCCGAGGCCCGGCGCATTCTGGACGCGGCTCCGGTGCGGGTTTCGACCCAAGGCGACTGGGTGGTGCTGGCCGCGCCGGGCGGACCGGTGATGGTGCAGGTCAAGGTGAAGGCTCCGCACCTGGCGGCGCTCGATATCGCCACCACGGATGGCGCCGTAGATGTGACCGGCGTGGACGGAACGGCCGTGGTGGATACCAGGGCTGGAGCGATTACCGCGGACCGCATGCGCGGGACCTGCAAGCTGGCCAGCGGCGGCGGCGATCTGCACGTGGGAACCGTGGACGGCTCGCTCGAGTGCACCACCGCGGCCGGGCGAATCCAGGTCAAGTTGGTGCGCTCCAATGCCGTCCTCAACACCTATGGCGGCGACATCGAAGTGGACGAGGTGGATGGCGCCTTGCGCGCCGATACCGCGGGCGGCGGCATTCACGTACACAAAGCCGGCGGCACGGTGGCTGCCACCTCGGGCGGCGGGCCGATTGTGGTGGACCAGGCCAAGGGCGCGGTGACCGCTCGCGACCTGGCCGGCCCGGTAGCGGTGAGCGCCGCAGCCGGGGTGCATTGCGAATCCGGCTCTGGCGGCATTCGCCTGGCCCGGATCGCCGGGCCCATGCGCGTTTCCACGTCTCTCGGCAGCATTCTGGCGGATTTGGCCGGAGCGCGGCTGGTGGATTCGTTTCTGGCCACCGCCAGCGGTGACATAACCGTATTGATACCGTCTAACGTGGGTGTGAATATCCGCGCCGTGAATTCCATGGCGGACACGCTGCGGCGCATTGTTTCGGATTATCCGGCCCTCCCTCCGCGGCGCATGGGCAGCAGAATCGTGGCCGAAGGCGCGCTGAACGGAGGCGGCCCGTTGCTCGAAATCTCCGACACCGGAGGAACGATATTTATAAAGAGGCAGTGAAGTTATCAGTTGTCAGTTATCAGTTATCAGTTATCAGTCGTCAGTTATCGGTGACGCGGTTCCGGGGCTGTTAACTGAAAACTGATAACTGATAACTGAAAACTAACTTCTGATAACTGAAAACTATGATTTACCGCACACTTATTTGGCCCGTTTGCCTGATCTCGTTTGCCACTTTTCTTCCGGCGCAAACCGCGGCTCCGCGGGCGCACTCCGCCGGATCTTTCCTGGTCGGGAAGAGCTCGACCTATCTCGGTGTCGGCGTCATGGAAGTCGATACCGAGCGTGCCAAGGCGCTCAAGCTCAAGGAAGAGCGCGGCGCGGAAGTGACGCGGCTTACGGACGGCGGCCCGGCGGCAAAAGCCGGTATGAAGCTCGGCGACGTGATTCTGGAATTCAACGGGACGCAGGTGCAAGGCACCGCGCAACTGCAACGGCTGATCCAGGAAACTCCCGCGGGCCGGCAGGTCAAAGTCGCCGTCTGGCGCAATGGGGCCATGCTCACCCTCACCCCGGTGATCGAGGCGGAGAAGGATACGCTGCTCACTCCTCCCCCCGGCGACTGGTCGATGCCATCCTTCCAAATGCCCGATATGCCGCTGGTGCCGCCCATGGATATTCCCCGCATCATTACCGGCATGCAGAGCGGCATGCTGGGAATCATCGGCGAACCGCTTGGCCAGGAAGAACAGCTCGCCGAGTTTTTCGGCGTAAAGGAGGGCGTGCTGGTGAAGTCGGTACTGAAAGATTCGGCCGCGGAGAAAGCCGGAATCAAGGCCGGCGACGTGATCGTGAAAATCGGCGACACGCCGGTGGCGACTTCCCAGAACATCAGCAGCGCGCTGCGCAGCCTTCGCGGCACGCACCCGATCGTCGTGACCGTGGTTCGCAATCGAAAAGAAACCCCGATTCCGGTCACCATCGGCCAGCCGGAAAACCCGAACCACGCGGGGCTCAGACCATCGTCGTTAGTGGTCTGCTTATGATCCAGGAGTTGTCAGTCATCAGTTGTCAGTCATCAGTTTTCAGTTGTCAGTTTTCAGTTGTCAGTTTTCAGCGACACCGTCCGGGGCCTGCTAACTGACAACTGACGACTGAGAACTGATAACCGTCTTTTGACACCTTTTCTCCCATCAGGCATACTTTAGCCTAATGCCACATACTTTTCGGAAGAGCGGCCGGGGCGTGACGTCCGCGTCCCGCACGTGTCCCCCAAGGATCCAGTGTCCGACCGGCGAAGAGCCGGCCAGGGGGCCGGCTGCGGACCGGGGGGTCCGCCCTACGGATCACGCCGGGTGGGAGCATTGATGTGGTTCGATGAAGCTGGGCGGGAGCTGTACCGCGACGTTGCGCGTGCGGCGCGTGTCTACCGGCAGCGGGTGGTCTCGAGCGGCCTCGCTCTGGCCGCGCTGGCATTGGCCATCGGCGCCACCACCGGCGTCTTCAGCGTGCTGAACGCCCGGTTGCTGCGCGGCCTGCCTTTCCGCGACCCCGGCCGAATCGTCACGCTCCGCGAATTCAGCGTCTGCTGCGACCGGAATCAAGTCGAAAGCTGGCGCAAGAACGCCGGCTATCTCGCGGACGCCGCAGTTTATAGCACGGAGGAAATGACACTGGGCGCCGAGGGCGAAACTCCGGCCCGTGTCCAGGTAGCGCAAACGTCCGCCAACTTCTTTTCCATGCTCGGGACCATTCCGCCGCTCGGACGAGGTTTCGCCATCGGCGAGGATTTGGAGGGCCGCGATGGCGTGGCCGTGCTGAGCTACGGGCTGTGGCAGCAAGCGTTCGGCGGCGACCCGCGCGTTCTCGGCTCGACCATCCATCTGAACGGCGTACCTGTGACGGTGGTGGGAGTAGCGCCGCCCGCCATGGATTTTCCCGGCAAATCCGCGGTCTGGACACCCACCATGTTCGACTTCCGCCGGCTCACGCGGAACCGCAGCATCGCCATCAACGCGATCAGCCGCCTGCGTCCGGGGATTCAGTTGGCTGAGGCGAATCGCCGCTACCGCACTGACATGACTACCGCGACCGATTTTCCGATCACGCCCGAATATCTCCGGGAAGTCCAGCTTGAGCCGCTGCGGGAGACTCTTTCGGGCGATGTTCGCAAAGCGTCGCTGGTGCTTTTCGGAGTGGTGGTGTTTGTGCTGCTGACGGCCTGCGCCAATGTGGCCCATCTGCTGCTGTCGCGGATTAGCGAGCGGCAGGAAGAAATGGCGATCCGATCGGCGCTGGGGGCGAGCCGCGGCCGCCTGGTGCGGCAGTTGGTGACGGAAAGCCTGGGGCTCACACTGGCGGCCGCGGCGGCCGGATTGATGGTGGCGCATTGGGCCGCGCGCCTGGCGGCGTCGGTCTTGCCGCCGGCCCTGGCGATGCAAAGCTATACCGTGCTCGACGCGCGGGTTTTAGCCTTTGCCGCCGGCGTGGCGCTCGCGACCGGCATCGTCTTCGGAGTTCTTCCGGCCGGGCTGCTGGGCCGCGCGCAATCGCTTCGCTCGCGTCAAAGCACCGGCGATACCGGGCTGCGGCGGCTGCGCGGCGCCCTCATCGCCTTGCAGGCGGCATTCAGCCTGGTGCTGGTTTCCGGCGCGATCACGCTGGGCATGAGTTTTGTGAAACTGTTGGGAACCGACATGGGATTCCGCACGGATCACCTGGCAACGGCCAACGTGGCTCTGGCCGGCACGCCCAGGGAAAGCGCTTCGCGCGCCTATTGCCGCGAGGTGCTCGACCGGCTCCGCGCCCAGCCGGGCGTGGAATCGGCGGCGGCCGCGGAGTTCCTGCCGCTGGGCAGCATTTCGTTCGCGGAATTCTTCTTCACTCCGGAAAACGGCGGCCCCGACCAAACCGGCATGATTGTCTCGGTAACGGCCGATTACCTGCGCACCATGCGAACTCCGATTATCGAGGGCCGCGACTTCACCGAGCAAGACGAACGGCAAGAGAGCCCTGTGGCGATCATCAATGAAGCCTTCGCGCGCAAGCTCGACCCCGGTATGCATGTGGTCGGGAAAAGGATTACGCCAAAATATTTTAAGATTCGTCAGAAGAATCTGTGGGTGAGTTCCGGCTCGGGCAGTTTGCCAAGTGAATGATAGAGCGCCAGTTCGGTGACTCGGAAGGTTCGGAACCCATAGGATTTTCTCATAGTGACTTT
>JBEKYD010000176.1:0-15768 GCA_049511335.1 Bryobacteraceae bacterium | reverse complement strand
GCGGACAGGCCCACGAAAATGCCGTGGTTCGGCAACAAACAGCTCCTGATCCGCTTCGCCTAGAGCCGTGAAACCAGCGAAATGTTAGGTCAAGGCAGTACCGTGGAAATCGAGGCTAGCCGGCGAATTTGTCGGCCGCCGCCACCAGGGCGCGGCTGTTTGGCGGGTCGAAGGTGCTATGGCCGCTATCCGGGGTAATGACGAGGTCGGCTTCGGGCCACGCACGGTGCAGCGCCCACGCGCTTTCCATGGGGCAGACGACGTCGTAACGGCCCTGCACGATTACACCGGGGATGTGGCAGATGCGCGAGGCGTTGCGCAGCAACTGGTCGTCGGTCTCGAAGAAACCCTTGCGATAAAAGTAGTGGACCTCGATGCGTGCGAAAGCCAGGGCGAACTCATCCTCTTCGTAGTGGCCGGTGAAGGCGGGATCGGGCAGGAGCTTGGATGTGGCGCCTTCCCATCCGCTCCAGATCTTGGCAGCGGCGAGGCGCACGTCCGGATCGTCACTGGTCAGGCGGCGGTGGTAGGCCGAGAGCAGATCGCCGCGCTCCGCCTCGGGGATGTGGGCGAGGTACGGCTCCCAGGCATCCGGAAAGAGGACCGACGCGCCACGCTGGTAGAACCAGTCGATTTCCTGCTTCCTGAGGAGGAAAACGCCGCGAAGGACGAGTTCGGCGACGCGATCGGGATGAGTTTCGGCATAAGCGAGGGCGAGAGTCGAGCCCCAGGACCCACCGAACACCTGCCAGCGTTCAATGCCGAGATGCTCGCGGATCTTTTCGATATCGGCGACCAGGTCCCAGGTGGTGTTGGCTTCCAGAGACGCGTACGGGGTGCTCTTGCCACAGCCACGCTGGTCGAAGTTGACGATGCGGTACTTTTCGGGGTGGAAGAAGCGCCGCTGTTTGGGATCGGAGCCGCCGCCGGGACCGCCGTGCAGAAACACCACCGGTTTGCCGGAGGGGTTGCCGCTTTCCTCGAAGTAGATCTCGTGGACGGGCGAGACCTGGAGCCGGCCCGTCTGGTAGGGCTCGATCGGAGGGTAGAGCCAGGTGACGGGATCCTTGGCGATGGATATGGGCAAGCGATGGTTGGGCATCGCGAGCAGTATACCGAATCGTGCGAGGCGCTGGCGCGGCGGACGCACCCGGACGGCGAATGCCGCTCAGGCGTAGCCCATCACCGGGTAACAGGTAAACGGCTGATCGCCGATCTCCCAGTAGGGCATGTACTCATACTGGGGGTGGCCGGCGATAGCGAAGTGTAGAAGCTGGCCGGGCTTGGGCTGAAGGAAATGCGTCAGGTCCGCTTCGGCGATGGGGATGCGCGCTTCGCCTTTTGCGTCCACCTCGCCGACGAGCGCCAGCAGGATGGGGCCGTACTCGAGCGCGAACCGCTCCTGGCCGGCGACTCTCTCCTGGCCGGTGTAAGCCGTGAGGCGAAAATCCATGGGCAAGGTGAAGGAGATGGTGTCGCCGTCCTTCCAGGTGCGGTCCAGCGCGACATAAGTCCCCGCGCGTCCGATGGCTACGGTGGCGCCATTCACGCGGATGGGCATGCGCGCGGCGGCCCAGCAAGGAACCCGCACGCGGATTTTGGCGGGGACCGGACGCGCCGCCGCGAGGCGCAGCTCCACATTCGGCCGCAACGGAAACTCGGTGGCCATGGTCAATTCGATCGGCTGTTCCGCCGGGGACCAGGCGATGTTGGACGCCGCGAAGAGGTTCACATACAATCCGCCGGGGGCGATGGAGTAGATGAATTCCGGCATGGCGCCCAGCAGCCTTGTACCCTGGCCTTCGCAGCAGGTGTTGGTGCGGTACCCTGGGCGTCCCGCGCTCCCCGCCGGAGAGCTGCGGTCTTTTTGGCCGACCAAATACGCAGTGTAACGAATGCCCTCGGCGCCCACCTGGTTGGCCAGGGCCACGTTGTAAATCGATTTCTCGATTTCGGCGACGTACTTCTCCTGTTCCGGATCGAGCAGGTGAAATCGCTGGTTAAAGAACGACCAGAAGGCGTTGCCGCAGAGCTCGCCAGTCTTGGCGTGCAGGCGGTAGGAGCCCGGCGGGTAGATGCCGTTCTCGCAGATGGCGATGGCGCCGCCGGCGTGTTCCCACTTGTCGTGATAGAGGTCCCACCCGCCCATCGCGGCATCCAAGTATCGCTGGTCGCCGGTGGCCCGGTACAGGTCCATGTAGGCTTCGAGATCGGTGATCAGGTAGCAGTGCGGGCGGTCGTAGGGATACTGCCAGATGGCGGCTTCCTCGCGCCTGGCCAACTGCGCCAGCCAGTAGTTTTCCTGGAAGTACCGCTGCACGACCTGGAGGTCCTCGGGCTTGCCGGCCGGGGTGAAATACATGCGGGTGTTGGCGATCATGCCCTGGACCCCTTGAATCGCGCCGCGCAGCAGCCGTGGCAGGTAGGGGCAGCGATCGAACCAGTCGTAGTAGCCGCGGAGCAGGCGGAAGGCGTCCTGGTTTCCGGCGTGACCGGCTTCGATCAGGCCGTGGGTCAGCCAAGCCCTGGTGTAGGCGCCACGTTCGGAGTAGAAAATGGTGTCCTCCGGGTAGGCCATGATGTAGCCGTTCGGCTGGCGGCACTCGGCGATTCCGGCCACCACCTGATTCAGGCGGCCGCGCAACTCGCGGTGTTCGGTCCAGCGCAGCGAATTGCCGGCGCCCATGAGGAACCGGCCGGCATTCGAACCGGCCAGATCGTCCTGCCAGAATCTCTCCCGCTTGGGCAGATCCGGCGGGCTGGGCTTGCCGGCGCGGTCGCGAAAATCCTGCAGCAACTCGGCCACGCTAAATGAGCTGAGCAGGTAGCCTATGTTATTTTCGAAAGCCGTCCGAAGCACGCCGGCTCCGAGTTGTACTCCCCCGCGCGGAACCCGAACCCGTCCGGCTACCGGCTTCCAGCCGGCGGCGCGCGTGACGTTGCCCGGATTGTCGGTAACGATGGTTTCCCCTTGCGGCCGGGCCGGGCGCGTCAAAGCCGTCACACCCAGTGCGCCCTTGGCGGAATCTGCAATGGGCCGCCCGACGGCGATATCCTGCCCACCGGAAACCACGTCTATCTTGGACAGCGAGAACCGGTAGCTCGGCGGCGCCGTGTTGCCAGACTGAGGCGGCGCGGGAACCGGCCTGAGCTTGGTGGCTGTCACCCGCACGTAGCGACCCTTGGCCCCGGAAGCGACGAATGTCTGGATGCGGTCGGCGGGATCGCTCAGGTCGGTCCCGGTGCGGTCGCTCACCGGCGTGGCGGAAGCGAACTTCGGGTCGTCCGAGATGTCGATCCGGAACCGCACGGGGAAGCCGATGCCGCGCGGCGGCGATGGATTGGGCGATGGATTGAACTTGGGATAGAGCTTCACCGCATCGATCTGGCGCGACGATCCCAGGTCCACCTGAACCCAACGGACATCGTCTTCAGCGGCGGCCGGAAGCGCGTCATATCCGGCTCCGGTGGGCCAGGTCATCCTCTCGTCGCCACTGGCGTCCCCAGGCGTCTGTGCCGTGCCCGCGCCGCCTGCCGCTCCACCAAGGAGCATCGCGCCCACAAAATCCCGTCTTTTCATAGCTACGGCCCCCGCCAATAAACTGAATGCCGCTTGCCGCAAGGCCGGGGCGGCCTTCTTGCATTATGGGCGCGCCAGGTCGGCTTTGGAGGCGGCTTCGTCTTTCGTATGGCAAGAGAGAATAGATAAATAAATTTGATCGTGGTTATTTGCCTTTCTTGCTTGATTCCCAGCTCCCACCGTGGATAGCTTATAGACACATCGTTTGTACTCCCTGTAACGTAACCAGAGGGCCCTCCATGATTGAGCTCGATTGCGATCGCGATTAGCCCGGTCGGCTGATCTCAGGGACTTTAGCAACTCCGACAAACCAAAACAGAATAGAGGCAATACAAGAGGGGATTGCGTAGCCTCTACTCCGCAGGTATTCCGGTGTCGTTTCAGGAGGTGAGGCAGTCAAAGACGATCACCCCATGGCGGCCTCGTGAACTTGTTTTTAGTACTCGTAGTATCAATGTCGATAGATTTAGTATGCATTGCTCTTGATATTGAAACCTCAATACTATACAATCTCGATAGAGTATATCTATATTGCTCTAGAAGAGAGGAGTAGTAAAATGCGAACCGACCCATACCGTATGACTCAAGGCCGCGTTGTCGAGCCGAAGCTCTTGCAGGTGCAACGCTGTCCCGGGCTGTGGGTGCGGTTACTTGCCGTGGTGGCCGGGCTGGCGCTCACTTCAGCGGTGGCATGGGGACAAGCGGTGGCTTCCGGAACCGTCGGCGGGCAGGTGACGGACCAGGGCGGCGCCGTAGTCGCGGGCGCCAGGGTCCAACTGGTGGATGTGGATACCAAGACGCCGCGTTCCACCCTCAGCAACCCGGCCGGACGCTATGATTTCGTCGACGTTCCGCCGGGTGTTTACGATTTGACGGTGACGCATCCGGGATTCGCGCTGGCTCGCGTGCCGGCGCAGAAGGTGGACGTGGGGTTGAGCTTGACGCTGGACGTCCGGCTCGAAGTAGGAACGACCTCGACCACCGTGGATGTGACCGCTTCGGCCGGGGCTGAGTTGCAGACCTTGAACGCGACGGTGGGCTCCACGATTGCAGGCGATTCCCTGCTGTTGCTGCCCAACCTGAACCGGGATGTGTCGTCTCTATCCGTCCTGCAAGTCGGCGTTACGCCCAGCGGGCAGGTGGCGGGCGTGCAGAGCGACCAGAACGCGTTTCAAGTGGATGGCGGCAGCATCAGCGACGATATGGCGGGGACCAGCAACACATATACTACGTCCTTCGCGTCCAATAACGCGCCCAGTGGGGTAGTTCCAACGCCGATCGAAAGCGTGGAAGAGTTTAAGGTCAACCTCAGCAACCAGACCGCGGATTTCAACGGCGCTGCCGGCAGCCAGGTTCAGTTGGTCACCAAGCGAGGCACCAATCAATTCCATGGAGCTCTGTACGAGTACTTTTACGCCAGCAACGTGGGTGCGGCCAACACCTGGAAGGACGATCACACCCCCTCCGGAAACTTACCATACACACCTTTGCCGAAGACCCACCGCAACCATTACGGCGCGGCTCTGGGCGGCCCGCTCCTGCCGAATTGGGCCAGCGGAAAAACCTACTTTTTCGGCAATTTCGAAGGCTACGATTACCCCAATGCCACCACTGTCGAAAAGTACGTTCCCACGGCTTTGATGCGGGCCGGAGTAATCCAGGTGCCCAATAGCGCCGGCGTCTATTCGGCCTATAACCTCAATCCATATCCGGTGACCGTCAACGGGAAGACCTATAACCCGGCGACGTGCGTCGGAGGCGGCCTTTGCGATCCGCGCGGCCTAGGCCTCAACTCGATCGTCAACCAACTCTGGTCGAAGTATATGCCGCTGCCCAACGATCCGCAGTCGGGCGACTTGTATAATACGCAGGGTTATCGCTCCACTGTGGACCTGCCGCAAACCCAGCGCTTCGGCGTGCTGCGGCTCGATCACGATTTCGGCGCGCGCAACCACTTCACCGTCAGCGATCGGTATTACACCTTTAATCAGTTGACTTCCGGGCAGGTCGATATTGGCGGCGCGGTGGGGAGCGACACTTTCGGTCAGGGCGCCTCCACCTTCTCCAAGCCACAAAAGGGCGAGTACTTCGTGACAGGATTGACCACCAACATCACTCCTACGCTCACCAACGATTTCCATTTCAACTACCTCCGCAATTACTGGTCGTGGGCCGACGCAGGCGGCACTCCTCAATTGCCGGGTTTAGGCGCGGCGCTGGAAATCGGCGGCGAATCGTCGAACGCCCTGGTCCCCTATAATGTGGATACCCAGAGCACGCGGCAACGCGCCTGGGACGGACACGACCAGTCTTATCGCGACGATTTGACGCTGCTTCATGGCAATCACTTCCTGCAGTTTGGAGGTTCCTATAACCGTAACTTCGACTTCTATACCCGTAACGACAACGGCATCGCCACCGATGCTTACCCCGTTTATCAGGTTGGCAGCGGCTCCGGCCTGGTAACCACGGCTTATCAACCCGCCGGTTTGCCTTCCAGCCAATCTTCCAATTGGCAGAATCTTTATGCCGAGGTGCTGGGCATTGTTTCCCAACCGCAGGTGATGTACACGCGCAGCGGTACGAGCCTGACCCTGAACCCGGCGACCTCTCCGATTGCGGTTCACGCCATCGTGCCCAGCTACAACTTCTATCTTTCCGATAGCTGGCATATTCGGCCGAGCCTCACCTTGACCTACGGCTTGGGCTACGCCATCGAAATGCCGCCCTACGAACTGAATGGCAAACAGGTGCAAATCGTCGACCAGGCAAATCCGAGCGTCCCACTCAATCTGGCGGGCTATATGGCCAAGAAGCAGCAAGCCGCGCTGGCAGGCCAGGTGTACGATCCGACGGTCGGGTTTGCGACCGTGCGCAACGTCGGCAGCGGAGAAAAGTACCCGTTCGATCCCTTCTATGGGGAGCTCAGCCCGCGCCTGGCGGCGGCCTGGAACCCGAACTTCAAGGACGGCATACTGGGCAAGCTTTTGGGTTCCGGAAAGACGGTGGTGCGCGGCGGATATAGCCGGATCTACGGCCGTTTGAACGGCGGCCGGGTGGTAGGCAGCCCCGTGTTGGGCGCGGGACTGGAGCAGGTGGACCAGTGCATCGGCGCCAGTATTACCGGCCAATGCCTGGGCATCAACGGGGTGGACCCGAACTCGGCATTCCGCATTGGCACCGACGGCCTGTCTTTCCCGCTTCCGGTGACGCCGACCTTGCCCCAGCCCTATTACCCTGGCGTCAACGGCGCGATTTCCGCCGCCGATGGAGCGGGTGTCGACCCCAAGCTCCGGCCCGACCGCTCCGACCAATTCAATTTCACGATTCAGCGCGCGCTCTCTTCCAAGTTGATCGTCGAAGCCGGCTACGTTGGGCGCATCATTCGCGACGAATACAACCTGGTAAACATCGATGCGGTTCCGACCATGACCACCCTCGGTGGGCAGACCTTCGCCAGCGCGTTCGCCAATCTCTACCAGGAAGTGAGCGCCAGCCAAACCATCACCGCACAACCATTTCTCGAGACCGCGTTGGGCGGCGCCGGCTCGAAGTATTGCTCGGGCTACGCCAGTTGCACCGCGGCAGTGGCCAGTCTGCAGAAAAGCGCGATTGTTTCGACCCAGGTCTACAACCTATGGAGCGCGCTCAACGCCGCGCCTTCCTGGACTCTCGGCCGCACCCTGCTGGCTTCGCCGGCGGTCAATGGCGGAAACGTGGGCACTCAGCTCACCTCCTACGAAATGGCTTCCAGCGTCGGCTTTGGCAATTACAACGCGGTATTTTTGCGCTTCACCTCCCGCGATTGGCATGGCCTCACGGCACAATCCAACTTCACCTGGAGCCGCGCCCTGGGCACGGCGGATTCGGCCCAGAGCAGCAGCTCGCAGACCGTGGTCGATCCGTGGAACATGCACGATTCCTACGGCCCGCAGAACTTCGACATCCGGTTTACTTACAACCTGGTGATGCTCTATAAGTTGCCGTTCTTCCGCGGCCAGCATGGTGTGCTCGGGCGTGTGCTGGGCGGATGGGCCGTGGCGCCGCTGTTCACCGCCCAGAGCGGCTCTCCGGTTGAGGTCAGCATCGGCACCGGCAGCGCGTCCGACGCCCAGTCGTACGGCGAAGAATACGGCAACAGTAACGTGGCCGTCGAAAACGCCCAATTGACAACCGCTTTCACCGGCGGGAATTCGGCGCACTACAACGTCAATGTGGCGAGCGGCGCGGGCGTGAACGGCAACCCCTCGGTAGGTGGATCGGGAATCAATCTGTTTGCCAACCCGAACGCGGTTTTCTCGCAGTTTCGCCCCCTGATTCTGGGGTACGACAACAACGCCAGCGGAGCCGGACCGATCCGCGGCTTTCCGACCTGGAATCTCGATGCCACGCTGTCGAAAGAAATCCGCGCCACCGAAAGAGTGGGCGCTACGCTGTCGGTTCAGGTCTACAACGCGCTGAATCATTTCCAGCCTTCCACGCCCTCTCTGAACATCGACAGCCCGCAAACCTGGGGCGTAGTCACAGCCCAGGCAAATACACCGCGCACGATGGAGTTCGGCTTGAGGGTGCATTTCTAACCCAACACAGACTAAAGTCTGTGCTACCTTTTGGTGGCACAGGCTTTAGCTGTGAGTAAGTTCACTACAAGATATAGGGATCCCGGAGACTAATCATGCAAATCACACGAAGATCAAGCCCGCAACGGCTGGCCGCCCTGGTTCTGGCAATCGGCGGCGTCGTGTATGCCCAAAAGCAGATCACCGTGCCGAAATTCAGTGAATACACAGTCGGCGACGATTATTTCCTGGCCAACTACACCCAACTGCTGGACTACTGGAATACCGTGGTCAAACAGTCCGACCGGATGAAGCTGGTTCAGATCGGAAAGACGGCGGAAGATCGCCCGATCGTGATGGCGATTATCACTTCACCGGCCAATCACAAGAATCTGGCGCACTACAAGGAGATTTCGCAGCGGCTGGCGCGGGCCGAAGGGTTGACCGATCCACAAGCCCGCGCGCTCGCTACCGAAGGCAAGGCGGTGGTCTGGATCGACGGCGGTCTCCACGCCACCGAATGTATCAACGCGCAGGCGCTGTTCACCGAGACCTACCAGTTGCTCACGCGCAACGATGCGGAAACGCTCCGCATCTTGAACGACGACATTCTGCTGCTGGTGCCCATCAACCCGGACGGCATGGAACTGGTCTCGAACTGGTATATGCGCGAGAGCGATCCGAAGCTTCGCAACGTCAACTCCATCCCGCGCCTTTACCAAAAGTACGTGGGCCACGACGACAACCGCGACTCCTACATCGCCAATCAGCCCGAAACCGAAGCCGTCAACCGCCAGATGTACATCGAATGGATCCCCCAGATCATGTACAACCAGCACCAGACAGGGCCGGCCGGCGCGGTCCTGTTCTTTTCGCCGTTCCGCGACCCTTTCAATTACAACCAGGATCCTCTGGTTCCCATCGGCATCGATCTGGTATCGGCGGCCGTGCATGAAAGATTCCTGGCCGAAGGCAAACCCGGCGCCGTGATGCGCAGCAACGCCCCCTACTCCACCTGGTTCAACGGCGGGGACCGCACCACCACGGGCTTCCACAACCAGATCGGCCTGCTGTCGGAAATCATCGGCAATCCGACGCCCATGAGCATTCCGCTGGTTGCTAGCAAGCTACTGCCGAACGGAGACCAGCCGGCGCCTATCGGCCCTCGCCAGGAGTGGCATCAGCGCCAAAGCATCGACTACGTGCTCACCGCCGACTGGGCCATCCTCGACGTCGCTTCCCGGTTCCGCGAGGAGTTCCTTTACCGCATCTATCGCGCGGGGAAAAATTCCATCGAGCGTGGCAGCCAGGATTACTGGACGCTGACTCCCAAGCGCATCGCCGCCATGGAGGCCGAGTACGCCAAAGACGACCCCGCGGCGGCCCGGCGGCTCGCCGCCGGTGGGGGCCTCGGAGGCGATACCGGTGGAGGCGGAGGATTCGGCCAGGGTTTGCCCCTTAAGTACTGGGACCAGTTGCACACGCCTGAGGCGCGCGATCCGCGCGGCTACATCATTCCCTCCGATCAGCCCGACTTCCTGACCGCCACTAAGTTCGTCAATGCGCTGATGAAGGCGGGCGTGGTGGTGGATCACGCCACGCGGGACTTCCGGGTTGCCGGCAAAGAGTATCCGGCCGGCTCGTATGTGATCGTCGCCGCGCAGGCTTTTCGTCCTCATCTCCGCGACATGCTGGAACCGCAGGACCACCCCAACGATTTCATCTACCCGGGCGGTCCGCCGCGGCCTCCCTACGACATCACCGGCTACACCCTGGCCTTTCAGATGGGCGTACAATTCGACCGCATTCTCGACGGCTTCGAGGGCCCGTTCGAAAAGATCCCCGATCTGCTGAAGCCTCCGCCCGGAAGAGTTTCGCACGCGTCCGATACCGCGGGTTATCTGCTGAGCCATCAGGTCAACGATTCGTTTGTCGGCACCAACCGGCTCCTCGCCGCCGGAGAAGATGTCTACTGGCTGAAGAAAGAATTCAGCGCCAACGGCAAGACCTACGCCGCCGGAACCATTTATATTCCGGCCCGGCCCTCCACCGCCCCGCTACTCGACAAGCTGGCTGCGGAAATAGGTCTGAGCTTCGACGCAACCTCGGCCAAGCCTTCCGGCGCTGCCCTCCAGCTTCACCCCGTGCGCGTAGGCCTGTGGGACCGTTATGGCGGTTCTCAGGATTCGGGCCATATCCGCTGGATGTTCGAACAAGCCTTCCCCACGTCCTATCAGCTTGTCTACGCGCCGACCTTGGACGCTGGAAACCTCAAGAGCAAATATGACGTGCTGATCTTCCCCGGCGGGGGTCTTCCCGGCGAGTTCGGCGGGCGCGGGGGCCGCGGCGGCGGCGGTGGCGGTCCGGATGCGGCGGCTGGCCGGGGCGGACGCGGCGGCCGGGGAGGCGGTCAAAGGAACGTCCCCGACGAATACAAAGACCAGATTGGCAACGTCACCCTGGCCACTACCGCTCCGCAGCTTCGGAGGTTTGTCGAAGACGGCGGAACCCTCCTCGCCATCGGCAGTTCAGCCGGCTTCGGCTCGGCCCTAGGCTTACCGGTTACCAGCGCTCTCACGGAAATGGGCCCGGACGGCGCCCAAGTGAGACTACCCACGTCGAAGTTTTACGTTCCAGGTTCGGTCTTGCAGGCCACCGTCGATAACACCTTGCCGATTGCGTATGGCTTGCCGCAGAAGGTCGATGTCTTTTACGACAACAGCCCCGCTTTTCGGTTGTTGCCGGACGCCGCTCTCCGGGGCACATACCCCATTGCCTGGTTCGCTACGCCGGAACCGCTGCGCAGCGGCTGGGCGTGGGGTCAGCAGTACCTGTTCGGCGCTGTCGAAGGCGTAGAAGCGAGTCTGGGTAAAGGAAAGGTATATTTGTTTGGTCCCGAGATCACCTTCCGCGGGCAACCGCACGGGACTTTCAAGTTCCTTTTCAACGCCATCGATCTGGCCGGAGCTACCCAGGTCGACCTGCCGTAGGGGCAAGTGGGGAGACGGTCCGCTAAGTACACGGTTTCGCAATTACGGTGACGTATTCAGCAACCGCTCTTTGACAGTCGCGGCTCCGACCCGAACATTCGATCCTGATGCCAACAGGCTCGAGTTTGCGAAAGCGCCGCGAGTCAGAGCCGCGACCGTCAAGGAGCGGTTGCCCTGGAATACGTCGCTGAAGCTGGTGGCCCCAGGGCTTGCAATCTCCCGCAAGTCAATCTATTATGGGATATTATAATCTGCAAATCCTCTACACGGAGCCAAATTATGAGATTCGATGACAACGCTTTGAGTATCGGCAGAACGCCGCTCGTAAAACTGAACCGGATCGTCGACCGGAATCAAGCCACGGTGCTGGCCAAGATCGAAGGTCGTAACCCCGCCTATTCGGTGAAGTGCCGCATCGGCGCATCGATGGTGTGGGATGCCGAAGCGCGCGGCGTTCTCACACCGGGCAAGGAGCTGATAGAGCCGACCAGCGGGAACACGGGAATCGCGCTGGCTTTCGTGGCGGCGGCCAAGGGCTACCCTATCACGCTCACCATGCCGGAAACCATGTCGCTGGAACGGCGCAAGGTGCTGGCCGCTTTTGGCGCGCGCGTGGTGTTGACCGAGGGCGCGCTTGGCATGAAAGGCGCCATCGCCAAGGCCGAGGAAATCCACCGCTCCGATCCCGGCCACTATGTCCTGCTGCAGCAATTTCAGAATCCCGCCAACCCGGACATCCACTTCCAGACCACCGGGCCGGAGATCTGGGACGATACCGACGGGCAAATAGACGTTCTGGTCAGCGGAATCGGCACCGGCGGAACCATCACCGGCGTTTCGCGCTACATCAAAAACGTGAAGGGCAAAGCCATTGTCTCGGTGGGCGTGGAACCCGCGGCCAGCCCGGTGATCACGCAACATCTGCGTGGCGAAGCGCTGAAACCGGGCCCGCACAAGATCCAGGGAATTGGAGCCGGGATCATCCCAGGCACGTTGGACCTCGGCGTGGTCGACCGCGTGGAGACGGTTTCCAACGAAGAGTCGGTTGAGACGGCGCGCCGGCTGGCTCGCGAGGAAGGCATTCTCTCGGGGATTTCGAGCGGAGCCGCCACTGCTGTCGCAGCCCGGCTGGCTCGCGAGCCTGATTTCGTCGGCAAAACCATCGTCGTGGTGCTGCCCGATTCCGGCGAGCGATATCTGACCTCAATACTCTTCGAAGGAATCGTGTAATCCTTAAAGTCTGGTGAAGTTCAAGACGCTAGCCATTCACTCAGGCCACTCGCCCGCGGACCACATCGGCGCTGTCATGACGCCGATCTATCAGACTTCCACGTTCGCCTTTCAGGGAGTCAGCCGGCCGGGAGCCTTCGATTACTCGCGGAGCGGCAATCCCACGCGGAAGGCTCTCGAAACCTGTCTCGCCTCGCTCGAAGGGGGATCCTCCGGATTCGCGTTCGCCACCGGGATGGCGGCCGAAACCACAGTGCTGATGATGTTCAATTCGGGCGACCGGGTCGTGGTCCACAGCGATCTGTACGGCGGCACCTATCGCCTGTTCCAATCGGTGCTGCGAGGCAAAGGGATCGACGCCATGTACGTAGACTTGCGCGATGCCTCGGCCACCGAACGGGCGTTGGCCGAGGGAGCCAAGGCCGTGTGGATCGAATCTCCCACCAACCCGCTCATGAACCTGGTGGATCTGGAGGCAGTCTCCGCGCTGGCGCACCGCCATGGCGCCATTGCCATCTGCGACAACACCTTCCTGTCACCCTACTTCCAGCGGCCGCTCGATTTTGGCGTGGATGTGGTGGTGCACTCCACTACGAAGTACATCAATGGGCACTCCGACGTGGTTGGCGGGGCCGTGGTGGTGAAAGATGCCGCGCTCGCCGAGAAGATCGGATTTCTGCAAAACGCCATGGGCACGTGCGCGGGTCCCCAGGACTGCTTTCTGGTACTGCGCGGCGTCAAAACACTGGCCGTGCGGATGGAAGAGCACAACCGCAATGCGCTGGCGGTGGCGCGATGGCTGGAACGCCAGCCCAAAGTGTCTGGTGTGCTGCACCCCGGCCTCGAAAGGCACCCCCAGCACGCACTGGCCAAAAAGCAGATGAGCGGCTATGGCGGGACCTTTTCCTTCCGCCTGCGCGGCGGCCAGGACGCCGTGTTTCGCCTGCTGGAGCGGGTGCAGGTGTTCACGCTGGCCGAGTCGCTTGGCGGGGTGGAATCGTTGATCGAGCACCCTGTCACCATGACGCACGTTTCAGTCGACCCCGCCGCGCTCCAGAAGATGGGCATCACGCCCGACTTGGTCCGTATCTCGGTGGGTATCGAAGATGTCGAAGATCTGATCTCCGACCTGGAACGCGCTCTGGCCGGCGTCTGACGGGCTCGACCGCGGAGAATCCATTCGGCGAGTTGGTTCAGTTCGGCCGCCGCGTCGGGCTTGGTCATTGGTCAACCTCTGTGGGCCGACGGGGCTCGGCGTCAAGGAAGTGACGCTACGGCATGATCTACACGTGCTTTCAGCCGGCTGTACGGAGAATCGTCGGGATCGCCGGAAATCCCGCTGGCAGCAGAAGACAGTCCGCTCACCGGCATAGTTCGCCGTTCATCAGTTTTCTGTGACGTTCTGGAGGCAGTTCGCTGTAGATCTAACAGGAGATGAACCCTCGCACCCTGAAAACCCTGATTGTGGACGATGAGCCCATCGCTCGCCGCGTGCTTCGTGAGGATTTGGAGCTGTTGCCCGATATCGAGATCGTGGGCGAGGCCGCGAACGGCAAGGAAGCGTTGGCGGGGATCGAGAAGCTTAAGCCTGACCTGGTCTTCCTCGACCTGCAAATGCCGGTGATGAGCGGGTTCGAAGTGGTCCACAATCTCACCGGAGTATCTGCGCCGGTGGTGGTGATTGTGACGGCATTCGATCAGCATGCGATCCAGGCGTTTGAGGCGGGTGCGGTGGACTACCTGCTCAAGCCGGTCGACGAAGCGCGCCTCCGCAAAGCCGTGGAGCGCGCCAGAAACATATGCGGGCGCCATCTGGAGATCGCAAACCAGGTGGCGCGGATCGCGGCGGCCGACCTGGCCCAGCCGGGTCAGCCACGCAAGGTGGTAGGGCGGAATGGAGCGGACTACATCCTGCTGGACGCCAACGAGATCTTGGCGTTTCAGGCCGAACGCGAATTAGTGTGGATTATCACGGCCAAACAGCGCTTGCTGGCTACCCAGTCGTTGCGGACCATCCAGGAACGCCTTGGCGAGCCCCATTTTCAACGCGTGCACCGCAATGCCATTGTGAACGTGAACCACGTTCGCAAAATTAGTGCGCTCAGTAGCCAGCGCTGGCTCGTCACGCTGAGCAATTCGCTGCAACTCACAGTCAGCAAGCGCCAGGCGCACAACATCAGACAACTTCTCCAGTGGTGACTTGTCGTCCCTTTCACGGCGGTTTCTAGTTCGCTCCCCGAAAGGGCCAGTCCGTCAGCAAGAATTAGCTTGGTGCTCAGGGCCGCGCTTCCCAATACTTGAACAATGAAGAAAATTCTCGCTGTCGGTGCTTTAGGTGTGTTGTTTTTCGGTAGTGCAGGCGGCGCGTTCGGGCAGTCTCTCGGCAACGCCGGCACAATTGAAGGAACCGTTATGGACCCCTCCGGCGCGGCCATGGCCCGCGCCGAAGTCAGCATTCATAACGCTCTTACCAACTACCGGCAGTCCACGGTAACGGACGCGCGTGGTTCGTTTCGATTGGTCAACATTCCTCCCAATCCGTATCACATGGAAGTGAGCGCCGCCGGTTTCAGCGTACACGCGCAGGATGTCGACATCCGCAATTCGGTGCCTGTGCAGCTCAAGATCGCGATGGACTTGGCTGGCGCCGCAAAGACCACAGTCACGGTAGAGGCCGCTGGCGCGGACCTGCTGGAACTGGATCCCTCGGCGCACGTGGATACCGACCGGAATCTGCTCATGGATCTGCCCATAATCGAGCCCGGCGCGGGTTTGAGCAAGGCCATCGTCTACAGCACGGGGGGCGTGGCCGATGACGGCAACGGCTTCTTCCATCCGCTGGGCGATCACGCGCAGGTGAGCTTCGTGATCGACGGACAGCCCATCAGCGATCAACAGAGCAAGGTTTTCTCCACGCAGCTTCCCACCAGCGCCATCCAGAGCATGGAAATCGTCACCGGATCGCCGCTGGCCGAATTCGGCGACAAAACCAGCCTGACGGCGAATGTTACGACGCGGTCCGGCCTCGGCGCCGGGCAGGTGTTCGGCAACATCGATGCGACCTACGGTTCGTTCGGCACCGCTGGAGGAAGCTTCGGCCTCGGATATGGCACTTCAACATTTGGCAACTTTATAGCCGTCGATGGACTGCGCAGCGGCCGGTTTCTTGACACGCCCGAATTCCAGCCGTTCCACGACATTGGGAATAACCAGACTCTCTTCGATCGTCTCGATTTTCAGCCCAGCGGCAAGGATACGCTTCATCTGAATCTGTTCCTGGCGCGGAACAACCTTCAGATTCCGAATAACTTAGATCAGCAGGCGAGCGGCCAGGCCCAAAGCCAGCGGGTTCTTACCTGGAGTATTGCACCCGGATACCAGCACACGGTCAGTGCGCACACGCTGGTGA
>JBEKYD010000175.1:0-16041 GCA_049511335.1 Bryobacteraceae bacterium | reverse complement strand
GCACAACCGCCAATAAACGGCACAAAAATGCACAAAATGCACAAACCAGGTGATCCCGCCGGCAAACCGGTCTGAGCGAGCCATGCCTTGAGGTAGTGAAAAGAAACACGGATAACTTCTGTGATTTCTTCATCCGTGTCCATCCGCGTTCATCCGTGGCTAGATTTTTTTCACGGCTGCCGAGGGAACGGCCGCCCTCCGTCCCCCCAGTTGACCGCTCAGCGGAACAGGTCCGCCGGACAGGCGTACTGAGTCATGGCATTCCGGGAGGTGCGGGCTTCCAACTCGGTTGCGCCGAACTGGCGGAATTCGGCGGCCACGTTGCGCGCTGCGGCGCAGATCTGGCCATGCACCAGGGGACAATTCGGGTCGATGCTGTTGCCTGTTTTGGCGATCGCGCAACTGGCGGGGAATGCGTGGCGATAGAGAGTGGCCAGGTCGTTGCCCAGGGCGGCCGCGCTGGGGTCGAGAAGCCAGCCTTCGAGCAGGGCGGTAGCGGCGCGATCGGGGTTGCCCATGCGGACGTAAAGCGCGGCCAGTTGCCGCGAAGCATCGGGGAAAGGATGCACGATGCGGCCGTAGGCGAGCGCTTCCGCGGCTTTTCCCGGCTGGTTCAGGCGAATGTAGACCAGCGCCAATTCGGGATAGAGCGGGGCGAAGCCGAAGATGGTGTTTGCGCCCCGCGGCTGGCGGTCGCGCAAAAGGCCATCGATGCGGCGCCCTTCGAGGAGCCGGTCTACAGCGCGGTGGTAACAGGCCGCGCGATGGCTGGGATCGGCGGCGGCATCGCCTTCCATACGGGCGCACATGCCGGCAATGTCGTGTTACGGTGCAGGCTGGGTCTGGTGATCTTCAGTTGCGGCGGCGCCAAAGCTGTTTTCCGTTCGCAGTTTGAGCGACTGGTTTTCGCGTTTCTGTAAGTCTCCCCGGACGGAAGCAAAACGGAAGGACCCCGGTTTGAAGCGCAGATGCCAGCGGTTACTGCCCCCGCTTGGCGCGTTGGCGCTCATAAAACGGCGGGGTGTAAATGAAAGCGATCTGCAGACGAATTGGCCGGCTGGAAACGGCCGCTGAACTTCGCGAACGACGCCGGTGTCGGCTGGAACGAGAGGGCGTGCCGGTTGAAGAGTTGCCACCGCCATTGCCGCCGACAGTTCCGGCTTGCAACGCCTCCGACCTTCAACTCTCCATCGCGGAAACCTTGCGCGGGCGCCAGCGCGAGCGCCGTCGAGCGGGCTGAAATACCTACCGATATTTACTCTTAACGCTGTCCAGAAACCGCGCTGGCCGCCCACTCGATAGCCATTTTCGAGCGCCAATGTTACGCCGCAGTCCAGTGCGCCTCCGTTGGCAGCAAGTTCTTCAGCAATTTGACGCATTACGTCCGGAGCGGACCCGTGCATCCTTTGAAGAACTGCGAGGAGGATTGGGCTGGTGGAGCAAAGAGTGCACGCATTGCGGCGGATTCTGCACCTGGCTTTCGGGCCTGACGTAGCGCGCCAAGTCGGAAAAGTGGCTGCAGGGGGCGATGGTCATAAACGTGCATCATCCATCAAATGAAAGCCGTGCCAAACCTCTCCTGAGAGGAGGACGTGACACTTCAAAAAACAGTGCGTCGGTCATGGATGCTTCGGCCATCAGCCACTGTTGGGCTTTTGCTTCTTTGTGCGGTCGCAACCGCATCGGCGTATTCGGTTCTCACCCACGAAGCCATTATCGATGCGACCTGGGACAGCGCCATCAGACCGCTGCTACTCAAACGATTCCCGGCGGCCTCAGAAGACGAGTTGAACCAGGCACACGCTTTCGCCTACGGCGGGTGCATCATCCAGGACTTGGGGTATTATCCGTTTGGCAGCAAGTTCTTCAGCAATTTGACGCATTACGTCCGGAGCGGCGACTTTATCCTCAACCTGATCCGCGACTCCCAGGACCTGAATGAGTATGCTTTCGCTCTGGGAGCGTTGTCGCATTATGCGGCTGACAACAACGGGCACTCCATCGGCATCAACCGGTCAGTTCCTTTGTTGTATCCGAAGCTTGGCCGGAAGTTCGGAACGCTGGTAACCTATGCGGACGATCCGTTTTCCCACGCCAAGACGGAATTCGCATTTGATGTTTTTCAGGCCGCCAAGGACCGCTACGCTTCCGCTGCATACAAGAGGTTTATTGGATTTGAAGTGGCAAAGCCATTGTTGGATCGGGCTTTTCAGGATACCTATGGAATGCCTCTGGAAAAGGTATTGATGAGCGTCGATCTCGCCATTGGATCGTATCGCCGTGCGGTCGGCTCGATCCTTCCGGCCATCACCAGGGTTGCCTGGCAAATCAAGAAACAGGAACTCAGAAAAGACACTCCCAGCCTTACACGCAAGACCTTCCTGTATAATTTGTCCCGCGCCAGTTACGAAAAGAACTGGGGCGCCACCTATAGCCGCCCGGGGATCCGGTCGAAACTTCTGGCAACTCTGTTGCGCACGATGCCAAAGTTAGGCCCACTCCGTCCGCTCGCCTTTGAGAGACTGACACCCGAAACCGAGAAGCTGTACATGGCTAGCGTCAACTCGACGATCGCTTCCTATCGGGAGCTGCTTTCGGAAGTGAACGCAGGAAGTCTGGCGCTGTCGAATGATAATCTTGACGTGGGATCTCTCACCGCGGCGGGGAAATACAGGTTGACGGATGTCGCTTATTCGGAACTGTTGGACAAGTTGCAGGGGCACTACACGGAAATGCCCCAGGAGCTGCGGACCGACATTCTCGCTTTCTACCGCGATAGTAACGCTCCCATTTCGACCAAGACTAACCAGGACGAGTGGACCAGGGTACTCAAAGAACTGGATCGGTTGCAGTCTGTGGACACGGACCTACGGCGCGCTACCGGCACCGCGACAGTAGCGCCTTCTTCCAGATGACCGAATTGTTGGAACCGGGTATACAAACGATTTGTGTCATCGCGCCGCTGGAGGCTCCTGGTCGGTGGGAAGTCCCGCCAGGGACCGGTAGAACGCAACGGCCCGGTTAATCGAGGAAGACGCGTGCCCAGTGGCCAGCCGGCTCGCGTTCCGTCCCGTGCGAGCGATGCTATAGTACCGCCAGACATTCGCGGATTCGCGATCCAGAAAGTAGATCGACTGCAACTCGCCCGGATGGAACATTGTCAGAAAGAAATAGCGCATCACCCCGACATTTTCGACATTGAATACAAGCCGGTCTGCCGAAGCCTCTACGATACGCATTTGAAAGATGGTAGCCCCGGATAGATTGTCGACCTGTTCCAGAAAGAGCACTGTGCCTTCTTTCATCTCATTGGCGCTGAAGTCTTCGCGGCGATAACTTGGCTTGGAACTGGTTAACGCATGGGCGTTCAGAATGAGTGTCTGCCACTGCTTGTGCGTGGTCGACCAGTAGCGCATGCCCGCGAGTTCTGAAATCGCCCCGATGTGCCGGAGCAAACCCTCTGCTCCGGAAGGATAGTGAAATCGCGCGACCGTGGTCACCAATGTAGAAAAGCCCGCCTCAGCCCAACCGGTGCACGCGGGCGGTCTCCAGTCGCGTCCGAAATCAGACTCGCTCCAGTACTTCACGACGGGCGATTGATCCAGACCAGGGTAGGGCGGCACGGGCTCCTTTCCACATGGTGGCTGCGGCCCGGATTGCGCATAGGCCTGCGCCTGGAGGAGCGCCATTACCGAGATGAGGAACCGAATCATGGTCGCTATTCTGGGCCCGTGCCCGGCGAAGCGGGACACCCCACATTCCGGCAGTTGTGAGTGTGCGATAGAGGGAGCCAGTTGGATCGCGTGTTCGCTTCCAAAGAATTAGCTGAGCACGTCCGTGGCCGTATCCGCGGCTGGGCATCCGGAGCCTCAGGCTGGGCGCCATATCAAAGACGCCTGCGGCGAGATTGAGTTGGGGAAGTCGCGCGGCGATCCGAAACCATAGCCCATAGCGTTAGCCAGACCACCGCCAGCGCCCAGCCGGCAACGACGTCGCTCGGATAGTGGTAGCCAAGATACACGCGCGAGAACCCGAGCAACGCCGCCATCGCCACCACTGCCGCGCGCCACCACGATCCCGTCGCCAGGATGCCGGCCAGCATCCCGAAATATACCGCCGGCACAAACGCGTGCCCGCTCGGGAAGCTGTACGTCTCCGTGGGCACGAGCCCAAAGAAAAGTTCCGGCCGCGGCCTGTGAATGAGCGCCTTGAGCAGTTGCACCATCGCTTCCGCGCTCAGGCTGCAGCCCACTAGCAGGTAAGCCGCCTGGCGCTCGCCACGCTTTTCCCAGCGCCACACCAGAATCGCCGCCAGCGGCACCAGGAAGTATTCCGATCCCAGCATCGTGATCAGCCGCATGGCGGCCGTCAGCGCCGGAAACGCCCGGCTGTGGATCGCCGCCCGCACCGGCAGGTCGAACCCAATTGCCTCGCCGCGCACCAGCGGGTACGCCATCGCCCCAAACGCGAGTATCCCGCCAATCGCCGTCACTGCTGAAACGCGCTGGTCCATTCACCTCACCTTGGTGAGAATACACCAACCGAGGGCTGCCAGCGCGAACGATGGGGAAATGTCCTAACGGCCATTCGCATGCTCGGTATATATCGAATATATCGAGGAAACAACTATGCGAAAACTGCTCTTGACCACGGTTATTGGGTTTGCCGTGGGGATCGGATCTGCTCAGGCGGCAGAAATCGTAATCAGGCTCCGGCCGCCGATTAGCATTAGGGAACATCGCACCGTCGCCCCAAGCAGGCGGCATGTGTGGATTGCGGGCTATCACCGCTGGGACGGAGGTGGATATGTATGGGAGCCAGGGCGATGGGAGGTTCCGCCTCGCGAACACGCGGTGTGGGTCGCTCCCCGATGGCGGCATCGGCATGACGGATATGTCTTTGTCGAAGGCCGGTGGCGGTAGATCTGGCCCGATTCGTGGCGCGGACTCTCACTCTGCCGTGCCCGCACTCATGCGGGCACTTGTGCCGGCGCCGAAACAAGCGTCCCGAGGAGTCGGGGCGCGGCACGCAGGAGTGCGCGCGCCACAGGCCTTCGGGTGCCATAATGGCTTGTGGCAAACACATGACCATCACGCGTCCTGAAGCTGGCTGGAACATCAACCGTACTCCGGTCCATCCGGGCGAAATGCTCCGCGAGGAATTCATGAAGCCGTTGGGAATTTCGATCAACGGCCTCGCTCTGGAGTTGCACGTGCCAGTCACCCGTATCGGCGAAATCGTCAACGAATACCGATGATTCGATGGCTGGTGGTCGGAATCGGGGATATCGCGGTGAAGCGCGTCATCCCCGGCATTTTGTCGGAGCCGCGCAGCCGGCTGGAGGGTTTGGTCACGCGCGACCCCGCCAAGGCCACGCCCTACGGTGTGCCTTCGTGGAGCTCGATCGACGCCGCGCTGGCAGCCGTCCATCCGGATGCGGTCTACGTGGCGACACCGGTGGCGCTGCATGCCGCGCAATCCATCGCCGCCTTGCGCGCCGGGGCGCACGTACTCTGCGAAAAGCCGATGGCCCTAAACCACGCCGACGCTTCCCAGATGGTGACCGTGGCCCATGAAATCGGCCGCACCCTCGGAATCGCCTATTACCGGCGTATGTATCCCAAGATCGAGCGCGCGCGGGCGCTGATCGAAGCCGGCGCCATCGGCCGGCCGGTATTCGCCGAAGCTACCAATCACTACTGGTTCTATCCGGAAGACGGCGCCCGGGCGTGGCTGATAGACCCGAAACTGGCCGGCAACGGTCCGCTGCGGGACATCGCGTCTCACCGCATCGACGTGCTCGCCTACCTATTCGGCCCGGCGCGGCGCGTCACCGGCCATCTTTCCACCCTGGTGCACCCAACCGCCGTGGAAGATAATGCCACCGTGCTCGTCGAGTACGCCAGCGGCATGCGCGGCATGGTCGACGTGCGCTGGCATTCGCACGTCGCACGCGACGAATTTCGCATCCGCGGCACCGATGGCGAGTTGGAGTTGACGCCTCTCAACGGCCCCGAGATCGTCTGGCCCGGCGGCCGCGAGCACCTCCCGCCGCATGCCAACCTTCACTATCCCATGGTGGAAGATTTCGTGACCGCGATCCTCGAAGGCCGGCAGCCGCGGTCGAGCGGCGATACCGCTCTCGAAACCGAGAGAATCATGGACGAAGCAGCGCGCAACGGCAAGACCTGAGCCCGTTCTTTCTTGCATCCGCTCCGTCGGCTGGCAGCCCGATATGCTAGTATGGCTGTATGGCGAGTCGTAAGATGACCTTTACCATACCCGATGATGTGGTGGTCCAGTTCCTGCGGCGTGTGCCGGCACGGGACCGCTCCAGATATGTCGCCGAGGCGATCGCCGCAAAGCTGCGCGAACGGGAAGAGCGGCTCATCAGGGCCTGCGAAGCCGCCAATGAAAGCCCCGATGTCCTCGCCATCGAGAAAGAGTGGGATGCGATGGCGGACACCGCCGATCGAGTCGAGGAGCCGTGGAACGTTGCCCCGGCGCGGTGAGGTCTGGTGGGTACGCCTCGATCCCACCGAGGGGTCGGAGATCTCGAAAACAAGGCCCTGTTTGATCCTCTCCAGCGGGGTCCTCAACGAGCGGCGGCGTACCGTTGTCGTTGTGCCGCTGTCCAGCTCAGCCAAAGCTAGCCCACCGCTTCTGGTCCCCGTCCGGTGCGGCGGCCGCGACGCGATTGCAGTGACGGACCAGATTCGCGCCGTTTCGAAAGAGCGGCTCGAACAGTGCATGGGAACGCTTTCTCCCGAGCAGATGGAAGCCGTTGAACAGGCAGTTCGGGAGGTCCTGGAACTCGATTGAACGGAAGAACGGCAGACGGGCCTGTATTCCCGATGCGCCGGCGCGGCCCCGCGCAGGTTGTCAGCATTGCGGCCCGGCAGCCGACCTAAAAGGGCCATCCGGTGAACGCCTTGCCGTTTCAGGACATTGAACCGCCGCCCCTTACGTGCTACAAACGAAGCATGGACAAGACCATCCGCAAATACGGGAACTTCGACGAGATGAAGGCGGATGAGTATCGTTACTGGCAGAGCCGTCCGGTGCATGAGCGTGTCGCCGCTGTGTCGGAACTCACCGAGGAAGGGTACAAACTGAGGGGGTTCAAGGCGGATGCTTTCAGACTACACAGAACTCTTGTCCATTTTGAACGCGCACCGCGTTAAGTACCTTATCGTTGGTGCTTATGCCGTAGCAATCCATGCGCAGCCCCGCGCAACCAAAGACCTCGACATTCTGGTGAAGGCCGATCCCGAAAACGCAAAGGCGGTTTTCGCGGCCTTAGCTGAATTCGGTGCGCCACTGCAGGGTCTGACCCCTGCCGACTTTGCGGAACCCGGGCCGTTCTTCCGCATGGGGCGCGAGCCGGTCGGCGTTGACATTCTCACGGCAATTCCGGGCGTTGAGTTTGACGCCGCATGGTTGCGTCGGGTTGAAGACGTTTTCGACGAAGAAACCAATTTGCGGGCAAACTTCATTTCCCGTGAAGATCTGCTCGCTGCAAAGCGCGCCGCCGGCAGTCGGCAAGACCTTGCCGACGTAGAGGCAATCGAAAAGGCCGCGAAGAGTCAATAGCCGAAGGCCCCAAGGAAAAAGCCCCCAGAGGCCAAACCGCGCGGCCATGCGGCCCCAGATTTAGATCTTCGTCCCCGCGTACCGCTTCCGCAGCCATTCCACCACAACCGCCGGCACGGCCATAGTCGAAAGCCGGCCCTGACGCACCAGTGCCCAGTCGTCGAACACCTTCGACTGTTTCACCTCCGCCAGCGTCGTAGGCGGCTCGAGCTTCGTCAGGAACTCCAGCTCCACCACCGCCGATTTGGCATTCTTCAGATCGCCGCGCGGCTCGGACCGCACCGCGGCCAGGCCGACAATTGCCGACACCCCGCCGCTGTGGTAAATGAAGACGCGGTCGCCGGGCTTCATCTCCCGAATCGCACGCACCGCCTGCGGGTTGGTCACGCCATCCCACACCGTCCGCTTCTCGCGCTCCAGATCGTCGATGGAGTACGTGCCAGGTTCGGTTTTGGCCAGAAAGTAGTTCAATCGCCGGATACCCGTTCGTACTGCTCCGCGGCTGTCTGACGACTGGCGGCCAGCGCGGCACTCTCGGCCAGAGAACCCAGCGTCACGTGAATGCGCGGCATGGAGCCGGTTTCAAACGCTTCCGCCATGCCGTCCAGCTTTTCGCGCAGCATCTGGCGACGCAGCCGGGCTTCGAAATCGCGCAACTGCTGCTCGATGGTCGAGACCTTCTTCTTGTTGCGCACCATGTCTTCCCGATAGCGTTTCAGGAAGTAGCCGATGGTCTCCACCCGGATTCTGATCGACCCGGTGGGCTTGTTCTCGTCGATATCCTTGAAGCAAAAGTACGGCGTGCCGGAGTGCTCCACGATCTCTTCCACTACGCTGTAAATCGGGGCGTCGTGGCCGCACTTGAAGCTCGATAGCTCCAGCGCCACCAGGTTCGGGTGCCGCGCCACATACTTCGCGGCCCAGACTTTGCGGCTGGTATTCTCGCTGTAAGAATTCTTCCAGACGTCGGTGATGGCCATGGGATGCGGAATCTCGCCCGCTTCCACTTCGTCGCCAAACAGCTTCCAGATAATATCATCGTCGATCGGCAGACAATCCTGCGCGAAAACCGGATAGCCCAGCTTCTGAAATTCCTCGGCAATTTCGTGGTTTACGCCGGGATCGTTGTGATACGGCCGGCCCAGCACCACCACGCCGATGCGGTCTTCCCGCTCGAGCTGCTCCAGCACTTCGCGAGCCGCGCCCCGCATGGTCACGTTATTGAACGCGTCCAGCGCGCGATAGCCGGCTTCGAGCGCTCGCTTGTTCTCTTCCGGCGTCAGGCCCAGAATGTCCCGGAATTGCTCGTACATCTGGCGCTCGAAAATCTCCGGTTTGGAGAGGTTGACGAAGGTATCGAGGAAGATGACGCCCTTCTCCTTGAACAGATCGCCCTCTTTGGTGAAAGCCGCTTTTACGGCTTCGGGCGTGGTGGCCACGGTCGGGCACGAACGCGACGCCTGAATCGATTGCAAATCGCTGGTCAGGCAATCGATCATCGGGAAAAAGATAATGTCGAGCGGCTTCTTGGCGTGCACTTTGTAAAGCAGGTTGTGCACGTGCGGAATGCCGAGCTTCGAAGGAAAGCAGGGGTCGATGGCGCCGCGCTTGGCGCCTTCCTTGTACAGATCCTCGTTGGTGTAGTCGGAATAGACGATGTTCTGCGGCTGAATCCCCAGCGACGCGAAATACCCGGTGAAAATCGGCGTCTGCGAGTACATGTTGAGCACGCGCGGCATGCCGATGCGCAATTGCCCGCGTTTGCGGATCAGCTCCGCGCGCCGCTTCTGCGCCGCCGTGATTTGCAGCTTGGGCGCCTGGTCCGCCACCAGCGGCACGTCGGGCACGCGGAAAACCGCCTTGGCCGCTATTTCCACGAAATTCGGATTGGCCTTTTTGATCCGATCGAGATCGCCCTTGATATGGCGCATCTCCTCGATGTTTTCCACCGTGCCCTTCTCGCAAGTGGCGATGATCAGCCGCTGCGCGCCGGCTTCCAGCGGCACCTTGGTCTTCACCGGCGGCTTGTAGTCGAGATTGACCAGGTTGGTCTTGACGTCGATGAACGTGCGCAGGCACTTGTTCTTGCAGAAGTAGCAGCGCGTGGATTCGTTGCGCGTGGTCTTGTACTGAATGTGCTGGCACGCATCCAGACCGATGAACGAGGATTGCCGGCCGTTGTCCCAGAGCCTACCCGCTTCGAGCGCCGCTCCGATCGCGCCGGCCTCGCCACAGTGCTCGTGCACGATCACCTCGGCGCGCGTCTCCTTGCCCTTGAACCGCGACTCGATGAAATCCACCTGCGCCTTTACCGCCGCCAGGTTGTACTGCGTGCCGCCTTGCAGCAGGAAGCGCGTCCCAATGGCCGACAGGTTCGGAATCTGCGAAACGTACAGCCAGATATTCTTCGGCAGCACATTGCACAGCCCGGCCATGATCTCTTCCGGCTTCCAGCCCTGCCGCTGAAAATCCACAATGTCGGACTGCATGAACACCGCGCAGCCGTAGCCGAATTGCGGGAATCCCTTGGCCCCGAATGCCGTATCCGCGTACTGCTCCACCGGCACGTTGAATCCCTGCGCCGTGGATTGCAAGAAATAGCCGTTGCCCGCCGAGCACTGCGTATTGAGCTTGAAATCTTTGACGCGCCCGTTCTTGAGGATGATGATCTTGATGTCCTGGCCGCCCACGTCGCAAATCACGTCCACGTTGTCGTAGAAATGCAGCCCGGCCTCGGTGTGGGCCACCGTCTCGACCAATGCGGCGTCGGCGCCGATCACGTCTTTCAAAATGTCCTTGGCATAGCCGGTCGTGCCCACGCCCAGAATCTTCAACTCCACGCCCTGGTCGCGGACCTGCCGGTCCAGCTTCTGCAGCACCTCAACCGTGTCTTCGATCGGATTGCCCTTCGAAAGCTGGTAGGTCTTGGCCAGAATGCGGCGTTTGTGATCTTTCGTGATCAGCACCGCCTTGGTGGAAGTCGACCCGCCGTCGATGCCCACGAACCCTTCCACCGTTTCGCCCGCCTGGAATGTGGCGGGGTGGAACTTCTTGGTACGGTACTTGGCCTTGAAAGCCTTCAGGTCTTCATCGTCCTTGGCCAGCCCGCCTCCGCCGCCGCGCTTCGATTTCTCCTCCTCGCGGCCGATTTTCACATACCATTCGAGCTTCTGCCAGCCGACGTATTGCCCGACGTTGTCGTCTTCCGATTTGCCGAATTCCACCGAACCGATGGCGGCAAAATATTGGGCGTTGTCCGGCGTGCGGATCAGCGTTTCCGGCGCCACCCCTTCCGGCAGCGGCGTGTTGCGCTCTTCCCAGATTTTCGGAATATTGTGCTTCCAGCAGTCGCGCATGCCCTTGATGTAGCAATTGGGACCGCCCAGCAGCAGCACCACCGGCAGCAGCGTGTTGCCGCGCGTCAGCACCGAAAGGTTCTGCATCACGATGGCCTCGAACAGCGACGCCATCAGCTCGTCCGGCGGCACGCCCATCTTCTGCAGGCCGTTGATATCGGTTTCGGCGAATACCCCGCACTTGCCGGCCACCGGATGCAGTTTCATACCCTGGTAGCCCATTTCGCAAAGCTGCTCGGCCGGAATGCGCAGCTTGGCGTTGATCTTGTCGATCACCGCGCCCGTGCCTCCGGCGCACTTGTCGTTCATCGACGGCACTTTCTTCTTGCGCCCCGTCTCCGGATCTTTCTTGAAGATGATGATCTTGGCGTCCTGCCCGCCCAGCTCGATCACCGATCCGCATTCCGGATACAGGCGCTCCACCGCCAGAGAAACGGCGTTCACTTCCTGCACGAATTTAGCGCCCACAAAGCGCGTCAGTCCGTTGCCGCCCGAACCGGTGATGAACATGCGCGACCGTTCGGCGGAAAATCCGTCGACCTCGTCTTCGAAGCGCCGGCAGAATTCCAGAACCTTTTCCGGCTGCTTGGTGTCATGGCGCTGGTAATCGCGCCAGAGAATCTCGTCGCTAGCCGCATCGATCACCACGGCCTTCACCGTGGTGGAACCCACGTCCATCCCGATCAGGAAGTTTTTGGACATGTCAGTTGGCCCGTGCTCCCTCGGTCTTCATCCGTTCGGCGATGTGCAGCACAAAATTGGAAGCCGAGCCCACCACGCCCTTCGTATGCGGAACCTGGTACATGGGCCGCTTGGTTTCCGGATGCGCTTCCACCCAGGCGCGGCATTGCTCCAGGCTCAAGGCCGCCCGCTCCAGCGTCTCCGCGAATTCCTTTTTGGCTTTGTTCTTGGCCTCGCCCAGCGCCATCTGTACCCGGCTGTGCGCATTGATCTCGCCTTCGCCCGAAGTCTCCACCGGCAGGTAGATCATGTCGCGGAATTGCGAAACCACCGCCGATTGCGCCCCGTCCGATTGGGTCGATGGCATGCAGCCGAAAGGTTTGAGCGAGAGCACCATGTGCGCCAGATCTTTGTTCGAGTAATAGATGTTCTTGGCCACTTCCAGGTGCCCCTCGCCGCCGCCCGCGCGCGAATTATAAAAAGGATGGCCGATGCGCTGCAGCTCGTACTGATCGGCCAGGTGATGCGCCACGCCGCCCAGCGCGTTCACGATCTTGTGATACTCGCTCTTGAAAATGGCTTCGGCCAGCTTGAGCTTGGCCACTTTTTGCCGGAAGCCGATTTCGATTCTGGCGCGCGTGCCGACCTTCCAAATCGGCGGCAGCACCGCGCCTTCCTCCAGCCCCTTCAAGTCTTTATACTTCTGGATCACCTGGTGAATCATGTACATGATCCAAGTGCCAATGGGCTCGACCAGCACCTGCGCGCCTTCCCTCTCCAGAAACCGGAACATGTTGAAGTTGCCGTCGCCTTCCGTAGTCTGCGCCCAGAATTCGCCGGTGATCTTGACGATCGGTTTCACCCGCAGCCGGTCGATCTCGACCTCATTGAACAAATCGCGGCAACGGTTCAGCGCCGGCACGTAATCTTCGCCCTTCACCTGCTTCACGAACTTGCCCAGATACTCGGCCGTATCGGAAAAGCCGCCCAGGAACTTCGAGAGGTTCTCATCGAGCTTCCATGGCCGCTTCTTGCGAAAGACTTCGTGCAAATAATCCATCGCGCCATCCAGAACCGCGTCCGTCGCGCCCGCTTGTGCTTCATACGGCCGGATCGCATAAGCCACTTCGTTCATCACGTCGCCGCAGTTCAGCGCGTTGAGAATGCCCAGGAAGAAATCCAGGTTCATCTCAAGCCCGGCTTCGGCATCGGACTGGCTCAACCCGCCCGATTGTTGAAAAAGCAATACGCGAAAGCCGTCGAAACCGGCATTGCGCAACGCCAGCCGGTATTCGGCCTCGTACATGCCGAAGCGGCACGGACCGCACGCGCCGGCGGTGAAGAACACATAGCGGTCGATGATCTCCTGCTTGCCGAGACCCTGTTCTTCCAAATTCTGCAGATACTGCACCAGGTTGCCGACCGTGAAGTAGGTGGGGTTGCACTGTCCGTTGTTGCCGTATTCTTTGCCCGTCTGGAACGCCCGAACGTTGGGCGTAGGAACGGCTTCGGCAATGTAGCCGAGACCCTCCAAAGCGCCATGCACCAGCTTTTCGTGCTTCCAGGTCAGCCCGCCGAAAAGCAGCGTGGTCCGCGCGCGCTGTTCGCGGGTGAACGGCCGCTCGGTGGGCCGTTTGAAATGATGCACGTCGCGTTTGGCAACGCCCGCTTCCTGCTCCAGGCGGGCACGCTCCTCCGCCAGGCGCCGGTGGATGATGTCCTCGACCGAACCGATCTGTACCAAGGTGGCAGATGGCTGGATTTTAGGTTCGACAGGCTGAGTGCTCATAGGTGTAGTGTAATCCCTCAGTTTTAGGTATCTTGCCGCCATAACCGATTGAAAGAAATAGGTAACCATTGAATGGCGAGTTTGCTCGCGGAATGGCCAAATTAGGGGGGTGAGCGGAACCCGCAAAAGGGTGTGAAATACCCGAAAATCCTGCGATTTCTTACATTTCGGAACATGTAAGCCAGGCTGGGAGCCCAATGCCACACATTTTTGCGTGCGTGACACACCCGCATAAGTAGTAGGGCGGACCCCCTGGTCCGCAGCCGGCCCCCCGGCCGGCTCTTCGCCGGTATCGGAGACTTGGTGCTTGGGGAAAAGAGCGGGACGAGGGCGTCCCGCGCAGACCGGGGGGCCGCCCTACTAATGATGCCGTGCCATCTTGCGAAAAGTATGCGGCATTCGGCTGGGAGCCCGCGCCACTATGCAGCGCACCACCTACTCCAAAATGGGTCAGGCTATTCTCCTCAACAACTGGAAAATGCCAGGCGACATCAGGAGTTCGGAGATTTCTCTCGGCCTTCCAAAAGCTCGGCTCGAAAGCCCGCCCTGGCCGGGATCAAAATGACCTTCCTGGCGGCACAAAAACCACCACCTATGGGGCGCAACGCACTCGCGCCGCTACGTTGTCAGTCACAGACTTTCGAAGTTTTTCCGACTCAACTTACCCCTTTTCTTTCATCGGCTCCCAGCCATCCCGCCCCTTCGCCTCACTCCGTCAGCGCCCCGCTCACCTGTTACGGTGTTGTCCGGATGAGGTTCTCATGACAGAAATCGCGCTCAACCCCCCTCTCCGAGCGCAGTTCGGGGACTACGAGCGGCACAAATCAAGGTTGGGGACAATAGGTCCAGGTGGACTCCAGAGCGCTAGCGCGTTTATGGGGACTGATCCGCGCGCGTACCCGTCATCATGGCCCGTTCAGTGGTTTTGGGCGTTATGCGGCCGAGTGGTATCTCGGGACCCCGGTGACAGCCGCCCCCCTCGCGTGGATGATCCCAATTATCTATTTCCTTGTCGGGCCGACCTCGTACCAACGCCACAGCCAATATAATAGACAACAATCTGCTATAATCCGCGCCAATATGGCCCACGCCTTTCCCCGACTTCCAGTACTACTCTCAGTCCTTCTACTCGCTGCCGTCTTCTCGGTGCCCGTTTCGCCGCAGAACCGAGGCGCCTCGGGATCTGCTGCAGCCGTGCCAGCGCAAAAGTCATCAGGCTCAAACGACGCTCCAGTCAAGGCAGCTCTTATCACTGCATCCGTGACCTTAGGCGGAATCATAGTTAAGGACCTAATCTTTAAGCTCCTCGAAGAGCACCGAGCTTCCCGGCGGGCCGAAGCTGCCGTTTACGAGCGATATTCAAAGCCGCTAGCGGCGTCTGCTAGCTCTCTATTGATTCGGATGCACGAGATTGTCCTTCAGCGGCACCGCCCCGTCTATCTCAACTGTGTTGGAGTTCCGACGGGAAACGGTCCCGCACCTACGTTCCGAGCATACAAGAAGCTAAGTACGTTATACAGGCTTTCGAGCCTGATTGGTTGGATACGGGCGTGCAGACGGGAGTTCTCCTTTGTTCGCGTCGCTTCACACGAGGAGAATGCGCCAATTGATGAAGCAATTGATGAGTTTGAGCGCGCACTTTCCGACGGTAGTTGGGTCGAGCAGGAACGAGTGGTTCGCTTAATCGATCTGTGGAAACTGTATAGTCTCGCCGACCTTCAATCCGCGCACGATCTGCTGGAAGAATTAGGTGTCCTTATCGATAACGCAATCTATGACGTGTTGGAAGCAGAGAAAGTAGCTGATCTTATCGATCTCCCCGCAGAGCGTCAACCCAATGTGTGCAAAAAGATAGCAGAACTGCTGAGCAGCACTCTGCACACTAATGCGGTCAGTCATGCCTCGATACAGACGACCTATCCGGAAGCTTTTCGAATCTTGGCGATGCGCGAAGCATGGGTGTATACGGACTGGCAACATGCGATTGGTGACATGATGTTACGAAGGATTGAAGGCGAGGACCGCAGGTTCGAGGTCTTGGGATATGGCGAATTCGAACAGGTGTTTGCGACGGCAGCCTGCGAGCCACAACACCTGCTCCGCCGCGTCTGCGAAGTCTTTGACGGAGTCGACCTTTCGATTGAGGATCGCTTCGACGCTCGCCCACGGCAGCTTCGCCGCGTGGCCAGGGCCACCGCGAGCCTAGTCACGGCTATGCATGCCGCACAAAGGCCGCAAAGCATCATTTCGCCGCGGCAACTCAAATTGGCTACGACAATTCTGGCAGAGGTTCCGAAAGCCTAGAGCGAGGAATCTGCCGTACCTGGACGAAACGCCGTTGCTGACATTTGCCGGCCAGGTCCTCGCTAACGCCGTTTCGCTTGCCGGTCCCGAGCTCGGTCGTCGAAATCCGGGCCGCGTTCAACCGTTTGGTTAGGTGAGCTCTTTGAATGGATTAAATACCTTGAGTCCAGGAAGCCTGAAATCCCGATCGTTGCCTGTGGCGATGGTCAGCCCATGCCGGCGGGCGGTCGCCGCGATGTAGCTGTCTTCGACGGGCATGCGCCGGCCGGCCTTGTCGAGCAACCGCTCTTGTTCCGCCCACACGTGTGCAACTGACAC
>JBEKYD010000174.1:0-16536 GCA_049511335.1 Bryobacteraceae bacterium | reverse complement strand
TCATTAACGACATTCTCGATTTTTCCAAGATCGAGGCCGGCAAGTTGCAAATCGAATCCATAGTTTTCGATCTCGGCCTTGTGATTGAGGACGTCAGTGAGATGCTTGCCACCAAGGCGGAAGAGAAGATGCTCGACCCGGTGCTGGGAATATGCGCCCGGCGTGTCGCGCCGCTTTATCGGCGACGGCGGCGTCATCCTCCAGGTGGTGACCAACCTCATCGGCAACGCAATCAAGTTCACGCCCCGTGGCCACGTCGTGGTAACAGTGACTTGTGAGGGGCAGACTGGACACCAGGCTCAGATGCGCGTCGCTGTTAGCGATACCGGCATCGGGATCCCCGCGGAGAAGATTAGTCGACTCTTCGAACAGTTCAGCCAGTTGGATGGATCGACAACCCGGAACTACGGCGGTACCGGGTTGGGCCTGGCCAACCTGATGGGAGGAACCATTGGAGTCGCCAGCCGGCCCGGAGAAGGCTCCACGTTCTGGTTCGTGCTGCCCTTGCAGCTCGACTCCCAATCGGTCACGACTTGCGTCTCTGTGGACGAACCGCGGGGCGTGCGCGTGCTCATCGTAGACGATGACGAAGTGAATCGCCGGCTCCTGCAAGAGCAGGTGGTGGGCTGGGGCATGCGCGACGGAAGCTGCGCTTCGGGAGAAGAGGCGCTCCGCGCGCTTCAAGCCGCGCGCCTGGAAGGGGACCCATACCCCATTGCCATCGTCGATTACCAGATGCCGGGTATGGATGGGGCTACGGCGCAGAACGGATTTTGCCGTACCCGCCCCGCAGGCAGGCTTGTCATCGGCGATGCCTTTGTCGAGCACCAGACCAGCATCAATGAGATTTACCTTGCCGTGAAATACCGCCCCGCTCCACAGGCTGGTACCCGCCTGCGCCGCTGGATCACCTTCCGCCAGTCCATCTCCGAGGCCATCAAATTGACGCCGGACGGATACTTCGAGCTCGCCTTAGGCGACTCCATCCGCGCCATGTTTCTGGAAGTGGACCTGGGTACCGAGGCGCTGAAGGTCTGGCAACAAAAAACCGCCCTTTACCTTCAGCTTGCCGTCTCGGGCGAGTTCACCCAGCGCTTCGGACAGCCGCAGTTCCGGGTGCTCGTGGTGGCGAGCTCGGAAAAACGCCTGGCCAACATCCGCGCAACCGTGGCCAAGTCCACCGACAAGATTTTCTGGTTCACGACTTTCGACATCATTCACCGCGACGGCTTCTGGTCGCCGGTCTGGCTCCGGCCAACCGGCGGCCAGAGGCTCTCGTTCCTGTGAGATTCCCTATGCGCTACTGCAACCAATGCCATCGCATCACGCCAGGCGAGCCGCTGTTCTGCAACTTCTGCGGACGCTCCTACAATCTCAAGCTCTGCCCGCACCGGCATCCCAATCCTCGCAATGCCGAGACCTGCAGCCAGTGCGGCTCCCGCGACCTCTCCATGCCGCACCCGCGGGTTCCGCTGTGGCAGGCACCGCTGCTGCTGCTTCTGTCGGCCCTGCCGGGCTTGGTGCTCATCGGCGTCACGCTGTTGTTTCTGATCGGCTTGGTCAACGCCCTGGCCAGCAGCCCCCAGCTTCTGCTTCAGTTCATGCTCGTTGGCCTCATGCTGGCCTTCCTCTGGTACCTCTACATGCACCTGCCCAGCTTCCTGCGGCGATTCCTTACCCGGTTGTTCAGCCGTTCCCAGCGAGACGATCATGGCCATTAACCTTGCGAATTCCGAACCGAAGGCCGGGGCGGCCAAGGCGCGCAAACCCGCGCGTTTACGCCCCTTTTCGGCGCCATCCCTAGGCCAATGCTGGCCGGGGCATTGGCCGGGGCAACCTGGGCCGAATCCTGCGCAACACGGGCCGTTTGTGTGGCCGCCCCAGCCTACCTTCTGCCCGCCGGCTTCGGCGCTCGGCCAGCCCCTCGGTATCGGACAGGCCGCCCAACTCATCGGCTGCTCGCCCTGGACCGTACGGCAGACCCTCATCCCACGGGGGCTCCCTCGTCGAATTGCGCCGGTTCTGCCGGCAGTCGCTGCCGGAGCGTTTCCCCGCCGGGTTGATCGGCCAACTCATATAGAGCCCCCACCACAGCGCTCTCCATCCGTGGTCCAACAATCATGCCGCCTGCACATGCCGTGGCGCCACCCTTCTGCGCGGTCCGGCAAACGTAATAGCAATACCGGCGGCCGTTCTTGGTGGTGTAGCCCGGCACCATCGACTGGCCGCACCCGGCGCACACCAGCATTCCCTCCAGTACATGGCTCTGTGCAGGAATCTGTAAAGTCCAGCGTGTAGGTGACCTCCTGATCGCCGCTCATGCCCGTGTCTCCTGGTCGCGGTCTGTCGTGGGGCATCTACGTGTGCATGTCGTCGTCCCGGCTCCATACCCTGTACCAGGCTTTTCTTCAGTTCCCTCAAATCTTCGAACTGCGGAAAAAGCGAATGGAGAAGCTTCAATGGGGCCGCGAGCGCGCGCTCGCGGAAATGGGGGGCACAGGGGGGAATCTGAGTGTTGCAGCAGCGCTTCAATGGGGCCGCGAGCGCGCGCTCGCGGAAATGCAGGTCCTACCCATCGCTGCGCCCCGCGCACGTTCTGCTTCAATGGGGCCGCGAGCGCGCGCTCGCGGAAATATAGTAGTCGCCATCCGCCGCGATGTCCGTGACGGTTTCAATGGGGCCGCGAGCGCGCGCTCGCGGAAATCTCGCAATCGCCAGCGTTCCCTCCACTCCCAGCGAAGTTTCAATGGGGCCGCGAGCGCGCGCTCGCGGAAATAGCTCTCCTCATATCTTATTCAATTTTCAAAGACCTTGGCTGCATGATGCGAGCGGCGTACCATCTCGCCCGGGCGAGCCGACCTGTGTAGCCGTTTATCAACACCTAACTCCTGAATCACTGCACTGTTGGCGCCACGCGAGCGCTCCCCGCCTTTTCAGCGCTGCCCCGCCGCTCGCATCGTCTTCATCGCGTTGTAAAGACCGGATACTCGCCAATCTCTCCCTCCAACACCCGCGCCAGCAATCGCGACTGAATCTCCAGCAACCGCCGGTAACTGACCCTGTAATCGAAAAGCGGGTGTGTCACCAGCGTGTCCATGCGCAGCTCATACGCGCGGAAAAACCCTTTCCTCCCTGCGGCCGTCAATGCCACTGATCCCCCTACGCGCACGAAGTCCCGCGCCGTCACCATTCCCGTATTGATCGCGGTCAGAACAGCGGAATCCGCAACGAGCGGCCGGAATGGTTCCATCAGGTCCAACGCCAGCGCCGGTCTCCCGAAGCGCGGCTGGTGATAATAACCGATGTACGGATCGAATCCTACCGCGTAGCATGCCACCGTCAAGTCCTTTGCCAGCAGGCTGTAGGCCAGCGACAGCAGCGCGTTTACCGGGTCGCGAGGAGGCCGACGGTTCCGCCCTTCGAAATCGAACGGCAACTTTTCCCCACTCTTCCCGTTCTCCCGCGCTCGGCCCTCGTCATCCGTCTTGATCATGCCGACAAAATCACCGAAATACAACCGTGCCGCGTTCCCCTCGAACCCCAGCAGTTCCTCGAGCGACTCGGCCTTCTCGGCCCGCTCTGCCATCTCTTTGAGTCCCACGAGCGTATTGCGGTCCGGTTCCACGTGGTTTCTTTGCAAGAGCGTCCTCTGGTTCCGAATCTTCCCGGCCGCCAGGCGCCTTGCCAGCGCGCGCGCAAAGTAGTCCTGCTCGGAGAACCGGAATTGACTCCGTCGCAGGAATACGTTTTTCTCGTTTAGGCCCGTGGTAATCCCGTAGAACCATCCGCCCATTGAGAAATAGCAGATCGGCACCGCGCCTTCGCACAGCGCCTGCACGGCCTGGGTAGAGATCTGCACGTTTCCCATCAGGCTCACCTGGCAGATCTCCCCGATCCGCACTTCCTGTACCAGCACGTCCTTTTCGCGCACTTGCAAAACGGCTCCCGTTTTGCCGACCCGCACGCCCTGCGAATTGAGATATAACGGCCGCAGTTCGCTGCGCGGCGTAACCAGGGCGCGGACTTCGCGTTTAACCGGCTTGCGCCGCCCAAAGTCGAACAGGCTGAGCTGTTCGGCGGCGCCATCATCTTCCGCGCCTGCGCGCACGGTCTCATCCGGCAGGCAGATGCCGACCAGAGAGCAGCCAGGGCATTTAGGCGAATCCACGAGCGGTGGCGGAATCTCACCCTGCTCCGCAGTCGCCCAAACCTGGCGAATCAGCTCCTCCGTGCTGCGGACGAGCGCATCGTCGATAGGCACCCGGACGCGTTGACCCGTCTTGCGGTAATAGACGATCCCCTCGTCGCAGCGATATCCGTTGTCCCGCAGCACGATTCCCTGGACCGCTAGTTGTGCGCGGTCCGACGGCCACAACTCCAAGCCATTTACGCCTTCGCGCGGATAACCGTGCTTATAATCAACCGGGGTGACTACGCCCCCATCCGCTTCCACCAGATCCATCTTGGCGATCAACCGCAGCCGCTCGCTAGACAGCATGACGGATCGCGCATGGATCGTCTGCGGCAGATCCGCCGATTCCGGCAGCGCCGTGGCTTTCTCGTCCACACGCCGGTGCTCAAAGCCGCCTTCGACGGTGTCCACGCTCTCCGCGAACAACCCTTCGACCCATTCATAGAAGAACAGCCGCGGACAGTAAGCGAACTCGTTGACCATGCGTGCCGGCAGATAATCCGGCAGCTTTCGTGCGCTTTCGAGTGGAACTGGCAGGGCACCCATAACCACCTCATACGATGATGCACGGCGCGTCCAGCGCCGAGTACGGTTTCCCGAGGGCCGTAATTACGCGATCACCGCGCCCTTCCGCCGGCCCGAGGTTGACGAAAAGAACCTGGTCTTCCTTGTGGTTGATGATCCGCGACAACTCGGCCCGGCAGCGGGCCAGGTCAAGGCCTGTGAACTGACACTCAAACACCGAATACTGCAAATGGTCCCCGTAGTTCCGCATCGCTTGGAAGACTTTGCGGAGGCGCTTGTCGTCGCAGACGTCGTAGCAGACTAGATAAGACGTGCGCATGGGAGACTCACAGGTTTCGAGCCGGAGTGAAACACCTGTACCGCCCGGAAGGCATGACGATCCTCGACTGAAACACGGCCGAAACACCGATCTCTCGCCGGCTCGTTCCCGGCCATTCGTCTGAATCCGTAAGTGGAACAGTCAACAGCGAACGAACTATATCTAAACCAACCGGATACGTCCAAATCGGCCAGCTCCAGCAGCGGTCATTGCCTTTACCCTCAAACCCCGCTTGACCCGCGCCGCGATTCGGCACCAGCGGAAACAAAGGCAACGCCTCAACGGCCAAGAAGTTCGCCCCACGATCTGCTATCGGCGGGTTGGACGATTTCGTCGGGTCTGAGGATTGAAGAGCGTACTGCCGTTTCTCATCCTGCGTGTCCCAGCGCATCGATACTGCTGTGGTCGAGTAACGCCAGCCTGTGAACAGCGAACGCTGCAGATCCGGTGCGTTGCAACTCTCCTTGAGCTCGCGCAACATACCCACAAAAGCCTGCTGCCCCGCGGTGAAGTCAAAACGGGTTCTGAGTGCGAGATCCTGTCCGTCCTCGATGTTGGTGGCGGTTTCTCCCGCCCACGCCGCGGCGAATTCCGGGGACGCCGATAACGAGTCCGATGCGGCCCGACAAAAGTCTCTAAACGGACCGACAGGGAATTTCAGCTTGTCCTTCCAGCTAACCTCGCCTTTCTTGTTCTTCGGGCTGGCCGATACGGTGTCGGCGAGGAGATCCTCCGAAAACATCGCGGCGATATCGACGCCATTCTTGCACAGAGCCTCACAGATCCTCGCCTCACCCAGCGGCTCGGCGGTCCATAACAACGGACGCCAAGCTCCGAGCCGCTGCTCCCAACTCAAGCGCGGATCGTATTCCGGGAGAACTCGCGTCAGGACGCGCAGCGTCCCAAGCGCCGCCAGGAAAGCCAGCGGATTCGCGCCATCCAGAGCGTCGAGAGGGATAGGATGTCCGGGCACAGAAGGCGCCGCCCTGAGCGATCGCGGAGTCGTGGAAGCCGTCTTCTGTTGGTTGGCCGGCCCCCGGCTTGCCTCCCAATCCGAGAGCCGAAAGACGCCCTCAAGATAGGCGAGGCCCCACCACCCGTATCGCCGAGTCAAGCGCCAGAAGCGCTCGGGCACGCCGGAATCGACCCGGTGTGCCGGTGTCATAGCCCGCCGGTCCGCCGCGGTTAGCGTGGCTTCAATGCCGACGGCACTCAGATACAGATCGCTCGCCCGGCCCTGGGCCACCAGTTCGTCGGGCACGGGCGGCGCAAACGGACGAGCATATCCGTGATGGCTCGCAATTAGGTGCAGTGCTAGTTCGCGGGATTCCTCATCGGGCGGAGCCAGCCCGAAATGCTCCGCGAGCTGCATCGAGAGGAATTCATGCCGAAAGCCTTTCGGCAAACGTGCATCCTGCTTGATTTCCCAACGCCTCCGCTTTCGTTCGGGCAGCTCGGCCGATTTCGCCAGAGGCGCGCCGACGGAGGCAGCCGCCCAGTCGCCGCCGTGGAGCAACAGTTGGAACCGCCAGTCAAGCTTACCCAGATCGTGAGCCTGTGCTGCGGCCATGATCGCATCGCTGAACCCTTCATAAACACAGCGCGCGGCGAACTCCTTGGCGAACCCGCCCACGGCGGCGGTGTGCTCCTGCCACGAAACAGGCTCGGCGGCCTCGGAAGTCAGATCCTCTGCATCGGCGAACAGATCGTCCTCGGGATCGCTGTCCCCAGCGTCCAGTTTCGTCTTCCCGATCAGAATGAGGCCGCCGGCAGGATGCTCTTCGACGCGCAATCTAGGGTCGGCCTGCAAATTCGCGATGATTTTCTTCAGCCATTCAGGTAAGAAACCCGAGGTGGCTTGATCGGAGGTTTGACTTGTTGCGCCATCCTCATCCAGAACTGCGCCTAGGGCCACCTGAACCTCATCCCGCTCCGGATCGGAATCGGCCAGCGCAACCAAATTGGCCACTGACGCGTGACCACACAGCGGCTCTAGCACATCCCAATGGACCCGCAGAACAGCCCGCCGCCGCGCCTGACTGAATGCGTGCTCCGCAAGATCGAGCCGTCCCGGCCCCAGCCCTTCTGGACCGTCAATGATCTGCCCCAGTTCGGAGATCCCTTGCTTCGACGATCGCAGAACCACTACGTCGTTCGGCCGCACGCGCTCGATGTCGTCCGTCACCTCGGAACGCTCACGCCCCCTCCAGATCACAAACTCGCGAGCGGCCGTTTGTCCCGAATTGGAGGAGTCCGCCTCCTCGCGCATGCTCTCCACATCGCCACCCGCGTCTTCGGCATCGGCTTGCAGAAGCCATGCCTTCAGGCGATATATAGGCAGGGCCAACACCTCCGGGCTTGTTGGCGGCACGAGGGATAAGGTCTCGATATCCCCATCATCCCCTTTCAGGTCGGCTCGGAATACCACGCGTACCTCGGGAGCCGGCCACCCTTTTCCGTGCAAGAAAAGCCCTACATCCGGCTCAGGCGCGGGACGCGGTGAAGTCTGGCATAGCAGGTCCAGGTGCGCGGGCAGCAGAACAGGCGCGTCGTCCCATGGAGCTAAGAGCCGCGTGGATCTCTGCGGATTGGTCGCGCGGAGAGCGTCGATACGCGCATCCAGGGCTGCAAACCCGAAGTCCACGATTCCATCCGCTAGCCGTTGCTCGGACTCGTTGAGCCACGTCCACGTCTCGTAAATCGCTTTCCCATAAATCGGGTCGCCATCGTCCTTCGGCCTTCTCGTGTCGCGCTCCCGGATGAGGATAGCCGCGCTCGATTCACCTAACTCGCCGAGCCGGTCAAGCCGTCCGAAACGCTGTCTGAGCGCGTCCAGGCTCGCGCACTCCGTCACGAGCGCGTCGAAGCTGAAATCCGCGCCCACCTCAAGGCACTGCGTGGTGATAACGATAACGGGCTTCTCCAGTGGTTCGGTCGAACCGGCTTTGAGCAGGCTCTTCCACCGCCTCACAAGTACATCCCGATCCAGCGGGCGTACGCGGCCGGTCAATAGAACCACATCCGCAGCATCACCAAGCTCCTGGCGCAACTGGTCAGCGATCTTCCGAGCAGTGGCCACGCGATTGACCATCACCGCCACGCGGAGCTTGCCCTGCTCCTTATACTTCTGAGCAAGCTTCGCTGCCTCTGACACGAACTCGGCGTCATCCCCTTTCACCGGCTTCGCCAGGGTGGCGAGCTTTCGTGCTGTGATGCGCTTTTGCAGGCGCGGATGGTCGAGCGCGGCGGCGCGCTCCGATTGCGTTGGAAACACCGCCGCTTCCGGAATGCCATCCGGCGGTGTCGCGGACATCACGCAGTAGCGGAACGGCGTCTTCAACGGCCGCTCGCCCCACGGCTCCTCGCGGTATCGCGCTACTGCGTCAAGCGTCTGCATGAACGGCACGGCGCAGTGCGCCTCGTCCAGAATGATAAGGCTGTCGTGAGCAGCCAACCCGGCGTATATACTGGCCGTCTCGTCGCTGTGGCCGTAAGCGCGGAACAACAGCGCCGACCCGACTTGATCCACCGTCGAGCAGATGATCGTCGGTTGGCTTGGCAGCCGTGCCCAGTCCTTGGAAGTCCACGCACCGCCGCGCAGCCGCGCAACCGCCAAAGGCCGGTCGGTCCCCGAGAGGGACCGGAGGGTGTGCGCCACTTCACCCAGCGGGCCGCCATTGGCTGCCGCGAGCCTTGATGCAACCGCCTTCGCTCGCTCGAACGCCTCGTCCACCACGATTCGGCGGTCAACAACAAACCAAATCCGCCGGGGCAGGCGCTTCTCCGCAACCTGATCCGCAGTGGCGGCAAGGCCGAACACTGCCGCGTCGAGACAGGCAGTCTTGCCGCTGGCCGTGGGCAGATTGATTGCTTTCGGCCACTCGCCCCCTGCAGCGCGCTCCGCAAGCATGGTCTGCCACCGAAACGGCTGCGGCTCGGGCCATTCCTGGCTGGCCCAAAGTGCTCTGAAGAAACTGGGAAAGTCGGTCATATGGCTCCCCCCGACAAGGGCCGGCAGAGACCATATCCGCGATACCGCCCCGCGCCGAGCAGCACCGGGCCAATGACTGGCTGGCTGAAGATGAGGATCGCGTGCGCGTGCCGGCACTCGCTACCGTCCTTGCGTTGAAGCCGCGGAAATTCGTGTGCGGCCGGCGCTCCGAGATGGGCCGATACAGGCGTGACCACCACCTCCACCGAGACCTCGCGAGACTCGCGCACCCGCTCCCACGATTGCCCGATCGAATCCGCCAATTCAGCCTGGTAAGCCGCCTTGTCCTTAGCCTTAGCGTGGCGGTCGAACACATAAGGTGTCACCGTCGCCCACTGCCGTGCCCCATCGGGATAGCCGGTCCAGGCGCGGTCTCGCAACGTATCCCGCCACGCAGCGCCGCCAGCCGCTTCCAGCCGCCACTTGCCCAATGCGCCCAGCTTCAATCCCTCTTCACGGAGAGCCGCCAGCGCGCGTCGCAGCTTCTGACGGTCCGCTTCTTCAGTCTCCCGTGGAACCGCAACAGCGATGCCCAAAATTCCGCCATGCGCGTGCTCCCGTCCCACGAAGGGTAGCGGAAAAATCGAAACGTGTGGGCTCTCCGAGCGCCCACTGCCACAGTGACCGCTCAAGACTTCTGGAATATCGGCGCCCAAATGAGAGAGGAGGGACTCGCGCAATCTGCCCGTTACTTGGAGCGTCGCCGAAAGGTCGAGATGCCGGTATGGACCATCCTCCCGCTGGAGCGCAAAAACCAAAAGACGCGGATCGAATACCGTCCCCGGCGCTGCCATCCTCGGCGCGGCCCCCCTCGGCGCGTAACCGTGCGTCAGTGACAATTCGGGCCGAAGCCGCATCGGCGCCTGACCCTGGAAGTTCTCCTTGAGTGCAAGCTTGGCATCTCTCTGCCGCTTCCTGTCCGAACCATCGACCGCCGCCCCTAACAGCTCGAAGTAGGTATCAACCTCTTGTCGGTTGAACTGCCTCTCGATATACCGAAGCGTCCCTGCACCGGCCACGCGAAACCGCCCAGTGGCCCGAGTCTCGTCTGGCAGCCAGTTCGCTGGCACATCCGGCGTGTCCTTTGAGGCCCACATCTGTACCAACGACGCGCTGTGGCCGATACGCGTCACCTTTCCGCACAGGCTCTCCAATGAACTGAAGTGCTGCCCAGGCTCGGCTTCCGGCCAATACAGGAACATGCTCTCGTCATCGATCCAAGCCTTCGCGAATTCCCGCGGTTGACGCTTGCGCGAAAATCCAAGAGCTGACTGGATAGGCGCCGTCGCGGGACCGGCCACGTCGTTCACCGGTACGAACTGCGTGACCGCGGCACGCTCGTGGTACCCCGGAGCGTAGATTTGCGGCGCCATCTCCTGTTCCAGCCATTCCAGCGCGGCGCGCTCCGCTGGGTCTTCGCCCGTTTGAAAATGTGCCGCAGCCAGTGCCATGAACACGCGGCCCGGGTGAGGCGGCCACTCGACGCGGCTTCGATTGTCCACATCGCTAGCCACCGCACACCCGGTTAGATACCGGATGCCGAGCGTCAGCATGCCTACTCCTCCTCGGCGCCCTGCTTTACCGCCTGCTCCTGGCTCAGACGGACCAGCTTAACCAACTCCGCGGAGGGTTTCAGCATAATGCGTTCCTTCTGCCAGACTAGACCCGTTTGTTCGGCGGCGGAAACCGCATCAGCCAACAACTTCTTGGCAGCGGCGCTGTCCAGTGTAAAGCTCTCGGGCGGCTTGCCCGGCGTAGCGAGAAGCTCCCACTGCATCGCACTGTCCGGCCAGAGCAGGCAACGCGAGCGCAATCCCATTCCCGCCTCAAACGTGAGCGTCGCGGCGCACAGCCCGAGAGCGGCAAGCACGGTACGCCCCGCCGCATCAGTAGCGCCGGCACCTTTAGATCCGTTGACCGGAAAGCGCAGGCGGCGTAGGCAGATCAAAGAGAGAGTCGTCACCTGCTCGGCATATTTAACCGTCACGCCACCCGGCGCGATTTGGCCCTCGCGCGCCGCCTGACTCTCCGCTAGGCTGCGGTTCCGAATAGCGAATCCTTCCTGCCCCGCCCGGATGGAGTAGTCGATTTCCAAAGAACCCGACCTCATGGGGTCGTAGCCCTCGGCGCCCCTCGCGTACTTAGCGAACCCAGGCGTGACATTGCCAAGGTTCGCCTCGGAAACCTTTCCTTCCTTTCCAAGCTTCGCAGGCTTCACGGAATTGCCGCTCTTCTCGACCGCCGCCTTCGACTCGTCAAGGGTCCATCGACCATCCGGCATCCGATAGAGCACGATTCCTTTCGTCTTAGTGATGATTGGGTCGATCCGGCTGGCTGTCCTTACGCCAAATTCGGCTCCTATCCCAACAACCTCCGACACCATCGCCCGCTCGAACTTCGCCCCCAAGCCTCCCTTCGGGCCGCTCGAATCCCACATCCCGAACACAAGCGCGCTTGGGCACAGCCCGTAAACCGGAGTCGCGTTGAGCGGCGTGGCCCGGTTTAGCGCCTTGGCGATCTCAGACTCGCGGAATGGTCTGCCACCATGCTCGCTGTCGCGCAGAATAGCATCCGCCAACCGGTGGGGTGCTTGAAGACCAGTGACCCTGCCAACTGGCTCAGGCAGCGCAGCTTCGGAAAAGTCCACCTCGACTATCGGCAGCGCAACTTCACCAGCATCGAGCGCCTCCTGAAGCGCCTGCTCCATCCGGTTCGCTTGGCTCTGGACACTGTCGAGCAGAACACAAGTAACCGGCTGTTCGTGCCCGGGAATCCTCCGCTGCTCGACTGCGTAAACCGCCCCCATGAACGTGGGCGGAAAAACCTTGTCCCCTTCGCCGCCGCCCGGCTGAAGCCGGCGCCGGCAGCGGAACGCAGCGGCGCCACTCGACACCGCAGCTTGCAGATCAGACAAAGTTAAAATGCGGGCAGCTTCTTCTGCCGCCGTTCCTGCTGTCATGCTTTCCTCCCAAACTCCGCCCACAGGTGCGGTCGCGCGTATCTATGCAGCCGCTGCTGGCCCGTTTCACGGGCGGAAAATCGGTCTTGAATCAACCATACTCCAAGCGATCACTGATGTCCGCGCTCAAATATACGCCGAATGGGAGCTCGTGACAAGACATTCGAGTTCCCCCAGGTACCTTGTAACGCTTGCCTTAAGCAATAATCGCCTTCCGCACGGACTTAACGCGGTGAGGTTCAGGCTAGATCCACTGGTCGAGACCAGCTCAGCGAACCGCCGCCTCGCCGCGATGTACGCATCCCACTCTGCCAGCGCTCCTGGCAATCTTCGCACCAACCAGAGTCTGCTGCGTAAGGCCTTCAGCGGCCAGCGTGTAGAACTCAGTTCCAGGTCGCCGCCCCTCCGTGGTTTGTCTGATAAACCCCCGGTGGCAACGGTCCCATCCAATGCGGCCAGCCAACCGCCGGTCCGCCGACCTCGTCCGGTCGCCGCCCTGCCGGCAGCCCCGGCCTCAAGACCCGCTGCAAAACAACCCGCTCCTACGAAACCTGAGGCACGGACCAAGAATCTTGCCGCCATTCCGAATTAGAACTTGTGGGCGGGTCGCGGACGGGACAGTACCGCCTCGCCTACACAAGCCACAGCCGATCCCATGATGTCCTCTGTGTTGCACAGATGGCAAGCAATACTCGCCGCGCGCCACGCATCCCCCAATCGACCCAATTATTCGCGCTGTGCAACGCGTGATACTCGGCGCTGTTTGCTCCGAGGTGGCTTTGCCATCCGCGGGGGGCAACGAGAAGACGTTGGCCCCAGTACCCGGTAGATTCTTCCAGCTTTGGCGACCGCGTCAAATCTAGCAAAGCAAATTCGCGGGACGAGGGAACATCAGTTCTCTGAGGTGAGCTGGAGAAAACGGGTGCAGCGCATCAGGAACCTGATCGATCCTTCCCAATCGGCATCGATTCCCCATGGGATCGAAGAACACTGTACCTTGCATCGAGCATCCGGGCTCGTCACTAAGCAATCGATAACAAATGAACCATGTGTTAATCCGGACCGGAAGCACGGCCAATCTGAACCCGAAACCCGAATCCGGTTCTCCAGGAGCAATTCAACAGCAAAACCCAATGCCCGCGCCCGAAAAGCGGCTCTGTCGATGTTGAAAGGCTCCGAAAGCCAGAGACAGATATCATCAGCGCTGAAGGGGCTCCACTCAAGAAGCGGCAGTGTGGAAAACGAGGCCGCCTCCGCTACATAGCGGATTCTGTGATACCGCTGTTGTTGAAGGCGGGTGGATTTCAGATTCGGCGACACCTGACTCCACCTCCTTACGCACATAAACTACAGGGCGGTGGAGCGTTTCTGGTTTCTTGAGGCGATGATTTTGTAGAGTAGGTGGGCGGCCTGGGGACACTCGGTGCGCTCGATGCGGTCGAACCCGAATTCGTCGATAATCAACAGCTCCGGGTTGGCGTAGCGCCGCAGCCGCGCGGGGAGGGTCTTGTCGGCAAGGGACACGGCTTAACTCCAGCACCAGGAACTCCTCTTCGGTGATGTCCCCAGCGTGATCGTCAGCCCGATGCTTTTCGCGTTCCCGGCAGGCGCGGCGATCCGGCACTTAAGGACGACCAGCATCCCACGCCGTTATGATTCGCTGAAGTGCGGCGCGAAGCGCGTTCGGATTGGCCTGTTTCACGCCGTTGGCCCCGTCCAACTCTGCTAGGTGCCCCGTCCCCACCTGGCAAATCCCCATTGCCCCAGGGTGTACACTATTCGCAAAGCCATGGAGGCTCGCGCCATGCTCAATGTAGACGACCTTAAGAAGTACGCCCCCAAAATGCTTGCCATAACAACTCTTGCCAGGCAACTCAAGAACGATGGCGCCCATTACCTCTGGGGAGCGCAAACCAACGGAAACGCCAGCATGCTTCCGGACCGCCGCGGCGTCAACGATAACACCTTCATGCGCTGCGCCACGTTGATCGCCGGAGATACCACTCACGGCGTTTGCGCCGGCCGCCCCGACGCCGCCGACGTCAAGAACAAGCCGCAGTGGAACGGCCAGGACCCACGCGCTCCCGGTTCGCCTTATCGCTGGCCGCGCTACTTCCAGGACGTCTCCACGGATGGATCGCCGAAAGTGAACGGCGGCCGGCCTTATCTCGTCTTGGGAGAGGATTGCACCGGCAAGAAGCACTTCGATTGCGCCGGCTTCGTCCGTTATTGCTACCGCCAGGTCCTTGGCCAGGGCGCGATTCCGGCAATCGGAACCATGCGTGCCGGGGCCGATCTGGTGTGGCCGCAACCCGGAGACAAACGTCCGCTGGCCGATGTGGACGTATGGCCCGCCGATCTTCTCTACGACGACTCCGGCCACGTCGGCATCGCCACCGGCCACTGGCTTCTGACGGGGTTCGGCGTGACCGACCCCTCGAAGGCGATTCACTGCTATTCAGCCAGCATCGGCGTGGTAATCACCGGGATCGCCGAAAAGGTGGCCTGGAAATACATCTACCGCTGGCCTAAGTGGGAGTAACAGGTGCATCTCATGTCAAGCTACGTTTCCCAAGATTTCCTTCAACCTGGTTTTGAGCGCCATATCCGCGGGCGATCCGGCAGGCCGGCGGAGCCAGGCGTCGAACATCTTCCGGGTCAGCCGGTGTTGGGTACCCGGCTCGCGGGGTTCCACGGTGAATTCGTGCAGCCCCTTCGGTTCGTATTCGAGCAGGATGCGCGTCGGATGCGCAGGCAAGGGCTGCGCACGCCAATCAAAACGCTGGATTAAAAGGAGAATGCAAATGGAAAAAATGATAGTGGTGGTCTTCGACAGTGAGCCGAAGGCCTATGAAGGATCGCGCGCTCTTGCGCAACTCGACGCCGAAGGGAGCATTGCGATTCATGCCGAGTCGGTCATCAAGAAGAATGACGACGGGACGGTTACCGTTAAGCACGTCGATGGCGACTTCCCCGTACGCACGGTCGGCGGCACCGCCATCGGAAGTCTGGTCGGACTTCTCGGGGGGCCGATCGGCTTTGGGGTGGGCGCAGCCGCCGGAGCGCTTGCGGGCAGCATCGGAGATCTGCACGTAGCCGGAGTGGGCGCGGAATTCCTGGATCAGGTGACCGCTGCGCTGGCGCCGGGCAAGTGCGCCGTGCTGGCGGACATCAGCGAGGAATGGGTCACGCCCATCGACGCCAGAATGGAGCAACTGGGCGGCGTCGTGTTCCGCACGCCACGGAAGAGTTTCGAGGATGAGCAGCGGGCCAAGGAGGTTGCGGTGCTTCGCGCCGAAATCGACGAGCTCAAGGCCGAGCATGCCCGTTCCCGCGCCGACCGGAAAGCCAAGATTCAGGCCCTCATCGACAAACTTGCCGCCAAGCTGCAGGGCAAGTTCGACGAAGCGAAGCTGCGATTCGGACCAGATCAGGAGCGAAGCCGAAGCCAAGATCAAAGCTCTTCAGAAGAAAGCCGAACACGCGCAGGCGGAAATGAAAGCCACCCTGGAGGCGCGCGTCACCCAAATCCGGAAGGACTACGAGCAAACCGAGGCCAGGCTGAAACACTTGGTGGCCGAACAACTGAAGCAGGCGGCCGCGCTGCTGGAAAAGTGAAGGCGCGGTAGGCCGTGGATCCGTGGGATGCCGTTTTCATCATCGGGCATCCCGCGGACCCTCGGGAAAGCGCAGCGGCAAGGTGGGCTGACGGAGTACGCCCGGAAAGGAGGTAATCTTGACCAGACGGTTCAATTCGATCGCATTGGCGCTAACAGCTTCGCTCCAGAGCTTCGGTAGCGCCCCGACGCCCGAAGAATTTCTTCGCCCGCAATTGCAGCTCTCCCCCGTCCAGGTTACGGGGATTCGGAACGGTAATGCCTTTGCAAAAATCCTCCCGAGTTCGAATTCTTCGGACATCTTCGTGGTCGGAGCCGTTTACATCCATGCGAAGCCTGCCGCATACCTCCAGTTCATGCGAGACGTGACTCGCAGGAAAATGGTCACTGGCAACCTCGGTGCGGGTGAGTTCAGTGCGCCTCCGGCGGTCGGGGACTTGGACGGGCTCTCCCTCGAGCGTGATGACATTGAAGATCTTAAGAACTGCCGGCCGGGCGACTGCGAATTGCAGTTGCCGGAGGAATCCATGGAAGCCGCGCGCACCTCGATCCGATGGAATTCGCCCGACGTCGCCGAACAGGTAACCATACTTGCCAAGCGCGGCATTGTCCGCCTGCTGAAGGACTATGAGCAGAGCGGAGATCGTGCTCTGCAGACCTACCGCGACAAGCGCGATCCATTGCCGCTCGCGGACCAGTTCAGGTCGCTTCTGAGTCACATCGAGTTGTTTCCCCTGTTTTTGCCCGATCTCAATCGATACCTACTCGACTACCCGAACTCCAGGCCCGAGAAAGCACAGGACCTGCCTTATTGGGCACTGAGCGAGAATCCGACGGATGGGCCATTTTAGGCGGCTTTCTTGACCGCTTGTACGGCGATGAATTCGACGTTGGTCACTGCCATGCGCTTGGCCTTCAAGAGCAGGTACCGGA
>JBEKYD010000173.1:0-16110 GCA_049511335.1 Bryobacteraceae bacterium | reverse complement strand
CGACGAGCTTCCTCCGGGCGTGATCAAGCTGGTGAAAGTCTATATCGCCATGAAGCGCAAGCTTTCGGTGGGCGACAAGATGGCCGGCCGGCACGGCAACAAGGGCGTCATCGCCCGCATTCTTCCCGACGAAGACATGCCCTATCTGCCCGACGGAACCCCCGTTGAAATCGTGCTCAACCCGCTGGGCGTGCCTTCCCGCATGAACGTGGGGCAGATTCTCGAAACCCACCTCGGCTGGGCCGCCAAGGCCTTGGGTGTGCAGTTCGCCACCCCCGTCTTCGACGGCGCCACCGAGCGCGAAATCAAGAAAGCGCTGACCGACGCCAATCTGCCCACCTCGGGCAAAACCAAGCTCTACGACGGCATGACCGGGATCATGTTCGAGCAGCCGGTGACGGTGGGCTACATTTACATGCTCAAGCTCTCCCACCTGGTCGACGACAAGATCCACGCGCGCTCCATCGGACCCTACTCGCTGATTACCCAGCAGCCGCTGGGCGGCAAGGCGCAGTTCGGCGGACAGCGCTTCGGCGAAATGGAAGTCTGGGCACTGGAAGCCTACGGCGCCGCTTATATTCTGCAGGAACTGCTGACCGCCAAATCCGACGACGTCTACGGCCGCGCCAAGATTTACGAAGCCATCGTCAAGGGCGAGGCCGCCATCGAGCCGGGCGTGCCGGAATCTTTCAACGTGTTGATCCGGGAGTTGCAGTCGCTCTGCCTGGACGTGGAATTGATGAAGAAGCCGCGCGAAGTGCCGGATACGGCCCTGGCGGCGGATTAAGAAGTTATCAGTTATCAGTTGTCAGTAATCAGTCAAACCCGCTGCGCGGAGATTGAGAACTGATAACTGACGACTGATGACTGTGAACTTTTTCGAACTGGAGGCTATTTTGAGATCCTCTCCGTACGATCGAGCGAATTTAATCGCGGATTTCGATTCCATCCGCATTTCCCTGGCTTCTCCGGAAAAAATCCGGAGCTGGTCACACGGCGAAGTCACCAAGCCCGAGACCATCAACTACCGGACCTTTAAACCCGAGCGCGACGGCCTGTTCTGCGCCCGTATTTTCGGCCCCACCCAGGACTGGGAATGCTTGTGCGGCAAATACAAGCGCATGAAACACCGCGGCGTGATTTGCGACAAATGCGGCGTGGAAGTGACCCTGGCGCGCGTGCGCCGCGAACGGCTTGGACACATCGAGCTGGCCAGCCCCTGCTCCCACGTGTGGTTTTTCAAGGGTCTGCCCAGCCGCATCGGCCACCTGCTCGATATCACCCTGCGCGAGCTCGAGCGCGTCCTCTACTTCGAAGCTTACGTGGTGGTCGAGCCCGGTGAGGTGGAAGGCCTCTCCCGCGGCGACGTCGTCACCGACGAGCGCAAGCGCCAGCTCGACCAGGAGTTCCCCGGCAAGTTCGTCGCCATGATGGGCGCAGAAGGCATCAAGGAGCTGCTCAAGAAGATCGACGTGGAAGCTCTCAGCGAAGAGATCCGCGAAAAGATGAAGACCGAGCAGTCGCAGCAAAAGAAGCTCAAGTTCGCCAAGCGCCTGCGCGTGGTGGAATCGTTCCGCAAGTCCGGCAACAAGCCGGAGTGGATGATTCTCGACGTGCTGCCCGTGATTCCGCCCGAGCTGCGTCCGCTGGTGCCGCTCGATGGCGGCCGCTTCGCCACTTCCGATCTCAACGACCTCTATCGCCGCGTCATCAACCGCAACAACCGCTTGAAAAAGCTCATCGAGCTGCACGCTCCCGACGTGATCGTGCGCAACGAAAAGCGCATGCTGCAGGAGGCCGTCGACGCCCTGTTCGACAACGGCCGCCGCGGCCGCGTGCTGCGCGGCGCCAATAACCGCCCGCTCAAGTCCCTCTCCGATACGCTCAAGGGCAAGCAGGGCCGCTTCCGCCAGAACCTCCTCGGCAAGCGCGTGGATTATTCCGGCCGGTCCGTCATCGTGGTCGGTCCGGATCTGCGCCTGAACCAGTGCGGCCTGCCCAAGAAAATGGCGCTCGAGCTGTTCAAGCCCTTCATCTATCACCGCCTCGAACAGCGCGGCCACTGCACCACCATTAAACAAGCCAAGGAACTTGTCGAACAACAGGATCCGGTGGTGTGGGACATCCTCGAAGAGGTCATCAAGGACCATCCCATTTTGCTCAACCGCGCCCCCACCCTGCACCGCCTGGGCATTCAGGCCTTCGAGCCGGTGCTGGTGGAAGGCAAGGCCATCAAGATTCATCCCCTGGTCTGCACCGCCTTCAACGCCGATTTCGATGGCGACCAGATGGCCGTCCACATTCCGCTTTCGCCCGAAGCCCAGATCGAAGCGTCCACCCTCATGCTGTCGTCCAACAATATTCTCTCGCCGGCGCATGGCAGCCCCATTGCCGTTCCCACCCAGGACATGGTGCTGGGCTGCTATTACCTCACCAAGGCGCGTCCCGGCGCCAAGGGCGAGGGCCGCACCTTCGCCTCCACCGACGACGTGCTCATCGCCCTCGAAATGGGCGAGGTCGAGACCCTCACTCCCATCAAGCTCCGCTATACCGGCCGCGTCATCGATTTGGTGCATGCCTTCGATAACCAGAACGTGATCCATACCGAGCCCATCGAGTTCATCAAGCAATACATGGAAACCACCGTGGGCCGCGTGATTTTGAACGATCACCTGCCCCAGGACATGCCCTTCATCAATGGCCTGCTCAAGAAGAAAGGCCTCGGTCAGTTGGTGCAGTACTGTTACCTGAAGTTCGGCCTCCAGGTCACCGTGCAGATGCTCGACGAGGTCAAAGCGCTGGGCTTCCTCTACGCCACCCGCGCCGGCATCTCCATCGGCATCGACGACATGGTGGTGCCCGGCGAAAAGGCCAGCCTGGTGCGCGAAGCCGAAAAGGAAGTGGTGAACGTCGAAAGCCAGTATCAGGACGGCGCCATCACCCACGGCGAACGCTACAACAAGATCATCGAAATCTGGTCGAAAGTCACCGAAAAGGTCTCCGATGAAATGTTCCAGGCCATGGAAGAGGACGACCGCACCGGCCGCTACCTCAACCCGATTTACATCATGGCCGATTCCGGCGCGCGCGGATCGAAACAGCAGATCCGCCAGCTTTCCGGCATGCGCGGCTTGATGGCCAAGCCCTCCGGCGAAATCATCGAGACCCCCATCACCGCCAACTTCCGCGAAGGCCTCGACGTGTTGCAGTACTTCATCTCCACCCACGGCGCCCGCAAAGGTCTGGCCGATACCGCTCTGAAGACCGCCGATTCCGGCTACCTCACCCGCCGCCTGGTGGACGTCGCGCAGGATGTGATCGTGACCGAGCAGGATTGCGGCACGGTCGAAGGCATCTACGTCGAGCCCATCATCGAATCCGGCGAAATCATCGAACCGTTGCGCGACCGCATCGTGGGCCGTGTGGCGCTCGAGGACCAGAAGGATTACGAAGGCAACGTCATCGTGGGCGTGAACCAGGAAATCACCGAAGACCTGGCCGCGGCCATTCAGGCGGCTGGCATCGAGCGGGTCAAGATCCGCTCCGTGCTCACCTGCGAGTCGAAGCGCGGCGTGTGCGTGGCCTGCTACGGCCGCAACCTGGCCACCGGACGGCTGGTGGAGCGCGGCGAGGCGGTGGGCGTCATCGCGGCGCAATCCATCGGCGAGCCCGGCACCCAGCTCACCATGCGCACCTTCCACATCGGCGGTACCGCCACCCGCATCAGCGAGCAATCCACCCAGGACGCCAAGAGCGACGGGTTCGCCCGTTACATCGGCATCCAGACCGTGCGCAGCAAGACCGGCGAGATCATCGCCATGAACCGCAACGGCATCATGGCCGTGGTGGACGATAAGGGCCGCGAAAAGGAGCGCTACCCGGTGGTGTACGGCGCGCGCATCCTGGCCGAAGACGGCTCTCCCGTCAAGAGCAATCAGGTCCTGCTCGAATGGGATCCCTACACGTTCTCCATCCTGACCGAAGTCAGCGGCGCGGTCCATTTCAAGGACTTGGTCGATGGCTTGACCCTGCAGGAACAGGTGGACGAAGTCACCGGCATGTCGCAGTTGGTCGTGACCGATTCGCCCGATGAGAAGCGCCAGCCCACCCTGATCGTGCGGCCCGAGGGCGCCGGCGGCTCGCGTTCCGAAGCCAAGAAGTACCTCATGCCGACCCACGCCCACCTGATGGTGCACGACGGCGAAGAAGTTCACGCCGGCGATGTGCTGGCCAAGATCCCGCGCGAGACCACCAAGACCAAGGACATCACCGGCGGCTTGCCGCGCGTGGTGGAATTGTTCGAAGCGCGCAAGCCGCGCGAGACCGCCATCATCGCCGAAATCAACGGCGTGGTGAAATACGGCGAAGTATCCAAGGGGCAGCGCAAGATCTACGTGGTGGGCGACGACGGCGCCCAGCGCGAGTATTCGCTGCCGCGCGGCGTCCACATCAACGTCCAGGAGAGCGAGCGGGTAAAAGCCGGCGAGCCCCTCATGGATGGCCCGCGCAACCCCCACGACATCCTGGATGTGCTCGGCGAAAAGGAGCTGCAAAAGTACCTGGTCAACGAGATTCAGGAAGTCTACCGCCTGCAGGGCGTCAATATCAATGACAAGCACCTGGAAGTGATTTCGCGCCAGATGATGCGCTGGGTGAAGGTCGAGGATATCGGCGACAGCGAATTCCTGCCCGAGGAAGTGGTCGACAAGTTCAAGTTCCGCGCCGAAAATCAGCGCGTAGTGGAAGCCGGCGGCCGTCCCGCCCAAGGCAAGGCCGTGCTGCTCGGCATCACCAAGGCTTCGCTTTCGACCGATTCGTTCATCTCCGCGGCGTCCTTCCAGGAGACCACGCGCGTGCTCACCGAAGCCGCCATCAACGGCCGCGTGGATTACCTGCGCGGCCTCAAGGAGAACGTCATCATGGGCCGCCTGGTCCCCGCGGGCACCGGCATGGAGTATTACCGCCAGGTCAAAATTGCCGGCGAGGATGTGGTGGAAGAGCCCGCCGCTCTCGACATCCCCGGCTACGACGAAGAAACCCGCCTGCAATACGCCGGCGGCCTGCCCGAAGATACCGGCGAAGATACCCTAGCCGAATAATCGGCAGCAACAAGCCCAAACGGCGCCCACGTTTTACCGCGTGGGCGCCATTTTTTCAGTAATCAGTAATCAGTAGCCATGACCGCTGACTACTGACTACTGACTACTGACCACTGACAACTGACTACTGACTCCCTACTGCACCAGCATCATCTGCGCCCGCCAAAACGCAAACTTCTGCGCCGTCGGCTGCAGCACACTCACCTGGCAGGTGTAACGGCCCGGCGCCAGTTTCGCCAGGGGAACCGCGAACCGCAGCGGCAGCGCCTTCGATTTTTCGTCCAGCCCCTTGGTCACTTCGAGCGGGTCCGTCTGGAATGCCAGCGTCTTGCCGCGATAAAAGCTCACTCTGGCGAAAATCGGCTGCGTGGTATCCGCGGCCGGCTCGTACGCTTCCAGGTACACGTACATCTGCTGCGACTTATTGAACACGCGCGTCACGCTCGGTACCAGCTTCGTCCCATCCTGCACAAGAGGGTTCGCCGATAGCAGCTTCTTGTCCTTCTCGGCGCTGTAGACAGCCGCGCTCAGCGGCGTGCGCTGGCTCGAAAGCACCACCGAGCTGATCGGCAACCCTTGATCGGCGCCGAGATCCGGGATCGTAAACTTGGCGTCGTAAGTGCCCATCTTACCCGTGGCGTTGTCGCGCGCCAGGAACCGCACCGAGTATTGTCCCGGCGCCAGCGTAAAGCCCGTGTCGTACACGATCGGGCTCTTGGCAAGCTGCGCCGCGGTTTCGCCCTTGAGCTTGATATCCACCGAGTCGCGCACGTTCTGTACCGTCTTGCCCGCGCTGTCCTTCACCACCCCGATGAAATCGATCTTGGCGGTCTCCGCCCCCCCGTGCTGCGCCAGCTCCAGCTCGCTGCCCGGAATCTTCGCCACCACCGGCACGAAGTAGCGGTCCTTGGCCAAACGGAAATAATCCACTTCCAGATCCACCACCAGGTCCGTAACCGGATCGCCCAGCATCAGCGCCTCGGCTAACTGGCGCTCTTTGTCCTCGCCGCTCGTCTTACTGAATTCCCTGCCCGCGTAATAACCCTGCCGGTAATCCAGCTTGCCCAGCTTGGCGGTTACGGTGTCGTCCTTCAGGCTGATTTTGATGCGCCGGAATTTACCGTCCAACTTCTCATTGGACGTGTAATAACCGACAATGTAGTAACTTGAAATATCCCTCTGCGCCTGCACGATACCGTTGGACAGTTCGTTATCGTCGAGCAGCGCCTTGCCGCCCGTATCCGATGCCAGCGTGAACAGGGTTTCCTGCTGGGCCTGGAAATCGCTCGTGCTTGCCCGCGCCGAGCTGCCCGAGTACATCGCCTGGCTTCCCGGCGACCCCTTGGTGGCATCCCCCAGCGGAGCCTGCGCTACCAGGCCGCGCGCGTCGATGGGATAAAACGCCACGTTGGCGCGAATGGCGGCGTTGATCGTTGCCTGCAATTCGGCCTGGTTATCGAAGCCGTTGCGCGTCATGCCGCTGGCGAAGTAAACCAGCGCCTTCTTCTCGTTCAACGACGCCAGCTTCCTTACCGCCGTCGCCAGCGCGTCGAGCTGCCGGTCGGTATTGAAGATGTTGAACTCCGTGTCGTCCTGCTGGAACGCGGCGCCCGTGTCCGACGCACTGTCGTCGCTGACGGTCTCGTCCATCCCCGAACCTTCGCCGATTACCAGGCCCTTCACGTCCTTGAGCAGCACGTCGCGATCGTCGGTAAAATCCTCCACCACGTTGACGTCGCTCGAAAAGGTCATAATGGCCATCAGGTCGGACTTGGTCATCTGCGTCTTGATGAATTTCGTCGCCGCCGTCTGCGCGCGCATCTGGTCCTGAATCGGCATGGACGTCATATCGAAGAACATCACCATCAGCCGCCGGTCCTGGTATTTCACATCGCCCGGCGTTTCGGGCGCGATGTCGTTGCGGGTTACCGGCTTGACGGTGGCCGCCGCGGGCGCGGCAGGTTGCGGCGTCGTGGCGGCCGTGGCATCGGCCACCGAGGGCCGCTCTTGAAGCTGTGGCGCTGGCTCTACCGCCCCTTCCAGGGTCTCGTAATGAAATACGTCGATCTTCTGCGGTTTGCCATCTTCGGTCACCACCAAGTCGCTCGCCTTGAGTCCAGGAATCGGGTTGCCATCTTTGTCCTTCACGATGACGTCTTCCACCACAAGTTGTCGCGTAGTGCTGAAAGTGGTCATACCTTGCGAAGCGATGAGAGCCCGCGACCGCTGCGACCCAGCCGTCGGGGCCGCCGGCGCAGCCGTAGCAGGCTGCGAAGATTGCTGCGGCGCCTGTTGCGCCCCCGCCACGATTGCCCAAACCAGGAGCACCGCCAGAGCCGCCCGAAAGCCGTGGCGCGATCCGCTTGCCTGTGCGGCGCCTTCCAAGCGCGGCAGCGTGTCGGGATGAGTCCCGACACGGCAGGCACGAGTGCCCGCGCCACGTAGACCCCCTGCGCCGGTTTCGCGATGCGGCTTGGCTTTCATGCTGACATCTCCATCCTGACCACTGAAAACTGATAACTGATTACTGACAACTGATTACTGACAACTGACAACTAGAACCTGAACCGCAATGTCACCGTCATCGCCCGCATCGCCGTAGCCGCCGTCGGCAGTCCGAACTGAGCGTTGCCGAACGTCGTGTTATAGCTGGCCCAGGTCACATGATTCAGCACGTTGGTAGCGTCGAAGCGCAAGTCGAAACTGCGCCGCTCGCCGATGCGGAAGATCCGGCCGGCCGAGGCGTTCACCGTGAATTGCACCGGCCCGGTAACAATGCCGCGTCCCGCATCGCCCCACTCGCCGGCGGCCGGCGCGCCGAATGCCGCGGTATTGAAATAGTAGCCCGGCTGCGCGGCCGAGAGTGGCAGTCCCAGGTATTCAGCGCGCGTAGTACCGGTAATGCCCGTCCCGGTAGCAACCCGGCCCGCCACGATCGGCGTGAGCGGCAGCCCGCTACCCAGCGTCAGGCTCGGGCCAATCGTCCAATCCTTCAACAGCGCTCCCTTAAACCCGCTCACCAACGCTCCGCCGCGATTACCCATCCCCGTGGAGTACTGCAGATTCAGGTTCAGCGTATTGGCCCGATTGAAACTCGAAAGCGAACGCTCCGCGTCCAGATCCAGCCAGTTCTGGGCATAGGGGGCATTGCCGAATCCGCCCGCTCCGCGGCCGCCCACCGCCTGCGAATCGTCAATCGCCTTCGAGTGCGTGTAAATCACGTTGCCCATAAATCCGCTGCGGAAGCGCCGCTGCAACTGCACCGAGCCCATCTCGTATTCCGAGTTCGCCCCCGAAGTTTCGTACCCGTACCCGGAGGCATACGCAAGGGAAGCCGCGCCCGTGGGCACCGAATTGGGCAGAAACTCCTGCATCAGGTGCGTGCCTTTGTTGCCGTTATAAATCACCGTCAGCACCAATGCATCCGGCAGGTTCTGCTGCACCAGCACCTGCCAGTAGTGCAAATAACCGATCTTGAAGTTAGGATCCAGGGCGAAGGTCTGCAGCGTGGAGGAAGTTAGCTGCTGAGTGAGACCCGTTGCCATGTTAAAGAGGGTGGCCGGCGAATTCGCCTGGCTCAAGCTATAAGAAAGTGGGGCCTGCTGCGCCATACTGCTGGCCAGCGGCTGAAATACCGAGGTGTTGTAGTAAATGCCGTAACCGCTGCGCACCACGGTGGAATGCTTGGTAAACGGTTTCCAGGCAATTCCGATGCGCGGCTGAAATTCATGATAATTGGGGCGAACCAGCGATGAGGGCAGCCCCACCGCGCCGGCCGCTTGACAACCCGCAACAGCCGCACCGCACACCGGAGCTTCGGAAACGAAGTTTTGCGTGACGTCGAGATTCACCAGCCGATTCTGCAGTTCCGTCACCGGCGATTGGAAATCCCACCGTACCCCGAGATTGAGCGATACCCGCGCCGATAGCCGCCAGTCGTCGGTCACATAACCATCCAGCCACGTGGCGCGGAAGTACTTATCCGGATTTCCATAAGCGATTTGTTCGGTGTCCGGATAGCCCAGCAGGAAGTCGGCAAAGTCATAACCCGACAAAGCGCCGGTAAAGGTGAAACTCCCGCGCGGATTGGCCTGTGAAAACAGGTTGAAATCCTGTCGCCTGACGTCCATTCCGAAGGTGATGTTATGCACCCCATGGACCCACAGCAGGCTATCTCCCAGCGCGTTCGTATTGTTGTGATTCAGCGAGTAATTCGCGTCGTTGAAGCCGGCAAATCCGCTGGAAAATCCCAGGCTCGGCGGTCCAAAGAAATACGAAGCCTGATCGTTTCCCTGGACTCCGAGCGCGGCCGATACGTTCTCCTTGACGTTATAGAAGTACGGCAAGGTGTTGGTCGCCGACCGGCTGAAGCTATAAGTCGCCGTGTTGATCACTCGCGTGGTGAAGTGATAAATCCAGGACAGGCTGGTATTGATTCCCGTCATGTTCGTGCTATCGATGAAATTGAACATGTTGGGATTGGTGCTGCCGTTATGTTGCCAGGAAAAACGTCCGTTGATTTGATTCTTGGCGTTGATCGTTTGGCTGATTCGGGTGTTGATATTGGTTTGATTGGTGATGCCGACGATCGGTATCTGATAATTGTAGGTGCCGCTTCCGGTGAAATTGGGCAGCGGATAATAATTCAGAAACGCGAGAGCTTGGGGACTGAGCTGGGACGCGGGGATTGCGTTGCCTATAAAGGGTGCGCCCGTGAGCGGGTTGCTGATCGTGACGGGTGCGCCGAAGGCGCCGGTAAGGCCCGCGAAATCGCCGCCGCGCTCCGCCTCGGTAGGCACCAACGTCGTCAACGTGGAAGCGTTGCGCTGCCGCGTCAACTGGTAATTGAAGATGAAGGTGGTGTTCCGCCCGCTCAGTACGTGGGGGATCTTCAACGGACCGCCGATCATGCCCGAACTGCGCAGCTTGTTGTAGCTCGGCTTGGGAGTGTGATTGCCGTCCAGAGAAAAGTTCTGCGCATCGAGGGCGGAATTATCCAGAGTCACGGCCAGGTTTCCTTGCAGCCGCATGCGCGCGTCCCGCCGCCCGTTGCCGAAGGAATTCTGATTGCCCCGTGCGCCGCGCCCACCACGCCCACCGAACCCGCGCCCGCCAAACCCACCGCCTCGTCCGCCGAACCCACCACCCGCCATGCCACCGCCGCGCCCACCGGGACCGCCCGGTCCGCCGGGTCCACCGCCAGGCCCGCCGGCGCCCATGGGGTTCGCATTCATACCGTCTCCGCCGCCGGGGCCATTCATGCCATTCCCGCCCGGACCGAGCCCAAACATGCCGCCGCGGCCGCCAGGACCCCAATCGCCGCCTTGCTGCGGCATGCCAAGCTGGCTCGAAACCGAGCCGTTCACCATAAATGCATCGGAAGAATCGCCGCCGGCATTGGCATCGACGCCCATGCCCACATCGGAATTCAGGCTGCCATCGCCGGTGGCGTTCAGGTCCATCTGCTGGAACCCACCCTGCCCCATAGCCTGTCGCAAAGACGGGCGGCCGTTGCCGTTCGCCGTTCCGCCCCGCCCCCCGGACGCGCTGGCGCCGCCAGCTTTGTTTTGAGCGTTAGCGGCAGGCGTGGCGGCAGACGCAGTCGTGGCCGTCGCCGGGCTCGCGAGCGCGGCTTCCGAAGGCTTTGCGGCGGCCGCCGCTGGAGGCGCCAAGCTCTGCTGTAAACCCGCTAGCGATAGCAGTTGCAAATTCCAAACCGGGACAGGCGCATCCGGAGCAATGCCGATGTCTCGCATCAGCGTCGCGAAACCCAACATTTCGATCTGCAGAGTCCAAACGCCCTCGCTCAGGCTCGGAAAGCTGTATAGCCCTTGATCGTCCGTGGTGGTGACCAGCTTTTTGTCGCCCTGCGTCACCGTCACCGTGGCTCCCGGCACAGGCATCCCGCCGGACTTTACAACGCCATGATGCTCGTAGGCCAGCAGGGAGGAAACCGCCAGCCCAAAGGCCAAAACGCGAGCGAACAAAATTTGTAAGCGGTGGTGAGCCATCGGGTAGTAACAAGGGAGGCGCGCAAACCCCACCGAATGTTACCCGCACCCGCCGGACCGGAAAGTTCCACAATGTGGGGCAGATTGGTAAACCTGCCGACCGCGCTTAATCCCCGAAACTCCCGACTTCTTCGCGCTCCTCCGCCGGCTTGGCTGCCGGTGCAACCGCGAGAATCTGCACCAACTCCGGTCCCGGCTTCTCCTTCAAAACGTGTTCGCGATAGAGGCGCGCCATGCGGGCGTTCTCAGCCTCCTGGAGCTTCGCATCCCGAGCCCGGATCTTCTCCTCGCGGGCGTTCTTGGCGATGCCCATGCGATCCAGGTCGTGCTGTTCCTCGAGCGTGACGATTTCCTCGCGCAGCACCAGGCGGTGCTCCGTGGATTCGAGCGGCACGTGCTTCCCGCCGGCGAAGATCTCGTGCTTGCCGTGCTCCTCGTACCACTTGGTCAGGGTCGCCGTCATGTGCATCTTCTCGATGATGTTGCGCCAACCCACGCCGGTATTGTATGCGCAGAACGAGATTTCCCCTTCCTGCGTGGCGTAGGGAATGATGCACTGTTCGGTGCGGCGGAAATCGTAGTTGAACAGGTCCTGGAACCACATGCCGGCGATGAACAGGAAGTTCCAGCGGTCGCGCCGCCGCTTCTCGATGTCGTCTATCGTGCGGTCCTTGCCGACCTTGCCATAGTTCTTCCCGGTCGCGCCGAACGTCTTGTCCAGCTTTTTCATCAGGTCGCTGAGCTTGAAGTGCGTCGGCGCCTGGAACGGATCGTAGTTGCGCGCGGCAGCCAGGGCCATGCCCACAATCGACATCCATTTGCCGCGCCCCGCATCGTTGATGCGCGCGACATCTTTGGCCAATCGATCGGCGTTCCAGAACGACGTCACCGGCGCCATTTCCTTGGTTTCTTTGTCCACCATCACAGCCATGCCGACGCCGCAATTCGGATGGCAGCCGCAGCTCAACTGGCCCCAGCTCGCCTGCGGCCCGTGCACCAGGTCGCTCCAATCCGAGAACGTGCTCATGAAGGAAATCGGGAACCAATCGCGAGCGGGCTCGCCCAGGCCCGTCTGGTTCTTCACGTCGTGCGCCAGATGCGACAGCGTGTAGCGCTGCGCCATGCGCCGCTCGTCGGTGACTTCTTCGTCGCGGCCGGTGAAGGAAACCGGCTGGAACGAGAGAAACGGAATCTTCTTGGGATTATCCAGCGCGAACTGAACGATGCGGCCCACCTGCTCGTTGTTGATGCCGTTGACGATGGTAATGACCGGAATAATGTCCACGCCATTGCTGTGCAGGTTCTCGATGGCGCGCAGCTTCACGTCGAACAGGTTGCCCACCTTGCGGTGCGAGTTGGCGGCGTTGCCGATGCCATCGAACTGCAGGTAGGCGTACCGCAGACCGGCATCGGCGGCCTTCTTCGCGAACTCCGCGCTCTTGGCGAACTCGATCCCGTTGGTGGCCGCCTGCACCGAAGTGTAACCGACCTCGCGCGAGTAGCTTACCGCATCCAGGAAATAGGGTGAAAGGGTCGGCTCGCCGCCCGAGAACTGCACCGACATCTGCCGTTTCGGCTTGATGGTGATGGCGTTGTCGAGCATCGTCTTGATGTCTTCCCAGCTCAATTCGTGGACGAAGCCAACCTGGTTGGCGTCCATGAAGCAGGGGTCGCACATCATGTTGCAGCGATTGGTCAGGTCGATGGTCAGCACCGAGCCGCGCCCGTGAGTGATAGTGCTCGAGCCGTGCTTGTGCAGCCGTTCGTCGTTGTGCGCGCGAATGTCGCGTCCGGGAAATACCGCCTCCACGTGCCGCAGAAACTTCGGATCGATGGCCATTACATCTTCGAAATGGCCGTGCACCGGGCAGTCCTTGACCATCAGGATCTTGCCGTCGCGTTCGATAATGCTCGCCTTGATCTCGCCCGGTTTCTGCGTATAGAGCACATCCAGCGGCTGTTTGCCATCCAGTATCTGCTTCCGGATCTCCGGCACGCACCTCGGGCAGAGCGAATCGGTCTGCCGCGGCCAGCCCAAAGTAGGCTTTTGCTTCTCCCACGATTTGAGCAGGGGCTTGTCCGACCACTTTGGCGTAAAGCCCGGATTCTGGTTGATTTGATTCAACTTATCGAAAACCGTCCAGGCCGCGCCGGCGGCGTACGTCAATGCCTTTTCGGCGTACTTGATGGGCTTATGCATCTCGTTCGGACTCCTCCTGGTGGCGCAACGCTTCCCCCAGTGTGAATTTAGACAGCTATGGATTTGAAGAATGGCGACTCAAGCCAACGACTCACCGGCTCCCAAAATAATGGAAATCCACTCTTTCGACTTCTACAGCGAGTATAGTCACCGCCCCCTCGCGGATTCTACGACTAGCCATTAAAACGTTGAAATTATTGGTTGTATTGGTGCGTTCGGGGGTCGAACGGAGAAACCGCCCGCCAGCGCCGCTGCACCGGCTAGACGATTGAGGATAAACAGCTTAGCTGGGAATCAAGGCACCGCCTTCAAAGCTCGGGACAGCGCCGGCCGGAATCTCCGCTACAAGTCGTGCTACGGCGCCTCCGTTTGTCCCCTGCCCGCGACGTTTTTTTGCACACTGCCGCTCGACTCCTTCGCGCCCGGAGACGATTACACACAACAGGCGCCAGCACCGCTCTACCTTGCGCAACCGCGGCAACAGCGCCACGTCGGAACCTCGGCCAAACCCGACCGACTGGTCTACGCGGCAGTTTTCGATTGCGGCCAAGAGCCGCTCAGGCTGCACACAAAAGCGCCCCTCCTCAGGAGCGCTTCACTACCAGATCTGTGCCCCACGATCCATCTTCCGTGCCCATGCTGAAGTGGATTTCGTCACCCGCGATCTTGCCTGAATAAACCACTTTGTACGTGCTGCCTTCGTAATCCACGCTCACCCAGAAGGTGACCTGGTCGGCTTTGATTTTGCCGTCTTTGATTTCCGCCGGGTCGGTTGGCAGGCCGGTAATCGTGCCGGTGAGAACATCGGCATCCCCTTTTAATTGCAGCGAAATGGGTACCTGGCTCCCCTGGAAATCGAAAGAACCCTTCCACGTGCCGGAAATATCGGCCGCCGGCAAAACCGCCACCGCCAGCAACATGAGCACGAAACCGATCGATAGACGCTTCATCAACTCTCCTCCAGTTCAGGCCGCGCGGCGCAGGCGGTCACGCCCGCTGAGCCAAGGTTCGTCTCGGCTCTTTTTTCCCGCGCCCAGCCTAATTGAAATGACGTTGCAGCAAGCCCCGATTTTAGCAAAATTGAAATGGGTGAGGCCGATGCGCTCCACCATCGCTCGGCCCGATCGGAATCGCGCCCTTCCGGGTCGCACCCCGTAACCCCGTGTCCGGTTTCAGCTCCGGCACGCAAATCATCTATCGGCTGCCGTAGGAAAAACTTTACCGTGTCGCAACGTCGGACCGCTGTCCTTCCCGCGCCGCATGGATATAGAATAAGGGCTCGACAGAAGGTATGGGGATGAAACGGTTCTTCGTTGTCATGTCGATGGCGTCGTGCGTGTTTGCGCAAGCGCCTCAGCCCGCGGCGGCGTCTCGGCCGGACGGGCTTTATGCGACTTTCCAGACGTCCATGGGTACCATCGTGGCGCAGTTGTTCGAAAAGCAGACTCCGCTTACCGTGCAGAACTTCGTCGGACTAGCCAAAGGCGCCAAGCCCTGGCTCGATCCGAAAACCCACACCATGGTGCGCAAGCCGCTCTACAACGGACTGATCTTCCATCGCGTCATGCTCGACGGCATGATCCAATCCGGCGATCCAGCCGGCACCGGCGAAGGCACCGCCGGTATCAAATTGAAAGACGAGATTCGCCCCGACCTCAAGTTCGACCAGCCCGGCCGCCTCGCCATGGCCAATCTCGGGGAACCGAATACCAATTCCTGCCAGTGGTTCATCACCGTAGCCTCGCCAATCCCGAGCTACGACGGCGGCTATACCATCTTCGGCCAGGTTGTCGAAGGCCAGGACGTGGTCAAAGCCATTTCACGCGTGCCCGCCGGCCCCGGCCCTGACTTCCGGCCCAAGAATCCACCCAAATTGATCAGCGTGACCATCGACCGCGTCGGCCCCCCTCCCGCCGGTCCGCCCGCGTTCCAAAAAGCCACGCCGGTGAAGAAATAAGCCGTCAGCTTTCAGCTCTCAGCTTTGCAACGACCGCCGAAGGCTGATGGCTGAGAGCTGACCGCTGACCGCTGAAAGCTGACCGCTGAAAGCTTTTAGTGATCTCGCTCCGTAACCAGGTCCGTCACCGCCAGCAACGCCCGCTGATACGGCGATTCGGGAAATTCCTGCATGATCTGCCGGGCTTTGTCGGTGAAGGCTTGGGCGCGGTCCTTGACCCGCTCGATGCCCCGATGGCGCCTCACCAAGTCGAGAATCCGTGAAAACGGCGCCTGCTGGTAGTCGCGGCGGGCAAGAATGTTTTCGACGATCGCGTGTTCGGCCGCTGTCGCGCGCTCCAGCGCGTATACCAGCGGCAGCGTCACCTTTCCCTCTCGCAAATCGCCGCCCACGGGTTTCCCCAAGGTGCTTTCGCGCGCCGTGAAATCCAGCATATCGTCCACAAGCTGAAACGCCATCCCCAGGTTCCAGGCGTATTCGCCCAGCTTCTCCTGGCTTTGAACGTCGCCGCCGCCCGAAATCGCACCCAGCCGCGCGCATACCGAAAACAGGCATGCCGTCTTGCGGTCCACCAACTCCATGCAATCGGCTTCGGTCACGTCGATACGCCCAATGCGCTCGAGCTGCAGCAACTCGCCTTCCACCATTATCTGCGTCAGCCCGATCAGCAGGTCGAGAATCTGGAAGTGGCGCTCCCGCAGCGCAATTTGGAACGCCTGCATGTACAGCCAGTCCCCCGCCAACACGCAGGTGTGATTCCCCCACTTGACGTTGCTCGAAGGACGCCCACGGCGGGTTTCGGCGGCATCGATCACATCGTCGTGCACCAGCGTGGCGGCGTGG
>JBEKYD010000172.1:0-16325 GCA_049511335.1 Bryobacteraceae bacterium | reverse complement strand
CGCCCGAAACTACGTTGGCCGCCGGCATGTATTTGTTCCAGATCTGCGACACCAGCGAATTCAATCCGATTCCGCGCGGATCGCAGGCGCCCGCCGGGCAGGTCGCAGGCTGGTACGTCACTCCTCCCACGGTTACCGGAAAGGGGTTCAAGTTGTAAGGCACGTATCCCGTGGATTCCGAAATCTGAACCACGCCGGCTTTCAGCAGCGGCGTGGGCACGGGCCTTTCGATGAGGGAGGACTGCGGGTAGCGGAAGCCTTCGTAATTCACGAAGAAATACCACTTGCCGCCCAGCAGGTTCTTGGGGATGAGCTGGCCGCCCAATGCCCCGCCGAAGCGGTTGTTGTGCGTGATCGGCAGGGGCGTGTATCCAAGGTTACCCGAAGGCGTGTGGTTGTTGTCCCAGTTATTGGCCGCGCCCACGTCGGTGGCGTAGTAGTATTCGTATCCCGCCCCGTGGAACGTGTTGGTGCCGCGCTTGGTCACCATCTGCACCTGGCTGCCGGAGGAACCGTTGAAATCCGCCGTCATGCCGCTGGTATTCACTTTGAATTCTTCGATGCTCTCGACCGGCGTCGGCATCGTCCCGGTAGGCGCGCCGGCACCGGTATACAACGATCCTCCGTTGGTCCCCATGCCAGCGTAGCTCGACGAGTAGACGGTCATGCTTCCGTCCATGTCGTTCGAGTTGTTGCCGCCGTCGAGTTGGAAGGTGTTCTGGTCCCACATCGCGCCGGCTACCGAGCCTTCCGGCGAAACGCCCGGCTGGTAGAGCGCCAGCGCCGCCGCTTCACGGCTGAAACCCGGCAGATAGACCATCGAATCCCCGGAGACGGTCTGGCCCACCGTGGAATTCGTGGTCTGCAATTCCGCGCCTGCCTGCGCGGCGACTTCCACCGTGGTCGCGGTGGCGCCCACTTGCAGCGTCGCGTTGATGGTCAGCACCTGGCCGACCTCTACGTTTTGCGCGTTCACGTCCATCGTCGAAAAACCCGACTTGCTGATGCTGATGTTGTACACCGCGGGTACGACGCTTACGAAGGTGTACCGGCCGGCGTCATTGCTCGTCGCCGTCAAGGTGATCCGTGTGGAGGGGTCGGTCAGCTTGATCGTCGCGCCTGCCACGATCGCATGCTGTTGATCGGTGATCAGCCCCGATACCGTTCCCGTGGAAACGGACTGCGGCCACGCCGGGCCGCATAACAAAAGTACTGTCAAAACGAGCGTCCCAATTGCCGATCCGCGGCAAAAACCGGATTTCATATAGTTTTTTCTCCTGCCAAGTAGTACTTGACCACGATCGCTTTTGCTCTTACCAACAGATTGAGAAGCCGTCTATCCCGGACAGTCTCTGTTACGTTGGTTGAGCCTCCTGTTGCAGCTTTGTGACCATTTTTTCGTCACTCGTGTTTGTAACGGCTTACGCGATCTTAAGAGCTATAAGTATTAAATCTAGTACTGACAACACGCTACGGCTACTAAAATCGGTACACAACTGGGGCATTTTCCACGCAAAAGTCCTAAGAAGGGTGCGGCAAACGGCGCAGTTGGACGAGCTCGCCAGTCGGGCGCTACCTGCGCTAGGAGGAGAAGGCAAACCGCGCAAACTTCCCGACCCTTGTGCGGATTGGGCCGAACCGCGGGCGGTTCAGGAAAGCACCGGCGGAAAGATCGCCGGTGCTGCGGCCGTTTCAGGCCATGCGGAGGGCGGCGCGGAGACCGGGATCGTGGCGGACGCGCCAGATACGGCTATCCAGGTAGTAGTGGGTCAAGCCGAATCCGCAGAAAAAACCGAATGCCAGGTTGGAAGTTTGGCCGAGCGCGAAACCGGGAATGCGATAGAGAGCGCTGAAGAGCAGAGCCACAAGGACATAGGCGGCCAAGCTGCGGGCGACGGCGGCGGGAATGCGGCCATGGCGCGAGCGGGTGTCCGGGCCGGAATAGCGATTGCGGTTATGGAACCAGACGATGGCGTGGTATTGCAGATTGTGAACGATGGTGACGGTGGGGACGGCCGCCTGCCAGCTCATACAAGCAAAAGTAAGCCAATGGAGGGGGATCACGGCGGCGAAGAGCAGCAGCTTCGGGCGGTTGGAAGGTACGCCAGCGCGGTGGCGGATCCATTGGCGGACCAGATAAGCGGCTGCGGTGGCCGCCACGAGGCACCAAACCGGCGTTTCGATTCGAGCCAGGCGGAACGGCAATCCGATTTCTTCGGGATGGCGGATGAAGAAGCGCTCGAAGGGCGGAAAGATCATCATCACGCCCAGGAAGAGGCGATCGAGGCGATTGTCGATGGGCGCCAGGTCGCGGTTCTTCACTTTATAAAGGACCATGAAGCCGTAGTGCTGGCGGATGACGTGATAATAGGCCCACACGCCGACCAGCAGATAGAGCCAGCCTTTCCAGCCGGCCAGGACCATGAGCGGTCCGAGCGAGAAGAAGAAAATCAGGCTGCCGTAGAAGAGCGCGGGATTGAGCCGGCGCGCCTCGGAATCGAAGTAGGTGCGGGAAGCCGTGGCAAAGATGTGCGTGCCGTCGAAACCGACCGACCAGAACCACCAGAGCAGCGAGATGGGGACGTGGAAACCGACGTTGAGGAGCACGTACAGGTATCCAGCCAAGGCGCTGCCGATCACAAGTGTGAGATCGACACCGCGGCCGATGATCCAGCGAGGAGCGTTCAGGGTGCCGGAGGGCGCTGTGGCGAGGGCGGCGGCGGCCATGACGTCAGGCCGTTACGAGAGAGTGTAGCGGTTCGCGGTCTGATCCCAGATGACTTTCTTCTGGTTCTTGAACGACAGCGTGGCCATGTGGCCGCTGATGGCCGCTTGTTGGCCGACGGTGGGCGGCGCGATGACTTTTTCGCTGCCTTTTACCGAGCGGATGAAATTGCGGAAGTGATTGATGGCGCCATCGGATTCGCCGAAATCGGCCCTGCCGTTGAGATGGATGGGCTGGCGGGCTTTGATCTTGGCCGGGGTCTTGGAGCCATTGGCGCCGAAAACTTCGGGGGTGAAGTAGAGGTCCTGGCGGTTCATCACTTCGATGGTGCCTTCGTTGCCGCACAACTGCTCGCCGTAGCCGTAGTGGACATTGCCGAAGTAGCAACTGTAGTTGATTTGAAGCTCGCCGGGGTATTCGTAGGTGGCGCTGAAGGTATCGGGCACGTCGCGGTCGTCGTGCCAGCGGTAGATGCCGCCGGACGCGGTGCAGGTTTGAGGGACCGTCTTGCCGAGCATGTAATTGACGATGTCGGTCTGGTGCACCAGCAGGTCGGTGGAGATGCCGCCGGAGTAATCCCAGTAGAGGCGCCATTGGAAGTAGCGCTCGGGGCTCCAGGCGCGTTTGGGCGCCGGGCCGAGGAAGCGGTTCCAATCGGTATTCTGTTCGGTGGCTTCGGGAGGGATCGCATAGCGCCAGGCGGGGTCGGTATCGAGCGAGTTGCGATACCAGAACGCGCGCACGAAATGGACGTCGCCGATCATGCCCTGATCGACCAGCTCCTTGGCCCGTTTGTAGAGCGACGAGCTGCGGTTCTGAGTGCCGACCTGAACGATCTTGCCGGACTTTTCCCAGGCGCTGACGATCTCGAAACCTTCTTCGATGGTGTGGGCTAGGGGCTTTTCGATGTAGACGTGCTTGCCGGCTTCGAGCGCGGCGATCGTCATGTTGTGATGGAGATGCTCGGGGGTCATGATAAAGACCGCGTCGACGTTCTTGTCGGCGAGCAGCTCGCGGTAATCGTTATAGGCGGGAGGGACGTCGCCCCAGATAGTTTTCAGACGGTCCTTGGCGCGGACGATGTAGCCCTGGTAGGTATCGCAGATGGCGACGATGCGAACGTCCTCGCCGGCGGCGGTGTGCAGCCAGTCCAGGCCCGCGTAACCGCGCGTACCCACGCCGATCCAACCGATATTCACTTTGTCGTTGGCGCCTCGCGCGCCGAGGACGGCGGGGCCCACGCTGAGCGCGGCCGTCTTGAGGAAACTGCGGCGGTCCAATTCCATGGAAATGCTACCCTCCTGCCGAACGACTTTATGATAACGCGGCGTGGGGGGCGGACGATTGAGGAGCCAATCATTAGTAGGGCGGACCCCCTGGTCCGCGCGGGACGCCCTCGTCCCGCATTTCTCCCCGAGAATCAAGTCTCCGATACAGTCGAAAAGCCGGCCGGGGGCGGGCTGCGGACGAGGGCGTCCGCCCTACAGAAACAACTGTATGCGGCATTGGGCAAAAGTGCCCGCGCCACGGTGGGCAGGATCAGTAGCTACCGTCGTCCCTCATCGCGAGCCGACAGAATCTCTGCCACGGTGATCTTACCCATGCGCTTGCGGAGTTCCAGAATGCCGGCGATAGCTTCATCGATCTGCGCCTGGCGGTCGCCGATACCGGGCACTTCGTCGATTCGCTCGGGTGATTGGCCTTTGGTTTGGGGATCTGGAATTTCAGCCATACCCCATCATACCGATTCGGTTCCCGGCCCGACCAGGACGGGCAGGCCACATACAACGATGGCGTGCCCCACGAGAGAGTTTCAGCCCCGGGCGCGAAGGCAGAGTACGGTGCGGTCGTCGGAGGGGGCGCCGGGGCTGAAGGTGCGCACGGCGTCGAGGATGCGGGTAGGGATGGAAGGCAGAGCGCCGCGCATAAAGGCTGGCAGGCAGTCTTCGCCGAACTCGTCGCCATCCGGATTGGCGGCCTCGGTGATGCCATCGGAGAAGAGGAGCAGGGTATCGCCGGGGTTCAGATCGATGGAGGCTTCGGTTAGCGCCATGCCGGCGAAGAGGCCGAGCACGGTGGTGGTGGGCGCGAGGCGCTCGATGGCGCCGTTGGCGCGGATCAGGATCGGGGCCAGGTGGCCGCAGTTTATATAACGAAGGCGCTTCAGGCCCTCGTGGTAGACGCCATAGAAGAGGGTGGCATATTCGTCCAGTGCGCTGGATTCCACGAACAGATTGTTGACGGAACGAATCGCGTCAGCGGGCTCGGCCAGAGTGGCGGCCGATTGGCTATGGAAGCTGGCGCGCAAGTGAGCCATGAGAAGCCCGGCGGCCACGCCTTTGCCGCTGACATCGGCGAGCAGGAAAGCCAGCCGGCCGGCGCCGGCATCGAGAAAATCGTAATAATCGCCGCCGATTTCGGAGGCTGGCACGCTCAAGGCGGCGCACTCCAGAGTTTTCAGGCCGGGAGCAGACTGCGGCATCAGCCGGCGCTGCACGTTGCGGGCGCGGTCGAGATCGTGGCGCGCCACGGCTTTGTGGCGGAAGGCGCTGGTCTGGCCTTCGATGACGTTCAGGAGGCGGCGATTGTCCCACGGTTTCTGGATGAAATCGACGGCTCCACGCTGCATGGCTTCGACGGCGAGATCGACATCGCTCCAGGCGGTCATGACCACCACGGGGGTTTCGCCGCGGCCGGCTTCGAGAGAAGCGAGCAGATCGAGACCTTCCCTGCCCGAGGTGGTGTCGCGCGAATAGTTCAGGTCCATGAGGATCAAATCGAACGGACGAGAGCGCGCCACTTCGAGGAGCGTGGCCGGGGAGTTGGCGGTGACGGTCTCGTGCCCGGCGGATTTCAGCAGGAGGCGGATGGCCTCCAGAACTTCGGGTTGATCGTCGCTCACCAGGATGCTGAGGCTGTCGTGTTCCATATGGGGCCTGTAGAGGCAAGTAGATGGCCAACTGGAAGTGATTGAATCGATTGGAGCTGGCTGCGGATGGGGTGTTCGGAACTGGGACGGACAGGGCAAAGGGGAGGGGCTCTAGCAAGGCCGGCCTATTGACTGTGTCGGCAGGCGGCGCGTAGGATGAGGGGCAAGTAGTAGAAAAGTCGCGATCATGGAACTGAACGTCACCGATCCGGACGAAGGCGAGGGGCTTCGGGAGTACCTCGAAAAGAACGTGTGGCCGTTCGTCCCTGCATCGGAGCTAGGGCGGGTTCTGAGCCGCGAGGAAGAGGATCAGATATTGGGCTTCGGGCCGGAGGGCTGGTGAGGTTGCGGCCGTCCTTTTAAGGGGTCCCAGGGCTCGCGCGCTGGGCTACTTTCTATCGCCCTTCGGGCTTTTTGGGCAAGCTGAAGCATGCCCCACCTTGCTGGCTAATAGCACGGCTTACGGCTTGCTGGACATCGACGGTGGGGCGTCGGCGGGGGTGGCGCCCCAGGCGAAATTGGGGGCTGGCCCCATTTTCAAGACCAATTCGCCGCCGGACACGATGTCCTGGTGAGCGATCCAGGGGTGGTGGAGCGGTTTGCCGTTGAGGGTGGCCGATTGAATGTAGAACTTCCCTTCACTAGCGCCGGCTGCGCGCAACGTAAACCGATGTCCGCCTTCGGTGTGAACGATGGCGAGATCGAAGGCCGGCGTGCCTAGTTCATAGACCGGGATTCCGGGCGCGACCTGGTAGATGCCGAGCGCGCTCATCGCATACCAGGCGGACATCTGGCCGCAATCGTCGTTGCCGGCGAGGCCGGCTTGTTTATCGGTGTATTGTTCTTCGAGTACGGCGTGAACGCGCTGCTGGGTTTTCCAGGGTGCGCCGGCGAAGTCGTAAAGGTAAGCGATGTGGTGGCTGGGCTCGTTGCCATGATCGTAGTAGCCCTTGGCGAATAACTCGTCGAGCTTGTGCACGACAGCGTCGCGGCCACCGAGCAGTTCGATGAGGCCGGCCATATCCTGCGGGACGAAGAAAGTGAATTGGAAAGGGAGGCCTTCGGTGATGTAGCGGTACGGCTTGCCGGGATCGAAAGGCTCATCCCAGGAGCCATCGGCGTGGCGGCCGCGGGCGAATCCGACATTTCGATCGATCACGTTTCGATAATTGCGGGCGCGAGCGTGGAAGAGCGCGGCATCGGCCGATTTGCCGAGAGCTTGGGCCACTTCGCCCAGGACGAAATCGTCGTAGGCGTATTCGAGGGTACGGGAAACTTGTTCCCCTTTGTGGAACGCGTCGCGGACGGGATCTTCGAGGGGGATGAATCCATACTTCAGATACGAATCGAGAGCGCGCCGGCCCCGGCCATCTACATAGGCGTCGTGCGGCGCTTGTTCGGTGGCGTTGCGGCGCATCAGGCGGTAGGCGGCGCCGATGTCGAAACCGCGAATGCCTTTTAAATACGCGTCGCCGATGGCGGCGATCGCGTGGTCGCCGATCATTTCCTGGGTATAGCTATTCCAGGCGGGATAGACGGGAAGCCAACCGCCCTGCTCGCCCATGGCGATGAGCGACTGCATCATATCGGAATCGCGGTGGGGGGCGAGGATGGTGAGCAGGGGATGGAGGGCGCGGAAAGTGTCCCAGAGAGAAAAATCGCAATAGTAGGTGAAGCCGCGGGCGATTTCAGTGCGGCCTTCGCCCGCAAATCCCGGGTAGGAGCCCGACACATCGCTGAAGGTGTGGGGCACCAGAAGGCTGTGGTAGAGGGCGGTATAAAAGATGCGGCGGCGGCTTTCGGAGGCGTTTTGGATCTCGACTTTTCCCAGGGCTTCGTTCCAGGCGCGAAAGGCGGCCGCGGCGACAGCTTCAAAATCCCAGCCGGGGATTTCGGAGTCCAGATTGCGGCGCGCTTCCTCGACACTCACGAACGAGGTGCCAATTTTGACGGACACGGTTTCGCCCGCGGCGGTAACGAAGCCGATGTAGGCGCCGGGCGGGCCGCCGCCGCCGGTCTGGCGGACGGCGCCTTGGTGTACTTCGGATCCGCTCCAGCCACCGCTGGTGCGGAATGGCCGATCGAAGCGGGCGACAAAGTAACCGCTGAATCCGGCGGGCTTGCCGGCGCCGGCGTATTGACGGTGAACGGGATTGGAGCCTGAGATTTCGCGCCGTTCGGCATCGATTCGGATCTCGCCTTCGCCGCGCCGCGCATTGGCTTCGATGAGAATCCAGGCTTCGGCGGCTGCCGGGAAAACGAAGCGGAGGAAGCCGGACCGAGCAGTGCCGGCGATGGATGCGCGGATATGGGAATCGGCGAGGGTTACGTCGTAACGATAGGGGCGGGCGCGCTCGCTGGAACGCTCAAAAGCGGAGGCGCGCTCGGCGGGGGCCAGTTTGAGCGGGCCGGCCAGTGGCATCACGGTGAAGCTGCCGTATTCGGCGACGCAGGAGCCGCTCAGGAAATGGCTGCCGCGGAAACCCTGGATACGGGTGTCCTTGGCGTAGTAGGGCGCGACGCATTTGCCTTCGCCCGCGCGCGTCTGTGGGGTCCACTGGGTCATGCCGAACGGCACGCCTGCGGCGGGAAACGTCTGGCCGTCGCCCGCCGTTCCGATCAAAGGATCGACCGAATCGGCGGGCGAGGCGGAAGTCCCGGCGAGTAGGGAGAGCGCACCGAGCGCCGACGCTGCCACCAGGGCTCGCATGAAAGCACAGATTACCAGACCACGCGCGCCCCGAGCTGCACGGTTCGCGAACCGTTGGCAGTGGCGGTAATCAAGCCGAACGCGCTCGATGTGGGCGTGAGGTTCGGCGTGCTGAACTGCGGGTGGTTAAAGGCGTTGAACGCTTCCAGGCGCAATTGGATGTAGCGGTTCTCGGTGAAGTGGAAGTTCTTGGTGAGCGAAGAGTCCCAATTGTTGATGGCGTCGGCGCGGAGGTTGCCGAACTGGGTGTCGAAGGTGCGTAGGTTGAAGACGGGCTGGTCCGCCGAGACGCGGTCGAAGGCGGCAGTGTTGAAGGACGGCCCGATGGTTTGCCGCTCATTCACGTTGATGGGGGCGCCGAGGAAGACGACGTTGCCCCAAGCCAGCGGAGCGCCGGTTTGGTAGGCATAGATGGAATTCCAGATCCATCCTCCGGCGACCAAATCGAGCGCGCGCGATCCCCCGAATTTGTATTTGCGGCCACGGCCGAAGGGCAATTCGATGGTCACGGCAGCCACCGCGTGCTGGGTATGGTCGAGCGAAGAAATGCGCTTTTCGGGGGCGAAATCGGAATCGTTGAGGTAGTTGACGTGCTCGATGAGCTTGGAGAATTGATAGTTGACGAGCAAGGTGACGCCGTGCGCCGGGCGCTTTTCCAATTTGACGTCCAGGGCGTCGAAGTAGGAGCCGCCACCCTGGGTATTCTGCTCCGAGATACTGCCGGTGGGGAATTCCGGATAAGTGGAAAGCAACTGGGCCTGGCTGATGGTCTTGCCGTTCAAAGAAGTGGAATTTGGCAGCAAACCGATAAACGGATTGGTGGTGGAACCGCTTAGAGCCGGACTGGAAGCCGCGGTTTCGAACTGGCGCTGCACCCAATCGAGGTTGCGCGTAATGTTGAGGCGAACGGCGTGGTTGCCGACGTAATCGGCTTCGAAGAGGACAGCGGCCGGCAGTTCGTGCTGCACGCCGAATTCCCAGCGCTCCGAATAGCCGTTCTGGTAGTTGGGATTGAAGAACGTGATGCTTTGGCCGAGAAAGGTCGATAGGCCCTGCGAGGAGCCGGATGGTTGCAGAATTCCATTGGGAAAGGGGTTGCCCAGCGTCGCCGAGGGGGAAAGATAGTTGTTGCCGGTGGCGGTCAACTGGGTGATTTGGCTAAAGCCCTCCTGGTTGACTGAGTTGTTCCAGGGGATGATGGGGAGCACGAAGACGCCGAAACCGCCGCGGAATACGGTTTTGCCTTTGAGCCGAGCGGGCGTCCAGGCATAGCCGACGCGCGGGCTGAAATCGCGGTTGGAGATTTCCTTATAGATATAAGGATTGGTGGAGCTGGCAAAGGTGAGTCCGCCGTTGACGTGGAACTGGCTCGCGGGCAGCAGGGCGTTGGGGGTGGCGGAATAGGCAGCGATGGCCTGGGCCGCGATGGGGCTGGCGGCGCTGGTGTCGAACCCGTTCACGGCGCGGTTGAACATTTCGGTGCCGTTGAAATCCTTTTCATAGCGAACGCCGAAGTTGAGAGTGAGATCGGAGCGGACGCGCCAATCGTCCTGGAAGAACAGGCCCAAATAAGGGTTCTTAGCAGTGAACTGGGAATTGATGTAGTAGGCGCCGCTGGTTGGCTGGCCCATCAGAAATGCCGCCATATCGCCGCCCAGGGGCTGCTGCGTGGTGGAAGTGTTGGTTGCCTTCACGCAAGTGTCGTCGAAAGCGTAAACGCCCGTGGCGCCGGCCAGCGTGGTGTAGCTCTTCTGGAACTCGCGCGCATCCACACCGAACTTGATGGTCTGGTTGCCGTGGCTCTTCACTACGTCGCCGAAGATGCCGTAACTGTTGAAGGGCGCGAGGCTGGGAGTGTTATTCGAATATCCGAGGCATTGGAAGGTGCTGGATTGGGCCGTGGACGGCGTCTGGCAAGAGGAGCCGTTGGCCAGGAATTCGATGACGGGCAGCATGGGGTACTGCGCGTCGGCCGCTACGTAGGATGGGAAGCCGAGGGATGAAGCGTCGGTGCCGTACCCGGCTAAGTTCTGGTTCTGGATGAAGCGGGTGAAGTTCAGGCGAACGTTGGCGACCATGGTGGGGGAGATGGTTTCCACATCGTCGAGGGTGGCGCCCCAGTTCATGCGGTTGAGACGGTCGCCGGTGCCGACGTTGCCGAAGTAATCGTTGAAGTGCTGGAGCCGGTCGTTGTGGCGGAAGGAGAAGAACATGCGGTTGCTGTTGGAGATGTTGAAGTCCAACCGGCCGAACTCGTTGTTGAAGTGGTCTTCGCTGGCCACCATGGCGTAGTAGTTGTCGAAACCGTCGTTCACGCCGCTGGAGCGCAGGGTGGTGGTATTGGGCTGCGGGTAGAACTTCATATAATCTTGCGCGATGGGGCTGAGCAGCGAAGACGGCATGACGTTATTGGGAAATGGCGCGCGGGTGACGTTGCCGCTGGCATCGGCGGTGGCGCCAAAAGGATTGTAGACCTGGTAGGAGGCGCTGTCTTTCAGGAGCGCGGAGAAATCGCCGGTGCGCTCCGCCGCGCTGGGCACAGTGGTGTAGGTGCCACCGGGATAATTGTTGGCAAGGCCTTCATAGGCGAAGAACCAGAAGACTCTGTTCTTGCCGTTGAAGATTTTGGGCAGCAGGATCGGAGCGCCGGCCGTGACGCCCCATTGGTTCTGGCGCGAAACCGGGTTCTTCACCCCGTTCTTGTCGTTGATCCAACTGTTGGCCGCCAAGGCGGAAGTCTGATTGAACTCCCAGGCGGACCCGTGCAGCCCGTTGGTGCCGCTCTTGGTAATCTGGTTGGCCACACCGGCGCCGGTATGGCCGTAAGCCGCGTCGGATTCGAAGGTGAATACGCGGACTTCCTGCACGGCGTCTTCGGGCGGGCTGTAGGCAGGCGAGTTGTCGGAGGCATTGTCGGGCGCGCCGTCGGTCAGCATTTCGGTACTCTTGTTGGCCATGCCGGCGATGGTAAAGGATGCCCCGGCGCTGTTATCGTAGGCGTGAAATCCGCCCCACGAAGCGCCGGTAGGCATCACACCCATGGTGGACATTTCCAAGTTGAACGGCGTGCGGCCGTTCAACGGCAGGCTCTCCACTTGCTGGTCGGTAACCACGAGGCCGTTGGTGGCATCGGCGGTGCTGAGCAGTGGGACTTCGGCATTCACCGTCACACTTTGCGTGACGTCGCCCAGTTCGAGCTTAATATCGATCACCGGGTGGTCGCCGGCATTTAACATCAAATGGGACTGTTCGTACCGCTTAAAGCCGGTGGCCTCCACGGCGATGGGATAGTCGCCGGGCAGCAGGAAAGGCAGGGTGTACTGGCCCGATTCGTCCGTCATGGTCGGAATCTTGGTATTGGTACGGACTTCCGTGGCCAGAACTTTGGTGTTGGGCAGAACGGCGCCATTGGGGTCGCTGACGCTGCCGCTCACCGTGCAGCGAGACTCCTGTGACATGACGACCACAGGCGCAAACGTGGCGCAAAGAAAGGCGGCGCAGAGTAAAACGGCGTTGCGAAAAGCAGCCGGGCTTGGTTTCATAAGATCTCCAACCGAGACTTTTTGTGGGGCTGCCTTGCAGTTTGGCGTCCGGGAGTGCGGTTGGACAAGTGAATTTACGGTAAGACTTACCGTAAAGGATTCGGATAAGTGCTTAGAAATGGCCGATTTACCAGATTTCGGATAAGCAGATACGGTTATTGGACGAGGTGCAGGCTGATGAGCTCGAAACTCTGCACGGTGGCGCCGACAGCGTCGGTTTTGAGCAGGGCTTCGAAATAGGGGATTCGACCGCTGAAATGAGGTAGAGCCCGCTGCAGTTTGGGCCACTGGACCGGCGAAACGAAAGCCTCACCGGCAGCCGTGGTCCCCTGAGCTCCGGTGCCACTCAGGATGACGGCATCGGCCGTCCCCTGGGCATTCGGCAGATAGGCGATGATTGCCAGCGATTCCCTGGGGTCGTTGATACCGCCGGGGATCGAGTAGCTGGCCGGTTCGCCTGACGCGGGCCGCAGGTTTCGAACCAGGTTGCTCTGGGTCGCCGGATCGTAGTCCATGCGGAATGTCATGCGGGGCTCGAATGCCTCCACCCACGGATTGGAGCGTTTGCTGCCCACCACGATCGTGCCCATGGAACGCAGCCGTTGACTCGGGTAATCGCGTGCGAAATAGAGCGAAACCGCTTTACGATCGAGCGCGCCAAGGCTGGTAATCCGCTGCACTGTCAAGACATCGGCCATGGAGGTGTAGCGCCGCGTCAGCAACAGTTCCAGGTCGCGGCGGCGCTCCGCGTTCTGTTCCGGGGCGGTAGCGCCCAGCATATAGGAACGATCCAAGTACTCCTGCAGCGTGACCGGGCGATCGACGATATCGGTGAACAGGCTGATACACGAATCGGCCAGAATCAGATCGGTTTCGCGATTGGCTGCAAAGAATTGGCGCCACAAGGGAGATGTGGCAACGGCGGGACTGGCGCCACGCCGCAATTGAACGTTGCGGGCCGCAAGGTATAAAGAAAGGACCGACAGCGCGGCCAAGGCCACCAGCAGCCAGCGATTGGGCAGCAAAGTCCGGGTGCCCGCCGGTACGGGATCCGCCACGGACGGCGCCATCGCGATGGTGGTGTGTTCCGGCGCGGACGCGGGCTCTGGCCTGGCCTTCAAAACGGGGGTATAGCCGCCGCGGGGAATCTCCAGCGTGAAGGGTTCCGCCAGCCCTTCGGTCTTGAAGTACTCCTCCAGTTTTTTGCGCAACTCGGATACGTGTACGCGGACGATGTTGTCCTGGCTGGTGTCGTAATCCGGTGAGCGCCCGAAGATAGCCACACCGAGCTCTTGTTCGTGAACTTCGCTGGCGGGGAGCGCGAAAGCCTTGCAGCACAGGTATTCGAGCAGCTCTCTTTGGCGGCTGGCCCGCCGAAAAAGGCGTCCGGCCAAAATTCGCGCCAATAACTCTCGACGATCGCCGGCGCGGGGCTCCATGGTCGCCCCCTTTTGCTCGTTCACACGGCAGGTCCCCCGTCCCTATCCACGGCGTAACCCTGCCAAAGTATAACAATTTTCAGCAGGCGCGTGGAACCGCTTAGACCTACGGTCAGTCGTAGTCTTTCAGGAAGACGACACTACGCCGGACTTGCGAGTCCCGGGCGGATCGGATGATATGCCGAATCAGTTCTTTGTATATTCGGTCCTCCTGCACAAGTTCGTCACCCGCATTTCGAAGAACTGTCGAAAGTCTCTACAGTTGGTGGCAGTCAGTTAGCTGACGCAAACGTCCACTTTGGGCAATCATTGCCAATTGGACTACAAAATCGGAGGCCGGCTGCCGATAGCGCCAATATGAAGTTTTCCACGGTAAAGTCATGCTTCTGGCGGCTTACCCTGGCCACCGTCGTGCTGGCAATGGGGCTTCCCGCAGTGGGCGCGGACTCGAAGGACGTCGATCCTGCTGCAATCGCGTCTTCGCAGGCCAGAGTTCTCAATCTCGATCAATGCCTTCAGATGGCCATGGAAAAGAACCATCGCCGTCCCGCGTCGCGCTTCGAGGTTGCCTTGGCGGAAGCGCAACATCGGCAGGCCCTGGCCGGCTATTGGCCGCAGGTCAATCTTAAGGCGGCCTATCAGCTCATGGACCAGCCCCTCAACTTTATCTTCCCGGCCAGCGCTATGCCGATCCCGGCACAAACTGTGAATATTCCGGGAGGCGCGGCGCTGGTAACCATCCCGGCGAACGCGTTCGGTCCTGGGTTTCCACCCGCCACTCTACAAATGCCGGTTGCCTTCCCCGGACAGACCGTCACCACTGCCGCGCAAAACTTCGCCATCCCGGAACAGGACATCAAGGTACTGGACCGCAATCTCGCCACCGGTTCGCTGGATATGAAGTGGCTGGTTCTCGATGGGGGCATGCGGAAAGGCCTCGGCGAACAATCGAACGGATACGTCGAGATGATGAGCGAGCAAGCCAGGAGAACGGACCTGGAAGTTGCCGATGAGGTTCGGCGAATGTATTGGGGCGCGGTGCTGGCGCGGCAAGTCGAGCAGGTTGGCAAGGATACGCTGGCGCGCATGGAAGTCACGCTGCAGTTGACCGAGAGCCTTTATAAAAACAGCGCCGGCCGGGTATCGAAGACCGACTACCTGGATACTCAAGTGATGGTGGAGTCGCTGCGGAGCATGGTGGCGTCGCTCGAGAAGAACGCCACGATGGCCGACGCCGCGCTGGCAAACAGTTCGGGCCTGGCGTGGGACGCCAATATTCAACCGGCCGACTCAGCGATACCCTTCGAGCCTTATGCCGGAGACCTCGACAATCTTGTCAGCACCTCTTATCAGTTCAGTCCGGACTGGAAGAAACTGGAAGCGGCCATTCGCGCTTCCGAGGGCGCGGTGACCACGGCGCGTAGCGGATACTATCCCAAACTGGCCCTGACCGGTGAGTTGCACAACTGGTGGAACGGGGGGTACAACGGCGGCATGTCCACCCCGCAGAATCGGAATGGGTGGTCCATAGGCGTGGGCATCGAGGTTCCGCTGTTCGATGGCATGTTGACGCGCAACAAGGTGAGTGAGGCGGTCGCCCGACTGAACCAACTGAAAGAGAATCAGTTTCTGCTGCGCGAGGGGCTCGGTCTTCAGATCAAAGACCTCTTCATGGGCTTGAGCGCGGCCGCCAAAGCTTCCCAAGCGAGCGGGCAGGCGATGCAATCGGCTAGCGAAAGCCGTGACCTGAACGAACGCGCCTATCAAAACGAATTGGTAGATACGGAGAAGGTAATTCGCGCCCAGTTGGTGGAAGCACTGATGTCGGCGCAACATTTCAAAGCGCGATTCGACTATCTGGCGCTGCTCTCCCAACTGAATCTGGTGGTAGGAAGGGAGGTGTTGAATAGCCTCAAAGGCGGCACGAAATGATCTCCCGGAGAGGATTCCTCGGAGCCGCACCTGCAATTCCCTGGGGAATGTCGGGGGTACTTCGTCCCGCCCGTGGGGACGATTGGAGCAAGCCAACGTTTCAGTGGCTACTCTTCCCCTGTAAGCCGAACATCGAGCTCGCCAATCCACAGAACTTCGACGCATCCGGGAATGTGACATGACGGCGCAGTACTACAAGGCTCGCTATGACCTGGTAGCGATCGAATCTGAGATCTCATTGGCGGTTGGAAAAGAGACCGCAGCGAGGGTGACTTGGAAACCGTAGCACAAGAACGAAGGACGGCGATGGAGGAGAGCAAGGCGGCATCGGTCAGCGAAACCCGCGACACCAACAGTTCGCGGCGCCATGCCCTCGCCCTGATGCTGGGGGCGTGGGACTGGCTGCCGCAAGCGCTGGCCGGCGCTGAAGGCGGCGCTCCGATCCGCCTGGCTATCTCAGAGAGCCTGGTGATGGACGTAAATGTGAACGACGCCCGAGCGGCCATTCAGATCTGGATCAAACGAATGAGCCAGGAATTGAACCTCGACGTCGAGCTCAACCCGAAAGTATTCGACACGACAGAGGAAATCCTGCGCCGTGCTCGTGGTGGCCAGTTCGACTGCGTTGCACTGAATGTCGTCGAGTACCGCCAGATCGTTGACGTGTTGGATCCCGGCCAGATCATAGCCGAGGGGGGTGCAGCGGGACTGGAGCAGTACGTCCTGCTGGCGAAGCGAAATGGCGGCATGCAGGGCTTGGGCGACCTGCGGGGACGCAGTCTCTACATGTTGAAGTCCCCCAAGATGTGCCTGGCATCTGCCTGGCTCTCTACCATCCTCAATGAGGGGCATTTCGGCAAAAGCGAACAGTTCTTCGGTTCTGTGATTACGGATACCAAGGCTGCGCGGGTTGTGCTGCCTATTTTTTTGGCTCGTCCGGGGAATCTGTGGGTAACTTGCGGGTTTCAGCGCTGGGATTGAATGAGGAAGCTGTGGAACTTGCGGCAGGTGGAGTCGAAGGAGCGTTGCTCGTCTTCCCAGCCGTTGT
>JBEKYD010000171.1:0-16392 GCA_049511335.1 Bryobacteraceae bacterium | reverse complement strand
GGACCAGTTTCAGGTGCAGACGGCCGGGGCCAAAGCAATGTACGAAGGGCAAGGCGTGGAAAACTATGTTCTAAAATCGGGCGGCAACCAGTTCCACGGGGGCGTTTACGAATACTTCCGGAACACCGATTTCGACGCCCGCGGTTTCTTCGCCGCAGTCTTGCCGGTCGACCATCAGAACGAATTCGGGGCTACCGTTAGTGGTCCCATCAAGAAAAACAAACTGTTCTTCTTCAGTAACTACGATGGATACCGTCTGGTTTCGGCGACGACCCCTGTCGGCTACCAGAGCATACCGACTGCGGCCGAGCGGACCGGCGACTTCAGCGCGTTCCCGCAACTGATTTACGATCCCACCAGCGCGACAGGGACCGCGGCGCGGACACCGTTCCCGAACAACGCCGTCCCGGCGAGCCGCATCTCCAAAATTTCGCAATCGTTTCAGTCTTATCTTCCACCCTCCACCAACGGCAATATCACAAACAATTACCTGGCCATGTTGCCGAGCACGGTCGATAACGACAGCACCACGGATAAAGTGGATTACAACCTGAGTGACAAACACCGGATCTTTGCCCTGTTCTCCACGGGCAAGTACAACTGGCCGACCGTCGGCAGCCTGACACCGGTCTCCACATCGACACTGCCCACACCTTATACGGACGGAAGAAGCGTGATCGAGTACTCGACCTTGGCACAGATTCACGATTCCTACGTGATCACCCCGACTCTGGTTAACCAAGTCAGCGTATCCTTGAGCCGTCTGTGGATCCCGCTGACGGACCCCACGGCCAACGGCAATTATCCTAGCAAGGCGGGACTCACCGGTCTGCCGGCCGGATTCGCCAGCACGGCGTTCCCGGACGTCACCTTCAGCGGCAATAACGCTCCGGTGAGCTGGGACGGAACCAACGCTCATGTCTACAACGAAGCGCAGAACACAGTTGACGTGCAGGATAACCTTCTGTGGATCAAAGGAAGGCACAATCTTACCTTCGGTTTCCAATGGCAGAGCCTCCAGGACAACGAGACCTTTGCTTTGGACGCCGCTTTCACGTTCAGCAACAATGAGACGGCCCAGTTTGTCAACGGAGCGATAAGCCCAACCACCGGTCTCGGGTACGCGAGTTACTTGTTGGGCATGGTGGACAGCAGCACCAATACACAGGATTCGGTTGCCGAAACGGGCGGACGTTACAAGACATACGCGTGGTATGTTCAGGACGACTTCAAAGTCAATTCACGCTTAACCCTGAATTTGGGGCTTCGCTGGAACATATGGAGTCCGTTCACGGAAGTGGTCGACCGCATGTCGTTCTTCAATCCAACTCTGTCCAACCCGGTCGCGGGGGGCATTCCGGGAGCGCTGCAATTTGCCGGCAGCGGTACCGACAGTTGTCATTGCTCGACTCCCGTCAAGCAGCACGACATCAACCCTGGGCCTCGCCTCGGGCTGGCCTACCGCTTGGGCGACAAGACCGTGATTCGGGCGGGCTACAGCATATTCTATGCGCACGCCGGCGGGGTGGGTGGGCGCACCAACGGACGTCAGGGGCTGAGCCAGGTAGGCTTTAACGGCACCAACGCCCAGTCCTCGGTCGCCACCGGGCAGCCCGCTTACACTTGGGATAATGGCGTCCCGGGTATCGCCTATCCGCCACCGTACATCAACCCCAGCTACGGTATCGGTTATATCGCCGCGGCGACTGGATTGGCGGCTGGAGCTCCGTGGGCCGGCCCCTCCACGGCTATTGGAATGACCTACGGCGATCCCAATTTCGGCGGCAAAGCTCCCTATTACGAGGATTGGAGTCTCAACGTCCAGCATTCGTTAACTCAGAATCTGATGTTGAGCGTGTCTTACAGCGCCAGTGCGGGCCACTGGTTGCCTGGCGCCGGTGTCGCGGGGCCCTTCACCAACCAGATTCCGGTGACGTATCTTCCGCTGCAAGGGACTCTGAGCTCAACCCTGAATGCGACCTCTCTGGCGCAGGTTCAGACCATGTTCCCCAATTTCACCACTCCGTTCCCGAATTTCTCGGGAACCGTCGCGCAGGCGCTGAAGCCTTTCCCGCAATATGGCAGCATTTCCGATCCCTGGCTGGATGTCGGGAATTCGACTTATAACTCGCTCCAGATCGCTATAACCCAACGGTTATCGCACGGTTTGACCTTCATGTTCAATTACGCCTACAGCAAGGAACTGGACGATTTGGTTGGGGTGCGCGACCCGAACAAGGACTTCCTCGAAAAAGGACCAGGCACCATCGATCACGTCAACGTGGCTAGCGCCACGTTTGTGTATCAGTTGCCCTTCGGCACCGGCCACAAGCTGAACAGCGCATCTCGCGCGCTAAGTGGAATGATCAGCCACTGGCAGGTTTCCGGAATTTTCACCTTTGCCAGCGGCGCGCCTTTGTCGATCACCGGCACGTGCACGGGTGGCGGCATTATAGACGCTTCCTGCTATCCCAATTACAATCCCGGCTTTTCCGGGAGCGTTTGGCAGAATGGCACGCCCGGGACCGGAAATATCACCACGACGTCCTACCTGAATAAGGCGGCCTTCGTGGACCCGGCGGCCTATACGGAAGGCAACATTCCGCGCTCGGCTCCGCTCGGTCTGTTTGCGCCGCACAACGCGGATTTGGATATCACTGTCCGCAGAGAGTTTGTTTTCCGCGAGAAGGTCAGACTGGCACTCCAGGCTGACGCGTTTAACATCAACAACGCCGTTCACTTCGCGGCTCCGGGCTTGGGTATCGACTCCGCCACTTTTGGCATTTTTACCTCCATGGCCAATTCGCCGCGCAAGCTGCAGTTCAGCGCCCGGCTCTCGTTTTAGCGGAAGACGTGACAGAATTCGCGAAGCACAGCCGGCGGGCCCCGCTGGCTAGGCAAGGCCAGTCAGCCGCTGTAGCGGTGGTACTGCCTCTGCGCGCGCAGAGCGCAAAACTCAGAGTCTTCGACGTACGTGACTGCGGAGCCGCCGGTGACAAGCGATCCGGCTATGTCCCGAGGGCCAATATCACGCAAGATTGGTAAAATCCACCGCGCGGTTTCGGAACCTCACCGCACGCGCGGAAACAGCGTCAGAATAAATTGGATTGCGGAAACCCGCATCGATCATGTAACGCTCGACAATGGGGGACCAGGGAATTATGCGCCGCAGAACATTTCTCTCGACTTCGGCAGTTACTGGCTTGGGGCTGGCAGCGCGCAGCGTGGCCGCTGCCCAGGACTCGCCCCCGGACCAGCCCGGCCAGGTCTCCGTTGCCTGGCTGGGCGGGGTATCGCCGCTGGCGGAAAGCGGAATCAGTTGGGGTGTGCCGTGGGCACGCGGTTCGGTGCGTAGAGACCGGTCTTTCACTCTGACCGATGCCGATGGCAAAGCACTTCCGCTGCAGTCCTGGCCGCTGGCCTACTGGCCCGACGGCTCGTTGAAATGGAGCGGTTTCGCGACCGTGGCCGGCGCGGGCGCCACCGGACCGTTTCGCGTTACGCCGGGACCCTCCGGGGTCACGCCGGGCGGCACAACCGTAACCGTGCGGCAGAGTGCGGATGCTATCGACGTCGACACCGGCAAGTTGCAGTGCCGCCTTCCACGCCAGGGCGCCGCACTGATTGACTCGATGATCGTTGAGGGTCGCGTGGTGGTGCGCCAGGGACGGCTAATTTGCACGCTGGAGGATCGCTCCGATCCGGATCTCGTCCGCCTGGAGCATTTCGCAAGTTCCATCAAGACAGTCACGCTCGAGCAAGCCGGCTCTGTCCGCGCCGTAGTGAAGATCGAAGGCACGCACAAGGCGGAGAAGGGCGATCGGGAGTGGCTGCCGTTCACCGTCAGACTCTACTTCTATGGTGGCCAGGCGGCGGTGCACATGGTGCACAGCATCGTATTCGATGGCGACCAGGAGAAGGACTTTATCCGCGGGTTGGGCCTGGTTTTCGCGGTGCCGATGCGCGAGCAGATTCACAACCGGCACGTTCGCTTTTCAGCGGAAGGAGAGGGTCTGTGGTCCGAGCCGTTGCAGCCGTTGACTGGCGCGCGTTCCCTGCCCGCGCCCGGCGCCAGTGGCGAAGCGCCCGGTGCGGGCGGGCGGCCGGGTGGAGAGCTCTATTCGCTGCAGCTTGCCGGCCAGCGCGTTCCCAATAAGGACCAGTTCAATCAGCAGGGGCAGTTCCTGCTGGATAACTGGGCCGTGTGGGACTCCTACAAGCTGGCACAGCTCTCAGCCGACGGTTTCCAGATTCAGAAACGCACCAATCCGCAAAGCTGCTGGCTGTTCGCCGGCGCGGGGAAACGCGCCTCCGGTCTGGTTTTTGCCGGCGACGTCAGCGGCGGACTGGCCGTCGCCCTGAAAAACTTTTGGCAGTCGCACCCGGCCTCTCTGGAAGTGCGGAACGCCACACAGGATGCCGCCGACCTGCGTGTTTGGCTCTGGTCTCCCGACGCGCAGGCAATGGACCTGCGTCATTACGACACCAGGAATCACACCCTGGCCGCGAGCTACGAGGACGTGCAGCCGGGCTTCAGCACCGCCAACGGCATCGGCCGCACCAGCGAGCTGACACTATACCCCAGCGCCAGCGTCCCGGCCAAAGAGGACACCGCCAGGCAAGCTCGCATGAACGCCCAGCCGCCGCTTCTGGTGTGCACGCCCGAACATTACCACTCGGTTTCGGCCTTCGGCCTGTGGAGTCTGCCGGATCGCTCCACCTCGCTGAAACGCGCGGTGGAAGATCAACTCGCCGCTGCCCTGGACCTTTACCATAAGGAGGTCGAACAGCGCCATTGGTACGGATTCTGGGACTACGGCGACGTGATGCACGCCTACGATCCAGCGCGCCACACGTGGCGTTACGATATCGGCGGCTACGCGTGGGACAACACCGAGCTGGCCACCGACATGTGGCTTTGGTACAGCTTCCTCCGCACCGGGCGGGCGGACACCTTCCGCATGGCGGAAGCCATGACACGGCATACCAGCGAAGTGGACACGTATCATTCGGGCCGTTTCGCGGGGCTCGGCTCGCGCCACAACGTACGCCACTGGGGCTGCGGCGCCAAGGAGGCGCGCGTCAGTCAGGCCGCCTTCCGCCGCTTTTACTACTACCTCACCACCGACGAGCGCACCGGCGACATCATGCGCGGCGTGGTCCATGCGGATAGCAAAATCGTCGAGATCGACCCCATGCGCCTGGCCTCACCGCGGACCGGGCCGATCCCGTATCCCGGGCGCATCCGCGGCGGTCCGGACTGGTTGGCGTGCGCCGGTAACTGGATGACCGAGTGGGAGCGCACCGGCGACGTGAAGTACCGCGATAAGATCCTGGTCGGGATGGATTGTATCGCCAAGATGCCCTACGGCTTCATGACCGGGCCGAACACGCTGTACGGCTACGATCCCAAAACCGGGATGCTTTACCCATTGGCGCCGGATGGTTTCGGCACTTACAATTTGCAGGTGATTCAGGGCGGCGCCGAAGTGGCCTTCGAACTGAACCAGTTGATCGGCCACGCCGGCTGGCAAAAGGCCTTCCTGCAATACTGCCGCTTGACCCGCGCCCCCAAAGACGTCGTGGCCAGGGACATGACGACCGGGGCGGAGGGCAACGATGGCTCCTACGCGGGCCCGGGACGAATGGCGGCTTACGCATACTCGAAAACCCGCAACACAGCGTTCATTGCCCCCGCGGTGGCCCAACTCGTTCGCGGCGCCGGTTTCGGACGTCTGCCCGGCGGTCCCTATGCCACCCGGCACGTGGACGGCCCCGACGTGATGAACCCTATCGACGAGGCGCCCGGCGTCTCCACCAACGGCACGGCGCAAAGTTCGCTCACGGCCATCCAGGTTCTGGAGTTGTGCAAGGATCGACTCCCAGAGGAGTTGCCACCGCCAGCACCCGCTGGCGCTCGAGGGCGCGGCGGCCGAGGCTAGCTGGAAGAGCGAAGAGGGATATTAATCGCCCACGCCCCGGCTACGGTGTTCTAATTGAGGTGCGGGTTCCCCTCCGCCCTGAGACGCCGCATGAAACGCATCCGAATCCTGCTGGCTGACGATCACGCCGTCGTCCGCCAGGGCTTCAAGATGATCCTCGCCGAGCAGCCTGACATGGAAATTTCCGGCGAGGCCGCCAACGGGCGCGAGGCCGTCGAGCTGGCCGAAAAGATCAAGCCCGACGTCGTCGTCATGGATGTCGCCATGCCCGAGCTCAACGGCATCGAAGCGACCCGCCGCCTGGCCGCCTCCGTTCCGCACACCCGCGTGCTCGCGCTCAGCATGCACAAGGACTCGGTCTACGTGCGCGAAATTCTGCGCGCGGGCGCGCGCGGCTACTTACTTAAGGATTCGCCCGCCCAGGATATGCTGGCCGCCGTCCGCGCCGTGGCCGGCGGCGAAGGCTACATCAGCCCGGCCGTCTCCAGCGCCGTGCTCGACGACTATCGAAAACATGTCACTAACCCGATCGATCTGCTCACCAGCCGCGAGCGCGAAGTGCTCCAAATGTTAGCCGAAGGCAAGACCAACAAGGAAATCGCCGCCGTGCTGAACCTGAGCGTCTACACCGTGGAGGCGCACCGCGGCCGCATCATGGAGAAACTCAACGTCCACAGCATCAACGAGCTGGTCCGTTTCGCCGTCCGCAATGGGCTGATCGACTGAAGGCGGATCTCCGGTTTCCGGAGTCGCTCAACTGCGTACCTTTACCGCGAAGAGCGCATGGTGCGCAAGAATGAACAGGGTGCGGCCGCCGGCGCCGCCGAAAACGATATCGATGGGACGTTCCGGCACGTCGATCCGGGCGATCTGCCTGCCCGAGCGGTCATAGACGAAGATCTGTCCGTTGGCCACGTACACATTGCCCTTCGGGTCGACGGCGACGCTTTCCCCGCCGCGCTCTGCAAAGGGCTGTAAGTCCCTAAGCGTGCCGTCAGCACCCACTAACGCGCTGTAAGTGATGTCTTCCGACTCGCTGCTGACATAGACGCGATCGCCGGTTAGCGCACTGATGAAACCATAAGTGTCCAGATTGTCGGAGAAGCGCCAGCCCGCGGAGGAGTCAGCCGGTCCCTGCTGGAATACGCGCCCCGCGGGCAGGAACACACTGCCGTCCGGCGAAACGTATTGCTTGGCTTTCGGGGTGGACACATCTTGCGTGAACATCTGCGCCAGCGTGATGTAGGCGAAGGTGTTGAAGTCGAGTTGGTTCTTGAATTCGCCGTTGTTCCAGTAATTGACCGGCAGAACGGCCCGCGCGCCCGGATGCGGCTTAGTTTGCTGCGGATCGAGCACGGCGATCCGATCTTGCGGCGAACCGGGACGGAAGCAATAGACGGTTCCCTCGGGTCCAAAAGAGGAGAGCACCAACAGATCGCCCGCCTTGTCGAACGCCAGGTTCACGGGATCGAGCGGGCTATCGCGCTCGATGGTGAGTCCCTCGGATGCCGACCAGCCATAGATGCGCTGCTCGTGGCGATCCACGAAATAGAGCTCGCCGGAAGCATCCACGGCCGCGCCGGAAATGGAATAGAATCCGTCTTCGAGCTTCTGGACTTTCGAGCCCGGCTCCAGCACCGCGGAGGAATCGGCGGGAGCCGGCGTGGGCGGCTCGGCGGGAACGTCGAGCACGGCAAACTCCCGTTCGCGCGTCTGCAGATGATGCGTCACATCCTCAATGGAATTCTCGTAGGGGAATTTGCTGACACGCAGAAAGGTGCCGCAGCCGTTGTCGTCGCATGTGGCGTATCCGCTTTCGGCATTGACATGAAGGTTGCGGAAGTGAATGCCGGCGCAATGGTAGAGACGAACCGCGGCAGGAAACGGCGCGCGGGAGCGTGTGACTCGATACGCGTGATAGTTAGCGATGGTAATGTTCTTCGACCAATCTAACTCCAGCGATAAGGCTTCGGGACTCTCGCCTGCCTCCTCTTCGGTCTGCGGCGCGTTGACATCCCAGTTCTCCACGCGGTCGAGCTTGATCTCGGTGCGGACATGGTGTTCGTTCGAAAGCTCGTAGACATGACCGGGGGTTTTGGTGTCGGAGACATAGAATCCCGCTTGGGCGAAAGTGTCGGGAGTCCAGATGTCGGCGAAGGTTCCACCGCCGCCGTGGGTAACCCAGAGGCTGGGATATTGGCCGTCCCAGCGCTTGCGCAGATCGGGATCGGCGGTGTGGTCATTGTTATAGGGATTGGTGCCGCTGCCATGACCGCCCAGGAAGCGCACATCGTCGATCAGCGAAGCGGCGCCCGCGCACCATATCACGCCCACCGCGCGTGGATCGATGCCGCCCGTTAGGACCCCGAATCCGCTCAGGATGTTGGCTCCGCCTGAAGGCGCGGAGATCACCGCCCGTGGCGAACCCACGCCCTGATAGGCGGGCGTGCCGTCGGGGAGGTCGAACTGAGTCAAGGTGGGGTGCAACCCGATAAGTACGGTGTCCGGTTTCAACGAGAGTGTGTCGCGGACGATGTAATGCCCGCTCGGAAAATACAGCACTCGATGTTGATCGATGGCCTTCCGGATGGCAGCGGTGTCGTCAGTGGTACCGTCTCCTGCGACACCCAGCGAGCGAACGTTCACCCAATCTTCGGCGGGCGGCAACGCCGGGATGGCCGGAGGCAGTGGCGCTGGCATCGCGCTCAGAGGTGTGGCATTGTAGAGCATGCCGATGGCGCCGGCCATCCCCTCGCCGGGCACGATGAGCCCATAATTGAAATTCGCGATCCGGTACACCGGGCCCTTGCCGGGAACCTTCTTGCCGCTTTCGCGAAACAGCGCAAAAACCGGCACATCCTTCAATACAGCGTTCTCAAAACCGATCTCGGTCAGCGGACTCTTCTCATTGCCGATAACCACGGCCGCGCCGGAGATATTCTCGAAACGGCAGTCCTTGACCCACAACTGGTCGGAGTAGTGCGGATCGATATCTATGGCGGCCGGCACGCCGCGGAAGCTATCGCGAATGAGGGTAAGTCCCGCCTCGTGCTCGCGAACCGCGGCCTCGCGCTGACCCTCAAACACGGAATCGACGAGGGTGAACTGCCAGGCGGGCGAGGGCTTGTCGGTGAGAATACCGTAACGTCCGCCATAGAAGCGCAGATCCTCGGCCTCGTTGCTGATCTCGGTCAGGGCGGCCAGACCGGAACCGATATGGAAATCCATGTGGCTGAGATAAGCATGCTGGGCGACGTGGAAGCGGATCGCGACCGCGGCCGGGTTGCCGTCGCCGATTTCGAAATCGATGTTGCTCATGGCCGAATAGAAGGTGCCGGGATTGGCGTCGGCGATTTCGTTATTGGGAGGCACGCTGCCCGGCGGTGGAAACGGCACGCGGCCGCCTCTTGCGAATCCGTGGCCGGGACGCGCCCCGGTGAAGATTACCATCGCGCCAATATCTTTCTGAAAGCCCGGCGTGTTGGCCGCCAGCAGGAAGACGGGGCGGGTTGCGCCGTAGCCGAAGACCCGCACGCCTGGCCATACGTAGACGGTGCGCGCGAGCCGGTACCGGCCTGGCGGCACAAAAACAATTCCTTCGCGGATGTTGTTTTCCGCCTTGTCAATGGCAGCCTGGATGGCAGCGCTGTCGTCGCTGGTTCCGTCGGAGTGAGCGCCGAATTCGGAGGCGGTGAGATAAACCGCTTTTGGGTCGTCCAGCCGCGTCGCGATCGCCGATGCCGCGAAGGCGGCGAAAGACAAGCCATGCAACAGCATGACGAGCAGCAGATTGTTTCCGATACGCGTGTGCATTGCCGTATCTTTATTGTTCTACCTCACGGGGCGGGCCTGGAGAAGTTCGGTGAAGAGCGGGATTTTCCAACCCCTGCTCGGGCAGGCAAAATGGCCGCGGAAAACCACAGGCTTTAGCGGTAAGAAATTCACCGATTGTTGCCTCCCCAAGATGCTTTCCGGCGCCGCCTGATCGTTTCCTGTCCGCCGGCCCTCCCTGGTCGCCCTTCCCAAAGCCTCAACGCTCATGGGCGCGGAAATGCGGCCCAAGTTCTGGAACCGCGTGGGTCAACTCATCCGCCACCATCCGGCCGAAGAACGCCGCGCCTTTGGGCCCCAAGTGGGTGTAGTCGAATGCCGGGGCGGCCGCGCCTTGACGCTCCACGGCAGGGTTGGCCTCTTCGGGAGGCTTGGCCGGAGCTTTGGGAGCCGGAAGCGAATCGCCGCTGGCCGCGGTGGCGGCGATGTTCTCGGGCGGTGGCGCCATCGCCAACGAATTTGCTTCCACCGGCCCCATGCGTTCGACGGCGGCCACGCTATCGGCGTTCAGCTCCAGCACGGGCACGTCTTCCTCCGCGCCAACCTTTCGGGCAGCGTCGGCCCACGGAGCCAGGTCGTTGGTCAGCTTTCCGTTCTTGAAGATGCGGCGTGCGAGCGGCGTAACCAGGATCGGACGCGCGCCGGCCGAGCGCACCTCCTCGACATAGCGCTTGAGATTGGCCGGAAACTCGGTTTGAAGGTCGGTGGAACGTCCGGGCTTTCCGGGCTGATCGTTATGGCCGAATTGAATCAGAACAAAGGTAGCCCGAAAATCGTCGCGATCCTTCAATTCTTCCATCGCCCGCGCCCAGGATCCTTCGGCGCGATAGCTCGAAGTGCTGCGGCCGCCCTTGGCCATATTCAGGCAAACGGTGTTGCCCGGGTCGGCAAAAGCACAGAACCCGGTTCCATAACCGCTATTCACGGCCATGGTGGAGTCGCCCACCAGGATGATGCGGACCTGGCCCGGCAAGGATTCCGGATTGGCTTGGGCGTTGGCCAAGAGGGGCAGCAGAAGAGCGCCAAGAGCGCCGGAAAAAACCCCGGAAAGTGCAAGGTTGCGATGCATAACTGTCCTTCATTGTACCGGTGCCGTCCCGCGCGCTGAACCAGCCAATCCTCGGATCGTGCCATGCTAAGATTTGGGCAAAGCAGATGAACCCGCCGATGGAACCGCAAACATCCGAGACCCTCGCGCATGCGGTTGAATCGCTGCGGCGTTCGGAGAGCCCGCTGACGGGGCGCGAGATCCTAAAGGCGATTCCTCCGCCATCGCGAGTGGCCGCGGGCGAGTTGGAACAATTGCTCAATCAAGACCCTCGCGTCATTCGCTGGCCGGCGCGAACTCGCACCGCTTCGCCACGCTATTGGACACGCAAGCCCGAGGAGGTTCTCGATTCCCTGCTGCCGGAGGTCCTAGCGGACGCGCCACTGGCGGTTAGCGGAATCCAGAAGAAAGTGGGGCGTCAACTGGCCGGCTTCTCCGCCGTCGAGAAGCGGACCCTCGTGGAATCGCGGACGGCTGCGCTGGCAGCGGCGGGCAAGTTGTACCTGCATCCGCCAACCAAGGGGAAACTGCCCAAATATGGCGCGAAACCGGCCCAGGCCGGCGCTTACCTGGCCAAGCTCGAAAAGGAACTCAATGCGCTGGCGGCGAAGCTGGCGCCCGCCGGGATTACGCGCGAACAGATCCTGGACGCCTTGCGCGGCAAGCCCGCGGCGGAAGAGCGCGCCGGCTTGGAGCGGCGCATTTCCGAATTCCTGAAGACCAAGCCCGGCGGAATCGGCGTGGGCCAATTGCGCGAGGCGCTCGGCATTTCGGCCGGCGAGAAGGCGGTGTTCGACGCCGCCGTGATTTCGCTCTACCGCGAGCGGCGCGTGTATCTGGACCAGCACGATTACCCGCTAGGGTTGAACGAGGCGGCCAAGAACGAATTGGTGAGCGATGGCGAGGGCCGTTACTTCGTGGTGATTGGCTTGCGAGATCCCCATGACGAATCCATTCCGTAGTTGGATTGCAGCCGACGCCTGGGAGCTCCCCGAAGCTGACGTGGGTGAGATTGGCGTGCAGGCTTTCGAAGCGTGCCGCCGCGCCATCGCCGCAACCCTTGCCGAGCGCCGGACGACCGCGGTTCTGGTACGCGGCGCGCCGGGCAGCGGCAAGACGCACTTGATGCGCAGGCTGCGCGCGGCGCTCGCGCAGAGCCCGGACCAACAGCTTCGCGAAACCCTGTTCGTGTACATCCGGCTCTCGACCACGTCCAATATGATCTGGCGCCATCTGCGGCGGCGGATTGCAGACGACCTCATGCGAACCACCGCGGATGGCAGCATGCAGCTCGAGTCGCTGATGTATCGCGTACTCGCAAGCGAGGGATCGCGCGGGCCTCTGCTCGACGGCTACAAACAGGACTGGCCGGACGGCCAACCGTTGGACGAGCGGCGTTTCGCCCACGCGCTGAGCGTGATGCTTCGCCGCGTGCCGGAGAGCACCCTCCGCACACTCGACCTGTTCGAGCACCTGGAAGGCGAGAACGCCCTCTCGCCGGGGCTGGTCGAAGCTCTGCGGCGTCTCATGCAGCGCCGGGATTTGGTGCTGGTTCGTGCGTGGCTGCGCGGCGACTCGCTGACCGAAGGCGATCTGGCCAAGCTCGGCATTGCCGAGGACGCCGCCCAGGAGGAGAATCCGGAATACGCGGCGCGGGAGATGGTCTTGGCGCTGGCCCGTCTTGCCGGCGCTCGCATGCCAATGGTGCTGTGCTTCGACCAAGTGGAGGCGCTGGAAACGAGCCCCGGCGAGCGTTCCGGCTTCTTGGCGTTCGGCGGCGCAGTGAGCACACTGCACGACGAAACCGCCAACCTAGTGCTGATCTCGTGCATGCAATCTTCCGTCGAGCCGATGTTCCGCCGCGCGGACTACGACCGCATCGCCGAGCACGAGGCGCACTTACCCTTGCTAGACCGCCGGGACGCCATGCGGCTGGTGAATGCCCGGCTGGAGGCGGCGGGGCCCGGCCTGAACTGGACGCCGCCGGCGCAGTTCGAGTCCGTCTTCGACCAGGCGGGTCTGGCCAGCGCGCGCAGCATCCTCGCCAAGGCGGCCGAGTTGTTCGACGGCGCGCGTTCGCCCGCTGCGGAACCTGCGCTCCCGCTCGCTGCCTTCCTTCAGCGGGAATGGGACAGCCGCGTAGATGCCGCCGCGGAGGCTATCTCGCAAGGCGATATAGACGAGGTGCTGGACCAGGGCATTCCGGCGCTCCTCACGGCGGTTGGCCGCGGAAACTGGAAAGCCGGAACGGGCGCCGGCGACGTCGATTTCCGTCTCGAATCCGCCACCGCGCAGATCGATGTCAGCCTGTGCAACCAGAGGAACATGAACAGCCTCGCCGCCAGACTGCGCCGGCTTGCGCGCGCCGCTGGCAACGGCCGCACCGGTCGCCTGGTGCTGGTGCGCGACCCGCGCCTGGCGGTCGGCAAGACCGCTCTCGCCACCCGCCGTTACCTCGACGATCTGACCGGCGCCGGCGCGCGCGTCGTCCACCCATCCATCGAGGCGCTCCAAGCGCTGGAAGCGCTGCGCACGCTGCTCGCGGACTCGCGATCAGGCGATTTGGCGCGCGACGGATCGCCCATTACGCCCGAAACCGTGCAGGATTGGATTGCGCAGAATCTGCCTTCGAGCCTGGCGGACTTGGTGGAACAGTTGACCGGTGACGAGCCCGCGCCGAACGCGCAGCTTCGCGAAGATCTGCTGTCGCTTTTGCAAGAGCGGTGCCTGGTGAGCTTGGAAGATGCGGCGCGCGAAATGGGGCAGGAGCCGTCCGTGGTGCGGCAACTGGTGACGGCGTCTCCCGGCCTGGCGGGTCTGCTGGAGGGGCCGCCCGCGCTGCTGTATCGCCTGGTGCCCGCGGCTCGCGCCTGACCATGCCGGTAAAACTCAACGTCCGCCAGGTTCGCGACGAGATCCTCCGCGCCGCGGGAGGACCGGTGTACGGCCTGTCGAAGTCCAGCACGCGGATGGCGGGCACGCTGTTCCATGAGATTTTCGCCGATCTGTTCGGGCCGGACGTACGGCTGGCGGCGCGAGCGGCTCTCGAAGGCGGCGCCGAGGCCGAGGAATGGAGCGTGCCGCTGCGCGAGCATATCTACCGTATGTTGCTGGGGCCGCGGATCGAGGCCAATCGAGCAGCCTTGCAGACGGCTTCGCGGGAGGTTCTGGACCTGTGGAAGGCCCTCGAAGAGCTGGCGCGATGGCTGGCCGGCATTCTCGATGAGGCATGGCGGCGGGGCGCGTTCTCGGTTGCCGCCCAGGGCGGCGCGGCCGATCTGCTGATCTCCGCCGAGGAGCCATTCTCGTGGCGTTTGCGGGAGCCGGGTTGGACCGATAGCGTCGAAATCGGCGGCGTGCCCGACGCCGTGCTTCGTTTGCCCGGCGGCGGCCGCTGGTGCGTGGTGGAGTTGAAAACCGGCCAATCCGCTCCCGAGGCCGACTTGGCGCAGGCCTGCCTCTATCGCCAGATGCTGGCGGCGGGCGAGCGAAATTCCGGGTCGCTGGCGCTGGTTCGCTTCCATCCGAAGCTGGAAGAGAAGGTGTTCGCTGCGCACCAACTCAAGCCGGTGGAAGCGCGTTTGAAAGCGCTGATCGGCAGGCTCGCCGGCGTCCTGCCTGGCCCGGCGCCGCGGCCCGCCACTCAGCGGCCGGCGGTTACGGAACCGGCGCCGGCGAAGCCGGAGTACACGGAACTCGGCCGCAAGCTTTTGGATGTGTTTCGGGAATATAACAGTCCGGTGGAGCTCGCCGGCAGCCTGATCGCCGGTCCCGCTTTTCTGCGGTTTCCGGTTCAGCCGGCGCGCAGTGTCCGCCCCGAATCGGTGCGGAAACTGGCGGCGGCGGTGCAGGTGCGGCTGGGATTGCAGGCGCCGCCATTCATTCATACCGCCGGCAGCCGGCTGGTGGTGGATGTTGCCAGGCCCGACCGCCAACCGGTCCTGTTCGCGGCGGTGCGCGGCCAGTTGCCGACCGCCGACCCGGCTTTGGGATGCTCGAAGCTGCCGGTGGGCCTCGATCTCGAAGGCAATCTGCGCATGGCCGACCTGGCCGATTCGGCCGATTGCCACCTGCTGGTGGCCGGCGCCACGGGCAGCGGCAAGACCGAGTGGCTGCGGACGATGATCGCCGGTCTCGTGCTCACCAACACTCCCCAGACTCTGCAACTGTTGCTGGTCGACCCCAAGCGCAACGCGTTCAACGAGCTCGCCGGCTCGCCGTACCTGTGGGGCGGCCGGCGCATCGTGTATCCGGACGAAGTCGACTCGATCGACGTTTTCGATCGCCTGGTGCAGGAAATGGAAAACCGCTACCGCGGGTTGCAGGCGGCGGGCGTGGACCAGCTTGCCGAGTTGCCGAGCCACGCGCGCTTGCCGCGAATCGTATGCGTTTGCGAGGAATACCCGGACCTGCTGTTCCGCGGCCGCAAAGAGATCGAGGAACGGATTCGCCGGCTGGGCCAAAAGGCGCGCGCCGCCGGCATCCACCTGGTGCTGGCGGTGCAGCAGCCGAGCCGCGAGATCGTCAAGGGCGCGCTGCAGGCCAACATTCCGGCGCGGGTGGGTCTGCGGGTGACCAGCCGGATCGAATCGAAGATGCTGCTGGACCGCGACGGCGCCGAAGACTTGTTGGGAAACGGCGACCTGCTCTTCAAGGATATCGGCGAGCCTGTTCGCCTGCAGGGCGTGTATTTGCCGGCGGAAGAGCGAAGGACGATCTTCGGCGGCGGGCGATTGGGAGGGAACCTGGCGCCAGTCTAACGGGACTTTTCGCCCGCCGGCGCCCCTTTGTAGATCGTGCCGCCTTTCATCACGAAGGCTACCCGGCGAAGCGACGTGATGTCTTTCAGCGGATCGCCTTCGACGGCGATGATATCCGCCTCCATGCCAGGCGCGATCGCGCCGATTTTGTCGCCCAGGCTCATCGATTCTGCCGCCAGCGACGTTGCCGAAACGATCGCCGCGCCGGGGTCCTGGCCGCCCTCCCGCACCCGGTACACCAGTCCTTCGATGTTGCGGCCGTGCGCGCCGGCAACGGCGTCGGTTCCGTAAACAATCTTCAAATTCTTGGTCGCCAGCGCCCGCTTGAACATCGCCCACTCCGACCGGAAGGTTCTTCTCCATCGAGGCGAATCCCGCCGCGTTGTAGTTGCCGATGCCCTCGTACCGGCTCCGGTTGGCCAGGTAGTTCTCCGTCGATATGAGTGTGCGTATCGATCCAACCAGGCGTCACCGTCACACCGGTCAAGTCGTACGTCACCGCGCCCGCTGGCGCCGCGCCGCCGATCCGGACGATCTTCGCTCCTTCCACCACATGTTCCCTTAGCAGGCGCGCTCCCTCGCGGAGGAGATCCTCATCTTGTGAGACAAGAACCCGGCCAAGTTCCGTCGCCGTAATCAGCGGGGCCATTGTCGGTCGGGTACTCTTCAATGGCGGAACGGTCAAGCTTCGCTAGCGGGAGTTTACTGAGAAGGGCCGGAACAAAGGCGTAAGTAATTGTTTCCTTAGCGGGTTACGAGTTGGCCTGCGTATTACCCACGCGGGGTAATACGGAGGTGCTCCAGCCCCAGC
>JBEKYD010000170.1:0-16409 GCA_049511335.1 Bryobacteraceae bacterium | reverse complement strand
CTTGACCCATTGGGCTTCGCTATTTCCCCCTGGCATCCGGCACGGGCGGCCGCGGTTGGCCGCGAGGGAAGAACGACAGATCGTCGCTGAGGACATAGATCGTAATGGCCGCCATCATAAAATGGTACATGAAGCCAATTCGCAGCAAGCCATCGAGAACCTCACGGGTGAACCTCGAGGCATGCCAGACATAACCGGCTTCCAGACTGGGAACCAGGGCAAATGCCTCCGACCAATCGGCGCGCGTGTCGCCGGAAATACTGGTTTCGCGGTGGCCTTTGGTTCGCTTCTTCTTCAAATAGCTGGGCTCGGCAGGCCCGCAGCCGTTCAGGCCCGATCCCGCCACTCCGAATCCAGTTCAATGCCGTAGGGAGGGTCCGTTACCAGCAGCGCCGGCTGACGCTCCCCCAGAAGCCGCGATACAGCTCCGGCGTCGGTGGCGTCCCCGCACAGTACGCGGTGCGAACCGCAAAGCCACAGATCGCCCGGCCTCGTCACTGGAACCGCCGGCAGTGGCGGAGCGGCATCCTCGTCCGGCGGAGCATGCAACAGGAAGTCATCGAGCTCCTTGGCATCGAACCCGGTCAGGCTGAGATCGAAGTCAGACTTCTGGAGGCCTGAGAGTTCGGTCGCCAGCAGTTCCTCGTCCCAATCGGCCCAGGTAGCCGAGCGGTTCACCAGGAGCCGGAAGGTCTTGACCTGCGCTGGCGTCCACTCGTCGCACGGGATGACCGGGATCTCGACAAGGCCCAGCTTGCGGGCGGCTTTGAGGCGCAAGTGGCCGTCAATCAGCTCGCCGTTGCTTCGGGCCAGGCACGGAATCTTGAAACCAAACTCACGAATGCTGCCGCACATCCGGTCCACGGCCGCATCGTTCTTGCGCGGGTTCCGCGCGTAAACGACGAACTTGTCAATTGTCCAGGTCTGGTTTTCCATTGTTCTTTCAATCGCTCCCGTGACTACTATGGGGGGCGAAAAGGGTGACCAAAGTCGAAATCTCGGGCGAAATTTCACGCCCCTCTGAAATCAATCAGATCCGCCGGTAGTGACCAGGGGCGACCACCGGTGACCAGAGGGTGAGCGCGCCGGTGAGCAGTAAGACTACGTGCCCTTGTAGCCGATAGTTTTCAGGACTCAATTCAGGGTCTCCTCACCATACCGGAGTTTCCCCCTCGAAGACCTGATCGACTTGAGCGCGCTCAGGTCGAGCACCAGGCGCTTTGCCGCCTCAGCCACCGTTCCCACGTTTTCCCGGACCATCCACTCGTCAACCTCGGCAAGATAGCTCCGCTTTCGCTTTGGTTCGGCCAGAGCCTCGGCATCAGCGTTAGCCGTTCCCGCCTCCTGCCCTTCAGCCACTTGAAGCAACACATCTTGATATTGCTGCCATTCGGAAGACTTCTCGAATTGCCGACTTATCACAGACGTGAGACTACCGTTCCAGTGACTGATCCAACTTTTACCGAACCCTCGACCCTTGTCGTACACAGCATCAATGGTGGCGAGACGAAGAAACTCCAATGCGAAATTCTCGACGCGGTCTACGTGCCAGATCCCTCTCTTCCCGAGCTTGATCGCTTCCCGTACAAAAACGAGGAACTGCCGCAGAATGTATTTCCTGAGTTCCTGCTCTATGTCAACGCCGCGCGGCGGATAATCCGGCACCCGGTCGTAGTCTTTCCCTGCTCGAAGTTTCTCCGCTGCCACTGCAGCGCGAGATTCGGGCGGAAAATCCTTGGGGTATTCCGTTTGATCCCTGAGTTTCTTGCTTTATCCCGTCGTCGGGAACGCGCATCGAGAAGGCGGTCCGAATCCGACGGTGCCAATCGAGTGGCTACCTACCTACAACATATCACGTAGGCGTACGTTTCAGCGTCCTCCGGTGCGCGAACGAAACTGAATTCCGAAGTGCCTAAGCCGCCGAACCTCATGGGGTTAGCTATCCAAACTTCGGAATTCAAGATGAGAAGAAATGACCGTCAATGGCAGCAATCGGCGCAGTTCATGTGCGACACCAATGCAAGCGTGCCGGGCCATTTCGGCGCTCAAAATGCGCATTTCTTGCCAGAATCGGCCTCGTTAGCGGCAGCCGTTTGAAACAAAATGGAATAATCGCGGCTGCGCACTTGCAACACGCCGTGGCGATAGAAGCAATTGAGCGTCGTAGCGGCTAGTTTATTCGCTGTTTGTTCGCCTCAGGGCACGGCAGTTGTCCGCACTCCGCGCCAACGAAGTCGTAACTGATTGGATTGACGAGAGATCCCGATCCTCAAATTCTCTGGCGGTGCCATCTGGTGCCATCTGGCGTCTCCGGAGAGCGGCCTCGAGGTCGGCGCATCTGCCGAACCAAATTCATTCCACCCCAAAAACGCGTCCCCAATAGTTTGCGCGCAGGCTCTCTCCGCCTGCCCACGCAGTCCGCGTTTATGGCCAATTCCCGGAAGAACTTGGGCGCTTCCGCCAGTCGCCATCATTTCTCCGTTTCGCGCCGGGTCGTCTGGGCCGCGAGCGAAACCATGATGGTTGCGTTCCGCAATTTCGAAAACCGGTTTGCCCGGTTAACAGGGCCGTGCAATATGATGGAATGGTCGAGCGACTGAAGTCGACCATTTGGGGAGATAAGCTGACAGCGGATTGGCCTAAGGCGCCACTCCGAACGCCGGTTCGTTGTGCCATCTACACCCGCCAGTCTGTAGAAGCTCACGACAATCTCTCTTCCTGCCAAGTCCAATTCGACGTGTGCAGGTCCTTCGTTCAGGCACATCGCGGCCTTGGCTACGAACTGATCGAGGAACGTTTGGATGACGAGGGCTGCTCCGGCGCCACTCTTGAAAGACCGGCACTCCAGCGGTTACTGAGTTTGGTTCGATCCGGCGGAGTGGATCGCGTAGTCGTCCATCGGCTCGGTCTGGTTGTGGATGGGTATCGGTTTCGTGATGGCTGCCACCATGGGCTGGTCGAGAGGTCCGTCTATCATGCGGTTCAGAACCTTCTCACCTTTCGGCGTAGCCGGACGCCAGGGCGAACGACGCCGCCGTTGCCCTGGCCGCTCCTTGGTTTGGTCTCCTGCGGCAGGTGCGGCCGACCGATGAGCACCCACACGATTCGGCGAGGTTCCGTCATCTATCGGTACTACCGATGCCGGTCGACTGCCGCTGGCCGCGAGCCGTGTAAAGGAGCGTTGGTGAGCGCACCAGAAATCGAAAACGTTGTGCTGCAGGCGGTCGGTCTGGAACGAACCGGACTCACGTCGAAGGAGGCTGAAGCCGCACTCCGCGCCGCGATTCGGCAGGTTGTGTTCAAAGCCGATACCGGCCGGATCGAAATCCTGTTTCGCCCCGCTGGCTATACTCCTGCGAGCCCACCTGGGGATGGGGCTTCCCATGAAGCATAGACAGAGGCCAAGACACGATGGACGACCTGGATCGGGACTCTGTCACATCGTCCCGGGCGGATTCAGTGTAATGACCTGCCGACGATTTGCGAAAACACGCAGGATCGCATCCAGCACCGCGTCCAGATTCTTCGCGACGTCGCCGGCGAGGAAGCGCAGGATAATATAGCCGTTCTCCTGCAACAGTCGGTCCTTGCGCCGGTCGCGGCGGTACGCAACAGGATCGCCGAGGTGCTGCGGACCGTCGACTTCAATGGCCAGGCGTGGCTTGTCGCACAGAAGATCGACCTCCATGCCGCTGAATCCGTCAAATGGGATCGGCAGGTCCGCGTTCAATCGAAAACGTCCCGCAGTACCCGCCAGTGTCTGAAGGCGCCGGTACAGAAAGGCTTCGGTAGCGCTGCGTGCGCGATCTACGCCCTCCGCATCCGGAGGGAACGGGTGCGCCGCATCGACGAACAAGGTCGCGAGCGATGGTTCGACGCCGTCCCTGGCGAGCCTGCGTACGCTCCCCGCGTAGTCGCGCTTCCAAGTTGGGTCGACAGGCAGCGGAACGTCGGCGGGCCATCCCGAAATCGCGCCCGCGGGTAGGACAATGGTGTATCCGACGGCTTCGTATCCGCGGCAGCGCCGATCGAACATCCGCGCCAGCATCGGGACGTCGAGATCCGCGTAATCGTACACCCGCACCTCGCGCTTTGCTTCGTGGAGCCTGTGCAGCCTGCCCACGTATTGCGCCACAGTCCCGCGCCACGATACAGGAAGAGTAACGAACAGCGTGTCAAGACGCGGATCGTCGAATCCTTCGCCGATGTACTTGCCGGTGGCGAGGAGGACGCGCTCCTCATCGTACGGAATCCGCGCCAACCGCTCCGCAACGGCCTCGGTCTCCTTCCTCCCCATGCCGCCTCGCAGCACGACCAAGTGGCGGACACTCCCGGAGAGCTGCGCGGCGAGCGCATCCAGGTGCCGATTGCGCTCCGTCAGAACGAGGGGCGAACGGGCCTCGCGCACCGCCCGGATCACATCTTCGCAAATCAGGCGGTTGCGCCCCTCGTCCTCCACCAATTCCTTGGATAGCGAAAGAAACTCGTTTCGCTGGTCGGGGTCCGGTCCGCGCTTCGAATGAAAGCCCGTGGGACGGACGATCACCGTGTGCTCGAACGGCCTCAGTGCGGCCTGCGCTTTCGCGTTCACCCGGTAACGCACCGGGTCGCACTGCATAAAGATGATCGGGTGGTGCCCATCCTTGCGCGCGACCGTCGCCGACAGCCCTGCGACGAACCTCGCTTTGGCACGGCGCGCGACCTGTTCGAAGCTCTGCGCCGACAGGTGGTGGCACTCGTCCACGATGAGGTGTCCATATTCTCCGACGCGATCATCTACAACTCCCTTTCGGACGAGGCTTTGGATGAGCGCGACGTCAATCGTCCCGCGCGGCTTGCGGCGCCCGCCGCCGATTCGCCCAATGGCCGCGGCCGGGATGTTCAAAAATGCTGACAATCGCTCGACCCACTGATCCAGCAGTTGCCGCCGGTGAACGAGCACGAGCGTGTTCACGCTGCGTCGCGCGATCAGCCACGCCGCAATCACGGTCTTTCCGAAGGCCGTGGTCGCGGCCAATACTCCGGTATCGTTGGCTAGCATCGCCTCTGCCGCCGCCTGCTGCTCCGGCCGCAGTTCTCCCGTAAACGCGAGTTCGATTCGCTGACCCCGGTTGCGCTCGTCCCGCACTGTCGATTTGATCCCGAGGTCGGCGAGCAGCTGTCGCACATCGTCCAGGCAGCCTCGGGGAAGGCCGATGTGATGCGAGTGCTCTTCGGCGCAGGAGATCACTCGCGGTTTACCATAGGTAGGCAGCCGCATCGCCTGTGCCTTGTAGAACTCCGGATTCTGAAAGGCCGCGACGCGAAGCAGGCGATTTCGCAGGGGCGGTGGCAGGCCCTCTCTGGCGATGTAGATCTCGTTCGCCAGCACGAGCTCCAGGCTGCGCGGCAGTTCGCCCGCAATCGGGGGCTCTTTCCGGCGGCGCGATGGCGGCATCGTCCAGGGCTCAGGTTCATCTTCCTCGGCGAGCGGAAACCGGACGCCAACCACATTCCCCGAGCGTTCGGCGTTGCGTACGAGGTCCTCGATATGCGCGCGGCCGGCCTTCCCAACCGAGGAGAGAAACGCCCATTGATCGGCGTGGGGATTGAAATCGTCATCGAGGAAAAGGCTGTTGCCCCGCTCACGCGGCTGCTTCTGCAAGGGCAGGGCGATCAGGTTGCCGAATCCGCCCTGGGGCAGCGTGTCCTGGTTGGGAAAGAAGCGGTCGTACGAATCCAAGCCGACTTCGGGCCGGCGCTCCATCGTTTCGGTGAGAATCAGCGAGCCGAGCTTGCGGGCCAGTGCGGCCGGAAGGGCCTCGTCAAAAAAGAGCCACGCGTGCGCGCCGCATCCCGAGCGCGAACGTTCCAGGGCGCAGGGCAGATTCATGCGGCGGCACGTTGCCACAAAGGCGGCCGCGTCTTCGCGCCAACCCTCCTTGTCGAAATCGGCGGCGAGGAAGAAACAAGTCTCGTCCTGGAGCATCGGGTAGACGCCGACGACGAAAGGTTGTCCGGTATTATCACGACCTGAAAGGTGCCACCGGATTACGTCATCGGTGACGGTCAGGAACCGGCGGTGCGGGCAATCTGCGCACTTGATTCGCGGTTTCTCGCAGATGCCGGGGACCCACTCGTTCCCGCATGCGGGAGCATATCCGGATTTCCCTGTTCGCCGGCTTTCGAAGCGGCGCGGATAGATGTCGTCGCGTCCTCGGAAGAGCGAGCGAAACAGCGCGATCTTGGCGTCCGGTGAGGACCGGCAGTCGACGGGTTCCATCCAAATTATGCCTATCATAGCGTTGACAGCGGGTCGAGATTCCTGTTCAAGGCGCCCACCTGAAGGTTGGGGTTGACGGGCTACACGGCCAGGAAGCATAATGGTTCAATAAAGTTGAACTATTATGCAAAGGATCGGCGGCCAACGGAACCTCTACCAGATTGCCGAAGGACAGGGTGGTTACTTCACGGCGAAGCAGGCTGCAAGCCTTGGCTACACCGGCAGCAAGCGGAACTACCACGTTCGGGTCGGCAACTGGGTCCGTGAGCATCGCGGAATCTATCGCCTCACGCTTTTTCCGGCGCCCGCCCGCCCCGATCTCATTCTCTGGTGGCTCTGGTCGCGGGGACGCAGCGATGCCCCTCAGGGAGTTTTCAGTCACCGCACCGCGCTCGCCCTCCACGAACTCACCGATGTCAATCCCGCCAAGCTCGATCTGACCGTGCCACCCGCCTTTCGGAAGGGCTCTGAAATTCCGCCTGTACTCCGGCTGCACTTCGCGGACGTCGACACCGGCGAAATCGAGACAAGCGATGACGTTCCGGTAACCAAAGCACTGCGCACAATCCTCGATGTGTGGGATGAGGGCTCGCTGCCGGAATCTTCGCTTCGGGGTGCCTTCGAGGAGGCCAAGCGCCTCGGCAAACTAACGAAGAGTCAGGTTGCTCAGGCCCGCAAGGACCCCGGTATTGCGCGGATCATCGACTCGCTGGAACGAGGACGTCGATGAAAACCGGCCGCCAGTACAATTCCGGCCCGGCCCTCCGTACGGCCCTTGAGGAACGCCTGAAGCGCATCTCCCGCGAAGAGGCTGTGGACCTGCAACGGCTGCGGCGTCAAGTTGCGTTTGACCGATTCCTCGCTAGGTTCTTCAGGCACGGGGACGAGGATTGGGTCCTGAAGGGCGGCTACGCCATGGAACTGCGATTTCACACAGCCCGCGCAACGAAGGACCTCGATTTCACCCTGCGCACCCAGCCGGCCGGACACGGCAGTACGATTCTCGGGTACCTGCAGGATGCCGGCGCGGTGGCCGCCGGTGATTTTTTTGTATTCCGAATCAGCGAGGCCACGATGGACCTTGACGGAGCGCCCTATGGAGGCGCGCGGTACCCCGTCGAGGCGATCATGGCCAGCCGGACATTCGTGAAGTTCCACCTCGACGTTGGCGTGGGTGATGTGATTGTCGAACCAGTCGAGGTGGCGCAGACGCGGGACTGGCTCCGCTTTGCCGGCATCGATGCGCCCCGCGTGCCGATGATCCAACGCGAGCAGCAATTCGCGGAGAAGCTCCACGCCTACACGCTGCCGCGGCCGGCAGCGCCAAACAGCCGGGTCCGAGACCTTGTTGATCTCGTCCTCCTAATCCGCTCCGGCACGCTCGACGCGACGCGCATTGTCGATTGCCTCAGGCGAACCTTCGCGCGTCGTGACACGCATATTATTCCGCGAACGCTGGAGGCCCCGCCCGAGAATTGGACCGCACCGTTCGCCGCGCTGGCTGAAGAGTGCTCACTGGAGATTTCGGTTCCCGAGGCGTTCTCGGATTTGGCCCGCTACTTCGGCGGGCTGGCGACGCACGCCTGACGCGAAGGTGCCGCAAGTCCGGTTCGGGCTGCGAACTGCAGCTCGAACCGGCGGGGGGAGCGCAGAGCGGGCCGGGATCATCTCGACGTATTTTCAAGAGCTTAGGCAGGTCACCTGTTAGCCAACGGATTCTCCATATGTCAGGTGGAAATTGAGCCAAACCCAAACCACCCGAAAAACCAGTGCCCAAAAGTTGGCGCGGAGGCTCTCTGCGGGTGCCCGCGCCTGTAGCGTTCATGCCCAATTTCCGCAAGAACTTGCGGGTTCTCGTGAGTCCGCAGCGTTTCTCCGTTTCGCGCCGCGTCGCTTGGGCTGCGAGCGAAACCATGATGGTTGCCCACGAAGGCCAGGCGTATGGGCTTCGAACTCTCCGTTTCTCCGTTTAACATGCCCTGCCAGTTATCGCGGGTGTCAGGTGGGGGCGACCGTTGCCACCACGATTGCCCTGACGGGTCAGGTCAGCAAGTGAAGCTCAACAGGCGAATCAACTTCGCCTAAGTTGCCGCCGGCTCCTTTGATGGAAGCCGGCACAGCACCGCGCCCGGCGGTCTCCGGGCAGAAAGAGGAAATCCATGATTACGTTTCAGTCCTTGGGGCATGCGTTGCCTATGCCATCGAGAAAATCCACTCCGGCCTTCAGGCCGTTGAAAAAGTCATTCCGGCGGTCCAGAAGGACGCAGGCATCGTCGAAGGGATCACGGCACTGATCCCCGGCGCGGGCGCGCAGACGGCGGTGGCCATCGAGCGAGTGGCGTTCGGAGTTCTGGGCGACGTGGTGGCAGCGGTCAGTGCGGTAGACCATGCGACTCTTGCCAAGGGCGTCAACGTAGCGCTCGATGCCACAGTCGCGGCGGCCGTCAAAACCCTGGTCACCGACTTCAAGTCGGAGCTGCAGACGGCCGGCTTGAAGGTGTAGCTATGCAGAGCCAGGTTGATTGGCTCGACTCCGGAGGGGGCCACATCACCGTGGCCCTCTTCGTGTTCCTGGTCGGGGTAGGCTTGCTGCTGGCGCGCATCGATGTGGGCAAGGAGATCGTGGTCGGCGCACTCGCCAGCCTTTGGACCTCGCTGCGAAACGCAAATCGAGAGAGCCCGCCCACTTAATCGCGGCTTTTTCCCAGAAATGCTCCAGCTTTTCCCACCTCGTCGGCGTACGCCGCGTAACGCCCGTGCGCCTCGCCAAAGGTGCGCGCCAATGCCCTCGGTTGCCGGGGCCCTACCACCCAATGGACATGATTCGACATGAAGCAGTACCCCAGGATCGACGTGCCGAGCCGCTGTGCACTTACAGTCACCAACGCCAGGTAGACTTCGCGGTCTCGTCGCCCCGGAAGACGTCCTGCTGGTCCACGCCGCGCTGCGTCAGGCCGTGGGGGACGGCCGAGAATACCGCTCTGGCCATTCCCGCCATAACGATCAGGTTGCTCGGCGAGGCAGAATTTCTCAAGGAAACACGCGGGCTGTCCCCAAGTTTCCCGAAGTTTCCCGGATAGGGTTGCGCGATGCTTACTTCAAACGCGCCAAGTCCTTCTTCCAATCGATTTCGACCGTGGTGCTGCCGTACGAACCGGTTATTTCAAACGGAACGATCCGCGTAGAGCCGCGTTTCTTGAACAGCGGAGTGATTGCTTTGACCACCAGTGCTTTGAAACCCGAGGTGGTGTCTGAGAGATTACCCCAGGTGTCGAGCGTGCCATGCAGATTGACTCGCCGGTTCAAGAGATTGTATGTGCCGTGCACGGCGACGTCGGCTCCCGGTACCCGAAAACTCCCGTTTGAAACGGCAGCGATCCCATTGCGAACCTGAATGTTGCCATTCAACTGGGAGAGTAGAGTTCGAAGATCTTCATCCTGCTCTTTCTTCTTTTCCCCCTGCGCACTTTCGCTAATCCGGTCGATGCTGCCCTGAGTGTTGGGACTCGTGAAACGGCTGCCAGTCATGCCGAAGACCATGTCCATGCGAATCTTCTCCAGGAACTTCCGCGGGCCCGGCGGCCAAAAGAACTTACCAGTCACTGTGACATTGCCGCTCATTCCGGGCTGGTCTTTCGTGAACAGGTACAGCAGATCGTCCACACGCCCTTCCAATACCGTAAAGTCGAAGCTCGCGGTTTTACCCTTTTCCCTCTCGTGTCCCGCGATCCAGCCGCGCACCTCAATCCGGGTGCGGCGGAAGCTAGCAACGGCCGGGGTCAGCAGCACGTCGCCATTGGTGCCATTTACCGTGGCTTCGAACCTAGTGGACAGAGGGACAGTATGATTGCTGCCATCTACCCGGAACCCCGAAACGTCGACGCTACCATGATTCTCAATTCGCGAAAGCGGTCCGGAGAACTGGCCGCGCGCCTGGGCCACTCCATAGATGCTCTGGAAATGGCTCAGCTCGATGTTGTCGAACGAATATGTGCCGGAGACCGGAGTGGCTCCCACGTCAGTAGGATTCCAGGGACCGAACTTGCCCTCGGAGCGAATGACCCCAGGCGGTTCCGTATTGGTCAGGGTCGCTCGGTATGACATAGGCGCTCCGGAGCCTACATCTGTAATTCCGAGGCGGTCGATCTTAAGGACATACGGCTTCTCCTTGCGATCCTCCCGAATGAATTCCAGCACCGCACCATCGGCCGTGATTTTCGAAATAATTAGTGACTTTCCACCGGGTCCGGTATTCAGGGCCACGCGATTGTTGCCCTCCTCGTGCATTTCCGAGGGCACGATCATGTGCATACCCACCACGCGAACGGCGGAAAGCCGCTTCGGAGAACTGAATAATCCGGCGACGCTGCCCTGAATCGTCAGTTTTTCTACGGTGATAATGGGCGCCGCTTCAGGGTGCTTGTAACGGAGGAACCGAATCCCCTCCGCGGTGCAACCGGGAGGAAAGTAAGAATTGGAAAAAGTGCGGATCTGCACAGTCCGTCCGGAAGCCTCTTCCAGAGCTTTGGTTATGGCGTCCTGAGTGAACGGCCAATGAATGGCAAGCACCACCATGCCGGCTGCGATCCCGGCGAAAAATACGGCTCCGGCCACGGAGACCACCCGGCATTCCGCGTGCCAGACCAAAGTTGTGTCGCACAGAGCAACTGTCTCCATAACCAGGTTGAGATGGTCATGGAAACCCGCAGTCTGCTTTCCGGGCCTGTGCGAGACGACGAATTGCTCGTGGACCGGCTTGCGGAAAGCGAGTCGTACCTCAAGACTTTTCCGGATACTCTGCCGGTAGGCGTGATTGCCGTAGATGCAGACGACCATACGATTCTGGAAGCCAGCCGGTTTGCGGAGTGCCTTTCGAACAGGAGAGGCCGCGAGGAAGTCGCCGTCTGCCTACTTGGTCCCGACCTTTATGGCGACCCGCGGCCACCGATCTTTCATCCTCGGCGGACGAAACGTATCGAGCGTCATTGGGGATAATACGCCGTGCAATTGTTGCGTCTCATCAGTTGGCCTTACGCCAGGAAGCACCTGCTGCGATACGCCCTGTCGGTGGTGGGCATTGCCCTGGGCATCGGTATCGCGGTGGCGCTCCAGGGCGGAACGCAAACCGTGCTCAGCGATTTCCGGCAGACGGTTGATCGGATCGCCGGATCCTGCCAGTTGCAGGTGGCGGCCGGTGAAGCGGGCGTTCCCGAAGCGTTCATCGAGAAGTTGCAGGCCCTGCCCCAGGTGCGTGCGGCCAGCCCCGTAGTCGAGGCTCTGGCCGAGACCGACGTGGCCGCCACACGGCTGTTGATCGTCGGCTTAGACATCACCGGCGACGCGGCCATGCGGCCCTGGCTCTTTCGTACCGACGAGGGCTCCGTCGAGGTGGACCCGATCACCTTCATCGCTCAGCCGGATTCGCTCCTTGTGAGCCGGTCTTTTGCCGCCAGCCACGGCTGGAACATCGGCAGCAAGTTGGGCTTGCACACCATGGATGGGCTGAAGGCTTTCACCATCCGCGGATTGCTGAGCGATGAGAGCCTCGAAAAGATTTATGGCGGCAACGTTGCCGTGATGGATGTGTACGGCGCCCAGCGCGTGTTCGGGCGCGGGTCGTCGGTGGACCGCATCGAGATTGCGCTCACCGACGGCACCGCGCTTGAGGATGGCCGGGCTGCCATCCGGCGAGTGGTGGGGCCGGGATACACGGTGGACCCTCCCTCCGCCCGCGGCGAGCAGTTTGAGGACCTTGTGAAGTCCTACGAGACGCTCGAAGCCATGGCGTGTCTGTTCGCTATCGCGCTGGGCATTTGCATGATCGACGCTTCCTTCCGCCTGGCGGTGGCGCAGCGCCGCACTGAGATCGGCATCCTGCGCGCTCTGGGTGCGACGCGCGGCCAGATTCAATCGCTATTCCTGTGGGAAGGCCTCATCACCGGCGTGCTCGGTTCGACCATCGGGCTGGCCCTCGGCATCCGCCTGTTCGCCATTGGGAGCCGCCTGGTGGGGACCATGTTTCGCAGCGCCTTCGGCGGCCTGGCGGACCAGACGGAGCAGGTCCACGCTTCGCCGCTGGTGATGGTGGTGGCTTTCCTTGCCGGCATCGGCATCAGCCTAGTAGCTTCCTGCCTGCCGGCCCGCGATGCCGCGCGTGCCAACCCCGTGGAGGCGTTCCGCCCCATGCATTATCAGCGCAGCCTGACTGCGTGGCGGCCTCGCGCGCTGCTGTGGAGCGGATTGCTCGCGCTCGGCGCTCTTGCCGGCGGCACGCAGGAGGGTTCCACGGCCGCCTTCTATACGTCCATGCTGCTGTTGTTTGTGGCCGTGGTTCTGGCGATTCCCACGTTCGTGCTGGGGGCGGTTCACTTGTTACGGCCGCTGCTCACTCGCGTGCTGGGCCTCGAATCGACGCTGGCCCTCGACAGTCTCGCTGCGGCCCCCCGGCGGACTGTCGCCACCATGATCGTCCTGGTACTCATTTTCGGGCAGGCGGTGACGGTCGCCGGCACCAACCGTTCCGTCCACCGGACCCTCGAGATCTGGGTAGATCGCGCGTTTCAGGCGGACCTGCTCCTGAGCGCATCGGCCAACCTGGCATCCCAGTCCCTGCGTTTCCCGCCCCATTTCGAGGACACTCTGCGCGCCATTCCCGGCATCGGCGCGGTGCAGCCCGTGCGCAGCGTGCGGGTCCCCTGGCATGGAACGCCGGTGCTGATCATCGCGGCGGACTACGCCGTGTCCGCCGGGAAAAAAGGGCAGCGTGTCATAGCCGGAGACTGGCGCGAGATGTGTCTCAAGACTGCCCGCGAAGAGGGCGTCTTCATCTCCGAAGCTCTAGTCCGCCTGACGCGGCTGAAGCGCGGATCGCAATTGGAGTTGAACGCTCCAGGCGGAACTCTGCGCCTGCCCGTGGTTGGCATCGTAAACGACCATAGCGACAAGAGGGGTGTCATCTTTCTCTCGCTTCCGCTGTACCGGCGATACTGGAACGACCAGACCACCGACAAGTTCCGCATCGATGCCGCGCCCGGCGTCACCGTCGACCAACTCCGCGCGCGCATTCGCGGGGCTTTGGCCGATCGATACCCGGCCTCCCTGGTGAGCAGGCAGCAGATGCACGACTACGTTTTCCACCCGAGAGGCGACAAGCTTGGCCCGCTCGAGTATCAACTCCTGATTTGTCTCGCCGTGGCGGCCCTCGCCCTGATGAACATGGCGTTGATATCTGTGGCCGACCGCGGCCGGGAATTCGCCGTGCTGCGAGCGATCGGCGCGTTCTGCGGGCAGGTGCGCAAGACGCTGCTGGTCGAGATGCTGGTCACCGGTGGTTTGAGCCTGCTGTTGGGCCTGGTTCTCGGCGCGGCCTTACTGCTCTACCTTCTGGCGGCGATCCATCGCTACCTGACCGGCGTGAATTTGGAGTACGCGTTCCCCTGGAATGCCGTGTTCTGGCTGGTATGCGTCGCTATGGCGGCCGGGCCCGCCGCGGTCCTCGCCGCCGTTCCCGCCATGCGGCGTGCATCGCTCTCGGTTGTCCTGGATTCGGAATGAGGAGGAGACTCCAATGACGGAAAAAGCCCTCGCCCTCGCGCTCTCATGGACAGCCTCGGTTCTTGCCGCGCAAACCGCCACCCAGATCATGGAGGAAGTCCACCGCCGCGCTCACGCCGATAACTTCCGCTACGACGGGCGGATCACAACCCGCAAGGCTAACGGCAGCAAAGACCAGAAGAGCTGGCGATGCGAACGCCTGGGCGAGGCCGGCAGCAGCAAGATGATGCTGCGGTTCCTCGATCCGGCCGATATTCGCGGTGTCGCGCTGCTGGTGTGGAACCATTCGCAGAAGCCCTCGGAAATGTGGCTCTACACGCCGGCCCTGGCTCGCACCCGCCGGATCGCGCAGCAGGACCGCTCCTCGCGCTTCGCCGGCACCGATTTCAGCTTTGAGGATTTTGAGGAGTCCGACACTTCCAGTTGGGATTACTCCGAGTTGCAGGAAGAACAGCAAAGCGGCGAGGCCTGCTGGCGCATCACCGCGCGCCGCTCCACCACCCACCCCTCGCAGTACGACCGGCAGTGGATCTGGGTGAGCAAGGAAAAAATGACGCCCTTGCGCGTCGACAAGTTCCGCCGTGGCAAGCTCGCCCGGCGCCTGACCATGCACTCCCTCGAATTGCGTCAGGGCATCTGGACTCCCATGCGGGTTGAGGTCGTCGACCTGCTCGGCAATAGCTCCACCACGCTAGATCTTGTCGATGCCCGCTACAACCAGCGAATGCACGAGTCGCAGTTCACCCTCGAGGCGACGAAAGGTTCCTGGTGAAGCTCCGGCTGGCATGGGCGCAGGCCGCGCTGGCGGCGGCATGCTCCGCGCAAAGCGGAGCCTGGTCGTATCGCGGGTTTCTTGACAACAGCCTGGTCTACTATCCCCGCACCGCCGCCAACGACCAGGTCCAGTTCGTCAATGAGACGCTGCTCCGCGTGGAAGGGAACCTGCAGCTCGCCGGCGGGTTCGGCTTTTCCGCGGGGCTCGACGCGCGGACCGATTCGGACAACCAGGTGATCCGCGCGTGGCGTTTTTCCTGGGACGACCGCACCGCCCAACGCCCGCCGTTCGCGATGCGGACGATGAGTATCCACTACGCCCGCGGGCCCTTCCGCATCGAGGCCGGAAAGCAGCTCCTGCACTGGGGGCAGATGGATTTCTCCTCGCCCACCGACAAACTCGCGCCGCGCGACTATCTCAACCCGACCGGTGCCGACTCTCTGGGTGCTTTCGCCGTGCGCGCCGTCGCCGACACCGGCCCGCGCAGCCTGGAGCTCCTCTACCTGCCGCGCTTCACCCCCAGCCGCATCCCCCTGTCCGACCGGCGCTGGCTGATCCTTCCCTCCGAATTCGACGGCTACTCATACCATTCCCAGGGCGTGCAGTATCCCGGCGGCGGCCAGTTCGGGGCGCGCTATCACCAGATCGTTTCCCCCTATGAATTCTCCGTCTGCTATTTCGAGGGATTCAAGACTCTGCCGACCTTTCTATATGACAAGGACCCCATCAACCTGAACCTGAACTACCAGACGCTCTACCCGAAAATGCGCCTGGTGGGTGCCGATTTCGCCGCGCCGTGGCGGGGCCTGTTGTGGAAGGTCGAATCGGCCTACATCGACGCGGCATCCCCTCGCCTCACCAGCACCTGGACCTACGCCATCCAGGCGGAGAAGACCGGCGACAAATGGCAATGGGCGGTGGAATTCGCCGGCGACCAGCTCACGCAAGCCAAGCGTCCTAACACTCTGGACCTGGACCGTGCTGCCAGAGACGCCGTTTCCGGGCACGTTTTCTGGACTCCAACCCCACGGCAAACCGTGTCGGCCGAGTGGTTCGTGCACCCCAACGGAAAGGCGTTTGTGAGCCGGATTCTCTATTCGCGAAACCTCTATTCGACTCTTCGCGCCGGCGGAGGATTTCTCTGGATCGGCGGCAGCCAATCCGACGCGCTAGCCCGCTACAATTTGGATTCTTTCGCGACGCTGGAGTTGCGGTACAGCTTTTAGGGAGATTCTTGTGATACGCCTCACCCAGGTATCGAGACACTTCGGCGGCAAGAAGCGCGTGGTAGCGCTCGAAGACATCAGTCTCCAGGTGGCTCGCGGCGAGCTGGTTTCCATCATCGGCCCATCAGGCTCGGGCAAATCCACTTTGCTCAACCTGATCGGCGGGCTCGACCAGCCCACGTCAGGGGAGGTCCAGATCGCCGGTGAGAGCATCGCCCGGCTGACCGACGACGAGCTGACTCGCTTGCGGCGCGACAAGATCGGCTTCATCTTCCAGTTCTTCAACTTGATGCCCAGCCTCACCTGCCTGGAGAACGTGGCGCTCCCGCTGCACCTGCGCGGTTGGTCGAAACGGAAGATTCAGGAGCGCTCGCGCGAGTTACTCGACCTGGTCCAACTCAACCATCGCCTCGACCACCAGCCCGACGAACTGTCCGGCGGCGAGCGCCAGCGGGTGGCCATCGCGCGCTCCCTGGCGGCTCTCCCCCCGATCCTGCTGGCCGACGAGCCCACCGGCAACCTCGATTCGCGCAGCGGCGCCGAAATCCTCGACCTGATCCGCTCGCTGCACGAGAAGTTGAACGCCACCATC
>JBEKYD010000169.1:0-16478 GCA_049511335.1 Bryobacteraceae bacterium | reverse complement strand
GGGCGCGCATGGCGGCGATCTTCAGATCGCGACTGTACACGGTTCGGGCCAAATCCATTCCTCACTCCATTCAATGTATTTGGTCCTTAACTTTGCGTCTCAGTTTTGGGGTTCACTCCAGCCCCGTCCTTCGCCCCGTTCGCCCCCCAATTCAACCAAATCCAGGGAGTTTCAGGCCGACGGCACTTGTACGAGACGGCCTTCGGCCTTCAGCAAGCGATCCGCTTAGCGTAATGGCGCCGCCTGCAAAGGGACGCCACCCAGCGGACCATGGTCACAGGTTTAGGATCTTTCCCAATTTGAACAGCGCCGGGATGGACAGCAGCCCGATGCCGGTCACGCTTACGGAGTACGCTACGGCCTCCCAGCCAGAAACGTACCCCTCCCTGAGGGCTAAGACGACCAGCAGTGATAGCGTCGGTAGGTTCAGCGCCACGCCCGTCGCAACACCCGGCATGTATCTGCGCGTTACCACTGAGACTGCGACGTGCGGAATCAGCACATTGGCCAACACGCCGACCATATACCCAAAAGTCAAGTAGGTCCAGACCGTCTGTTTGCCCGATATGGCGCTCAGCCAGGTGACACCGAAAGCCAGGACTGTGAAGACCGCAACGGCAAAACGGAAGACACCCGGTGCAACGGGGGCATGCCAACGACCAGCTCGTTTCGTCCAATCCGGAAACCATATGGCTTCTTCCGCGTTGTGCAGAGTAACCACAATCGGGAAAAGCCACTGTAAATTCCCGAAATTCATATCCGTCTCCCTTGCTGATTGTGGTGGGCCGCATCCCGTTTGTCAACCATGCCAAGGTTGCCGACCACTCGCCCAAGTCCCCAATTCCGACGCTTACCACTCGATCGGGTAACGCGCGACCCGTAGAAGTTGGCGCCTTCCACCTTCGACCATCCGCCGGGAGCCGGGGCTGTTGCCTCAGAGGTAGAGCCCAAGCAGAATCAAACAGATAGGCAGGCTGCGCCGGACCAGCACCGATAAACGCGCTCAGGGTCCGCAATCCACGTGAGTGTACACCGCCGACTCCCCGGCTTGTGCCGCTGGCGGTTCGCAGGTTGCGTTCAGAGAAGCTGGCCAGCTCGATCCAGACAGCTTAAGTTAGCGCCTGTGTGTCCTCCCTGCCTGCCGTGCCGGTGGCGCCCCAGGCTTGAACCCTCCCCGGTAAATGACAGGGCCGGGAGGCCTGTCCCACAGTGCTACCATCGGTAGCGCATGGCACTGAAACGCGCTCTGATTACCGGCGTGACCGGGCAGGACGGCTCCTACCTTTCGGAACTCCTTCTGGATAAAGGTTACGAAGTGCACGGCATCGTCCGGCGCGTGGCGCTGGAGGATCCGGAGAACCGCCTTCGCCGGCTGGCTGCGATTCGCGACCGCATTCAGCTTCACGCGGCTTCGCTCGAGAGCTACGCCAGCCTGCATCAGGTGGTCGACAAGGTCCGGCCCGACGAATGCTATCACCTGGCCGCCCAGAGTTTCGTCAGTTACTCGTTCGACGACGAATTCTCCACGCTGCAGACCAATATCAACGGCACTCACTACCTGCTGTCCACGCTCAAAAATCTTTCCCCCCGCTGCCACTTCTACTTTTCCGGATCGAGCGAAATGTTCGGCAAAGCGGAGCATGTTCCGCAAAACGAGCGCACCCCGTTTCACCCTCGCTCCAGTTACGGAATCAGCAAAGTGGCGGGTTTCGAGCTCACCCGGAACTATCGCGAAGCGTATGGCATGCACGCTTCGAGCGGCATCATGTTCAACCACGAATCGCCGCGGCGCGGCTATGAATTCGTGACCCGCAAAATAACCTCCGGCGTGGCGCGGATCGCGGCCGGCAAAGCCACCGAGCTGCGCCTGGGCAACCTGGATGCCCAGCGCGATTGGGGTTACGCCAAGGAGTATGTCTGGGCGATGTGGCGCATGCTGCAGCAGCCCGAACCCGACGACTATGTCATCGCCACGGGCGAAACTCATTCCGTGCGCGAGTTCGCCGCCCTGGCATTCCGCCTGGCCGGTTTGGATTACCGGAAATACGTGGTTCCCGATCCGGAGTTGTACCGCCCGGCGGAAGTAAACATCCTTCAAGGCGACCCATCCAAGGCGCAGCGCGTTTTCGGCTGGAAGTTTCAGACCGGGTTCGAAGGGCTGGTACGCCAGATGGTGGCGAACGATTGCCGCGCCCTGGGAGTGGAAATCTCCATCCCCGCGTGATGCGCCGCGGGTGACCAACAGTTGTCAACCGACAGTTGTCAACCTGCCCCACTCGCGCCGATGCTCACCAGGTCGCTAAAGACGCCGTAAGCGGTCTGTTCGACGCCGGGATCGATGGACACGGTGCCGAACGTACCCATCAGGTCGGTATGAAAGAGAAGGATGTTCGAGGTGCCGGGAACGCAGGCCAGGATATCGGCGCGGTCGAGCACTTCGGCGCGCACTCGCAGAGATATGCCATGGGGAGTGCGGCGGGCGCGGCTGATCAGGCGAACGGTCTTGCCCTGACGGTTGATTTCGGCCAGGCGTTCGGGGGTGAGGCGGCCGATGCCGCGGGTGGAAATCTGCTGGGGGGTGGTCCGCGCGTCCATCAGGACATTGGCCAGCGCGGCGGTTTTGGCGGCGGAATCCCAGCCGTCGATATCGAACGCGCCATCGGCTTCGGTAATGCCCATGGCGCGCGCGGCAGCCAGGCCTTCTTCGAGCGGGCCGCCGCGCTCCATGGTTTCGATCGCCACTTTCGAGGTGGAATTGAGCGCGCCGGCAAAGCCCAGCACTTTCACGCCGGGCATGGTGTGGCGCCAGAGGTTGAACACCGGAGCGCCATCCATGACCGCGGATTCGAAGCGAAAAGCCAGGCTGAGACCCGCGGCCTCATCGGCCAGCTCGCGATAGGCATGCGCGATAGGCCCTTTATTGGCGGTGACTACGTGCATGCCGCGGGCGAAAGCAGCGCGGATGTGGGCGATGGCGGGCTGCCCATCGGAAGGGCTCAGGGTGGTCAGCTCCACCGCGACATCGGCGCGAGCGGCCTCTAAGAACGCTTCGACCGATTCGGCTCGCGGCCCGAACTTCGGCGTAGCCTTCAGCCCGCGCCGATTCACGGCGGTGCCATGGCGCAGGGTGTGAATGCCCGTAACGAGGAAGGGAAACTCGCGGCGCTGCGCGCGAATCAAGCGCACGAGAGCGCGCGCGACGTGGCCGTAGCCGATGAGTGCGATCTTCAAGTTGTCAGTTTACAGTTCTCAGCGATCAGTTGTCAGTTTACAGTTCTCAGTGATCAGTTGTCAGTCGTCAGTTCCAGGTAAGCGGTCGGCGGGCATAGCCAGTAGGGCGGACCCCCTGCCGCGAACCTACTGACAGCTAATCGCTGCTCGCTGACAGCTACTCGAATTCCCAGGTGCGGAAATGGTGCTGGTGCGTTTCGATATCGATGCGCTTACCGCGGAAGCGGACGCCTTCGAGCTCGAGGCGCATGCGCTGTTCCATACCGGCTTCATACTTGAGCTTGATTTCGCCGCCGGCGCCGATCACGCGGTGCCAGGGCAACCGGCCGGGCGGCTCATTGCGCAGGAGCCGCGCCACATGGCGATGATACAGCGGATAGCCCGCCGCGGCGGCAACCTGCCCGTAGGTAGCCACTTTGCCGCGCGGGATCTGGCGAATGGCCTTTCGGAACGCCGCATCGCGCTGGGCGTTTTTCGGGACGCGAAGCAGGCGCCGCTCCAGATCGCGCGGCGGGGACTTACGGACAGGGCGAGGCATGCAGCAACTCGCGGTCGACGGTCAATTGTACGCAGCCCGGTTGAGCCACGTTTTCGAGCGTCAGGCCGTTCCAGAACAGCGTAGCCGGCAGCCATTGCGGCGGCAGGGTGACATTCATTTTGGTCACCATGCGGCTGACGATCAGGACCTGCTTTCGATCGCTATCGTAGCGGCCTTGGACGCGGGCTGTGACGACGGTTTCGCGGCGCGGCACGATGACGCTGGTTTCGACGCGAATGCGCTCCTTGCCGCGTTCCACCATTACCGCCGTGTGGCGAGTTTCACTCATGCGGGCCAGGGTAGCCAAGTACTGGCTGGGGTTTTGGATGGGCTTGCCATCGAGCTCCATCAGGCGATCGCCGGCCTTGAGCGGGCCATTGTATTTCCGGGGCAGGAAGGTGACCAGCAGGCCGGGGCCGGGATCGTCGGTTTTGTAGCCGAAACTGCCGAGATCGAGGTAAGCGCCGGAACCGGCGGCAAGGCGGCTGGAGGGCAGCACGTCGTTGCGCTCGGCGGCGTCGAACCTCATCGGGGTCAGCCAGTAGCAGTGGGCGAATTGGGGCGAGTTGGTTTCGCAATCGATGTCGGTGGGGAATTGGGAGCGCTCACGATGGGCGAGCCATTCGAAAACGGCCGCGGTGGCGAGACCGGCTGGAGGACGCCACTCGATGTTCATGCCGGCGCCCTGCAATTTCTCAGCGAAAGCCTGGTCGCCGTTGTTGCCGCCGATCCAGAGCACGGGCGCCAGGTTGAAATTGGCGGTGAAGAGGCGCCCGGTATCGATGGCGGGCTGGGGCGAGCCTCCGATGGCGACACCTGCCGCCCACAGGTCGGGCAGGCGCGAAATGCCGTAGAAAACCGTGGCGGCATCGTCCCCGCGGCCGGCCAGATAGACGTGAGCCGGATCGACCTCGCGTTTGGCTTCGGCATCGCGCACCGCTTGCGCCAGCGCCAGCAGACGGGCGTCCGCAGTCGCCGCCGCGCCCGTGGAGGCCGCATCGGGAGGCGCGGCCAGGATTTTCCAGCCGGACGGTTTTGCCCACTCTTGCCACTTAGCGGCGTCGGCCGCGCCAACCAGCGCCAGGGCAGGCACGGGCGCGGCGGTGGCGTCTCCGGGCTGAGCGTGCGCCGCCAGACTAATCGTGGCGAATGCGAGAGCGAATTTTTTTGGCCAGCTTTTCAATGTCGTCGATTTTCTTCAGATCGTCGAGCGAGAACACGTAGCGGTCGTTCTTTTCGAGATCCTGCTTGAGCTGCTGGGAGAGATCGATCAGTTGCGCCGCATCCTTGAGGTTCTGTCGGTGCTCGGCTTTCAGGATCTCATCGCGCTGGGATTTTCCGCTGGGCAAGACGATGTCTTTGTTTTTGCCGGGCTCCTCTTTTTCGGGAGGCAGCGGAATCTGCGCCAGGCAGACCACCGCCAGCGCCAGGGTCAGCACACCGCGCGCGAAACGCCGTCTCATAGTCTCACCAGCCACTATCATGATAAAACGCAGGTAGGAAGGAAAACGCACGGTGCTAGAAAATATCAACCTTACCCGCAAGCTTTCGCGGGAAGAATACAAGCGCGTTTTGCCAGGGCTGCAGTTGCGGCTCTACGATCTGGAAAAAGCCTGCTGGGACGCGGGCGCTCCCACCATGGTGGTATTCGAGGGCTGGGACGCGGCCGGAAAGGGAACGGCGATTGCGGCGTTGACCGAGCGCCTCGACCCGCGCGGTTTCCGGCTCTATCCGATCACCGCGCCGCGAACCCACGAGCAACAGTATCCCTGGCTGTGGCGCTTCTGGCTGAAGACGCCCAACCGGGGTGAGATGCTGCTTTTCGACCATAGCTGGTACGAGCGGGTGCTGAGCGAGCGGGTGGAAGGGGCGGTTCCGGAGGAAGCGTGGCGCCAGGCGTATCGCGACATCGTGGAATTCGAGCGCCTGCTGGCGGACGACGGTACGGTGATTCTGAAGTTCTTTCTGCATATCGACAGAAAAGAACAGAAGAAGCGGTTCAAGGCGCTCGAAGCCGATCCGCTGGAAGCCTGGCGGGTGACCGAAGCCGACTGGGCGCGCAACAAAAAATGGGACCAATACCTGGAGGCCGCCGAGGAGATGCTGGAGCGAACCGATACCGAATACGCTCCCTGGACGATTGTGGAAGCGACTTCGAAATGGTACGCGCGAAAAAAGATCTTCGACACGGTGATCGCCGCGCTGGAGAAGCGGCTGGGGCCGGACGCGCCGGACGCGAGCGGATCGGCCAAAGCGCAGAAGAGCGACGCCGATCTGCGCGCGGCGATGGAGACAGCCATGGAAGCGGCGGGCGAGGGAGGGCGCTAATGCTCGAAACCGTGGATTTGACGCGCAAACTGGGACGCCCCGAGTACGTCCGGGAGATTACCCGGCGGCAGATTCAGCTTCGCGAGCTGGGCTACCAGGTATATATGAAGAAACGGCCGGTGGTGCTGGTCTTCGAAGGCTGGGACGCGGCGGGCAAGGGCGGCGCCATCAAGCGCGCCACCGAAAAGCTGGACCCGCGCGGGTACGTGGTCTACCCCATCAGCGCGCCGCAGGGCGAAGACAAGACGCGGCATTATTTGTACCGGTTCTGGCGCAGGCTGCCGGAGCGCGGCCAGATCGCCATTTTCGACCGCTCCTGGTACGGGCGCGTGCTGGTGGAGCGGGTGGAAGGGTTCGCAAGGGAAGAAGAATGGAAGCGCGCCTACAAAGAGATCAACGGCTTCGAGCGGCAATTGCGCGATTTCGGCGCCACGGTGGCCAAATTCTGGATCCACATCTCGCGCGAAGAGCAATTGCGCCGCTTCGAAGAACGCAAATCGAGCGGCTACAAAGCATGGAAGCTGACCGACGAAGACTGGCGCAACCGCGACAAGTGGCGTGCTTACGAAGAGGCGGTCGAGGAAATGCTGGTGAAGACCAGCACCACGGCGGCGCCCTGGACGCTGATCGAAGGCAACGACAAAAACTGGGCGCGGACGAAGGTGCTGAGCCGGTTGGTGGAGGTGCTGGCGAAGGATCTGGGGTATAAGCCGAGGGATCCGTTGCGGAAGAAGGGGTGAAAGGCATGCTATGGGACCCATCCCCTTGACCGGAATCACCCGAAAATCCCGCGTTCCCGATGTGCCGTACCCGCACCGCAGTCCGGCACTTTTGGGCATTCTCGCCTTTTTGGCCTGATCCAGAATCAGCAACTTGCACATTTTAAATGAGTTATTTTGAATATCCGGTGTATAATGCGAATGTCGATGGGTGAGCCCGTCGGCGCCGTGATTCAATAAAACCAGGATTCAATAAAACCGGTGATTTCATCGACCGGGGTTTCGGAGCAACCGCCCTATGAAAACTGAACAGCCGGCAGCACCCAGCACAACCTTTAATTCGGTGAAAGAGGTCGAGGCGAACCTCAAGACCCGCATGGAAAAAGCCCTTTCCGACTTGCAGCACGAAATGGCTTCGATCCGTACCGGCCGCGCCTCGCTGGGCATTCTGGACCACATTCGGGTGGATTACTACGGCACGCCCACGCCGCTCAATCAACTCGCCAACCTGCACGTTCCCGAACCGTCGCTCATCACCCTTCAGCCGTGGGATACCTCCCGGATCGGCGCCATTGAAAAGGCCATTCGCGCGTCCGACCTGGGCCTGAATCCCTCCAACGACGGCAAGCTCATTCGCCTGCCCATCCCGCCCTTGACCGAGGAGCGGCGCAAGGAACTGGTCAAGAAGCTCCACGCGGGCGCCGAACACCACCGCGTTTCCACGCGCAACATCCGCCGCGACGGCAACGAAGCCGTCAAGAAGCTCATGAAGGACAAGAAGATCACCGAGGACGAGGAAAAGAAGGCCCTCGACGAGATCCAGAAGACCACCGACGCCTTCATGCAGAAGATCGATCAGGCAGCCAAGGTCAAGGAAAAGGAAATCCTCGAGATCCGGTAACCGCCGGGCGCGCGGCGCCTGCCGGTTCGCTTGCGACTATGACTTGGTATACCGTCCGGGTGCCGGCCTCGAGCGCCAATCTCGGTCCCGGCTTCGACGCCCTGGGGATGGCCTTGGGCGTCTATCTCACCTGCCGCTTTCGCCATAGCACCGCGCTGGAAATTCGCGCCAGCGGCCGCGATGCCGCCTCGATTCCCACCGGCCCGGACAACCTGATCTGGCAGACCGCGGTAGCCGTGGCCGAAAGCCTGGGCCAGCGCATGCCGCCCATCGAGCTCGAAATCTCGAACCACATTCCGCTAGGTAAAGGAATGGGCTCGAGCGCCGCCGCTCTGACGGCGGGAGTGGTAGTGGCCGATTGCCTGCTCGATCTGGGCTGGAAACGGGCCCGCATCTTGGACGAGGCCGCGCGCCTCGAAGGCCATCCCGATAATGTCGCCGCCTGTACCCTGGGCGGCATCGTAGCCAGCGCCATCGATTCCGGCGGCGTTGCCCGCGCCGTGCGCATCGAGCTGGCGCAGCGTTTCGGCGTGGCCGTGGTGGTGCCGGATTTTGACCTTCCCACCGTCAAAGCTCGCGCCGTTCTGCCCGCGACCTACAGCCGCGCCGACGCCGTCTTCAACGTGCAGCGCGCATCGCTGCTGATTGCCGCCCTGGCCGCCGGCGCCACCTGGGCCTTCCCCGCCACCCTGGAAGACCGCCTCCACCAGCCGTACCGTGTCCCCCTAGTCCCCGGCCTGGACGAAATCATCAAGCTCCGCGCCCCCGGCCTCCTGGGCTGTGCCCTAAGCGGCGCCGGCCCGTCGATCCTGGTCTTCTTCGAACGCGGCCACGAATCGGTCTGCGACCTGGTGCGCCAGATCTTCCGCCTGCACGGGCATGACTCCGACATCCTGGTGGCCGGCATCGCGGAACAGGGGTTTGAGATTTGTCAGGAAGCATAGGGCTTGCACAGCACTGCGCAAGTTCCTCCCTGATCCCAATACCATTCGAACCGCCGTATACGGATCCGTACGTATGGTGGTGTGGGAGGGGCGGAGGAGCGATCCTCCCCCTATCCCGATCCCGGAGGCCCGCGCCACGAAAATTCGTCGCGGCAGCAAAAGGAGCTGGTCATGAGCAGGCGGAACTGTCCTACTTCGCCAATTCCTGCATGGCTTTTTGGATCACCGGGTCGCGCTGGGCTTCCACCTGGTCGCCTTTCTCGACACCGAATGCCTGGTTGAAGATTTCGGTCTTGAGCCGGTTGCTGACGTAATCGCGCTCATTCAACCACTCGGCCACGCCGGGCTGGATGTCGCGCTGGCTTAGGAAGACCTGAAATTCGTCGAGAATCTGGGGCGTTACTTCGAACTGTTCGGTCACCTTGTCGATCTGCAGATACTGGGTGGCGAAGGTGGTAAACGATCCGCTGGCTTCCATGGCCGCGCGCAAGCGGTTGATGGGCTCCGGACCGACCGCGATATCGGGCTGAATGCCGCCGCCGCCGGTCACCTGGCGGCCTTTATCGGTGGTGAAGCCGGTTTGCTGGTTGGGGTGCGCGGTGGCGCCGCCGAGCTGAAAATGGGAATCCAGCGGCTTTTGGATGGAGCGGCCGCTGGGGGTATAGTAGAGAGCCGTGGTGAGCGCCAGACCCGCGCCCTGGCTAAGCGGGAAAACGGATTGGACGAGCCCCTTGCCGTAGCTGGTTTCCCCCAGCACGATGGCGCGGTCATGATCCTGCATCGCGCCGGTGACGATTTCCGCGGCGCTGGCGGTTCTGGCGTCGATGAGGATCGCCAGTTTCAATCCGTACGGCTTGGCGTTGGGCGGAACGAATTCGGCCTTTTCCGTCGCGCTCCGTCCGCGCACCGAGAAGATCTTCTGTCCGGGCGACAGAAACAGCGATGCGGTTTCGAGCGCCGCCGTGACCACGCCGCCCGGGTTGTTACGCAGATCGAGCACCAGCGCCGACAGTTGATCGGCCCCCAGCTTGTCGATGGCGGCCTTCACGTCGCGACCGGTGCCCTCGTCGAAACTCGACACTTTGATGTAGCCCACACGGGGGGCGAGAAGATACGCGCGCTCCACGCTGGGCGATTGCATCTCTTCGGGAACCAGCACCATGTGCACAATCCGCGAGTTGCCGGGGCGCCGCACGTCGAGCTGGGCCTGGCGCTGGCGCGAGGCCGCCAGCAATTGGGTCAATTGGTCGAGATCGAGGCGCGCCACGATGTACCCGTTGATCGCCAGGATTTCGTCGCCCGGCGACAGACCGGCCTTAGCCGAAGGCGTACCGGGAAGCGCCTGCAGCACGGTGACCCGCCCCGGCAGCAAAGACACCACGCTGCCGAACCCCTTCTGGGTGGACGATTCCATCTTCTTGAGCTGCTCGAACTGGCCCGGATCGAAGAAGACCGAGTGCGGATCGAGGCCGCGAAGCAAGCCTGGAATGGCGCCCTGGTAGAACACTTGCTCGGAATCGATGGGGTCGGCGGCGTTCCGTTCGGCCAGGGCGTAGGCCGTCATCACGGCCTTGATCCGCGATTCGAGGCCATCGTCGGCGGCCCGGGCGAATGCCGGAAGCAAAAAACAAATTGTGAGGCGCGATACCAGTCGAGACACGAAACCTCAGCCCTGTAGAGTAATCTCAATTCTATCGCGGAGGAGGGCGGGAGCACTCAGGCGGGCGCGCGATATAGAAGTGGAATGGCTGGTATGAGGCACGGCCGGCGGCACGGCCTTGCCCCACCCGGCGGGCCACGTTTGCCCGACCTAACGGAACACAAGTATGGTCGAAGTTTGGTTGAGGTGGCCGAGGTAGGCTTCGCCGTAGGTGCTGAAGCCGGCCGTCGGAATGCCGGCGAAGATGGCGCCGTAATCGTCACACCGGTTCTCGGCTCGAAGCTGCAGGTTGCGCAGGATGCACTGGAAGTCGATGATGCCGGAGATAGGCTTATCGGTAGCTTTGCGAGCCTCGATGGCTTGGCGGGTATGGGCCACGATGTCGGTGGCCTGGAGGACCTCAAGCTCCATTCCCTGCTTGATCTGGCAGTAGAACAGGATGCCACGATCATGGACACGTTGGGGGCTGCGCACGAACGGATCCCCGTCGACCATCAGACCCAGCGGGCGCCTCATGAATTGCGCCGCAGCTTCCTCTGGCGCGACGCCCAGAGCTTGCGCGTAAGCTTCGAGGGCCGGCCGGTGGTCGAACTCGGATACGAGGCGAAGAGATTCGTCCACCTGGGTGGCGAGCAAAGTCTTACCGGTGGTCCGGAAGCTCTGGGTCTTGATAATGTCGAAACCTCTTTTCAGCTCCAAAATCAACAGCAACGCCGCGTCGGTGTAGGCTTTGCCATCGATCATCACGTGCGTGCTCTGGAATTTGAGGTCGTCTCCGGCGGATCCGCCGACGAAGAAGAGATCGGTCCGGTCCCCGATTTTTTCCATCAGGGCTTCCTCGGCGCCGCTCAAACCGTCCATCAGGACGATGCCGACGTACTTCTCGATATCCAAGGACGAAACGGGAGCATTCAGATCGCGCTCCATTTTTGCGAATGCATCGGACACGCGGACATGTTCGCGGAGATTGTCGACGACGGCGGAAGCGGACTGGCCCACGATTTCTCGATCCAGGAAAATGGCGGACACCGAGCCATCGATCATTTTGCCGCTGGCGATTTCGCCCGCCGTCGAACAGCCCGCCACCGAGGCTTGCGGAAAGGCGGCTTGCATCCGCCGGCTGAGCTCGACGGGGTCGTATTTGGACGAGGCGAAGAAAATCACGGTTCGGGGCTCGAGACCGCCATATTGGGTCTTCAGATCGGTTACGACATCGGGAAGATCTTTATGGGAAAAGGCTGTTTTGATTGGCATCTGATGTTTCCTCCGCGTCATCCTAGAGGCTTACTCCCATCTCGGCGGCAATTGTTTTAACCTTCTCGAGAACGGCAGGGTCGTCGGGCGAGGTGGATTGGAAACGGTCGGGGTCAAGGCCCTTGAGGATGAATTTGGCCTTGGTGGTCAACGCCAGGGTCTGGTTACCTCTCGATCGCTTCTCGATAGTGGTGTCGATCATCTTTCTAATGTTTCCAGCCATCGAATCAATCTTTCTTGTTGAAAAAAGACACGGTTAGAACAAATTTCGACTGTTTCATTAAACGTATCGGCACAAATCGGTCAATACATAAGGGTGTGGGGTACTCGGGTGGTTCACCGAGCTGGGGAAACCCGTTCCCGTCGACCACTCCTTGACCGGGCAGAGCCGGAACCAAACAGGAGCGTAGGCGATGGACTCCGGCAACCGCTCCCTGAGGGAGCGGTTGCCGGAGTCCATCGCCTACGCTCCTGTTTGGTTCCGGCTCTGCCGCGTCATCCCAGCCCCTCATCACCCCACCCAGCGTGCCGCGCCTGGCGGAAAGCCGCGCGGTCGCGGCGGGTCACGTTGCGCCATTCGATGCCGGTTGGGGTGCACTGCGCGATCCGGATCAAACCCGGCCTCGGTTCCGGCCTTCGCACGATGCGGGCCGCCGGGAGTTCCACCGGATGGCGAGCCACGGCCAAGTAACTGAACTTTTCGTCTTCGTAGTTGAGATCGGCGGCTTTCAGGCGGCGGTGCAGGGAAGAACGCTCCACGCGGGCCGCGAAGTGGCACCAATCCGGGTTCTGGATGGGACAGGGACCGGAGCCGGGACAGGGCGCCAGCATGGCCGCTTCGCGCGCGACCAAACCGGCGCGCCATTGGGCGATGGCGGCGAATCCGCGCGGAGTGCCGGGCTCGATCAAGACCAGCGCCACGCGCGCCGCGTCCCACAATCGCCACACCGCGCTGGGATCCATTTCGCCCGCCGAGTACGCGGCGATCACCAGATCGTGAGGCGGCAGCTCTTTCATGCGCGCGATGTCTCCGGAGAGGAGCGCAGCATCCGGCAGCCATTCCGCCGCCGCGCGGGCGAAATCCCCATCGCGTTCCAGCATGGTGACGGCCGCATCGGGGAACGACGCGCGCGCGGCGAGCGAAGCCGCGCCGGTGCCGGCCCCGACATCGAGCACGCTGGCGGGAACGCGATCGCCCAGGCGGCGCCGCACTTCGCTCAGAACGTGAAGGGCCGCGGCATAAGTTGCCGGCATGCGGATGGCCAGGTAGGCCGCGGTGCGAAGTTCCGCCGGGATTTGGGCCAGGTCTTGCGGCCGCTGTTCGCGATACGCGTCCGACAGCAACGCGGCGGCCCTCGCCAGCGGCGCGAAACCTACCGCTTCGGCGCGGGACTCGATGGACCGGCGGACGGTTGGGGGCAACTGCACAAGATCCGGGCCGGGCTTGGCCTACCGGGATGCCTCGCAGGCGGTCCAAACGCTGTGGCTGGTCACTTTCAAGATCCCCTCGCGGTTGAAGGGCTCCTTTTTGATCATTTCCTCCGCCTCAGCCCAATCCTTGGTGGCGAACAGCATAGCGGCCGAGCGGCCGTCCGCCATGGGGCCGGCGGAGATCACTTTTCCGGATTTCAGGAGCTCGAGCACGTAGGCGAAATGCTCCTGGCGGAATTCCGCGCTTTTGGATGGGTTGGCGGCGATCTCAAAGAACACCAGGGTGCGTTCCGGGCATTGCATGCCTTGCGGCGGCCGGGGGCCTTGGGCGAAAGCGGCGATGGAGACAAACAGCAAGAGTTTCCGCATTCTCCGATGGTAGCGCAGCCGCTTTCGGGAATTGCCGGCGCGGTCCGTTCGAGAGCGGTACAATCGGTGAGTTTCCGCTGCTCGAGGCGGCGCGAGCAAACACGCTCCTCGAAAGCGGGCAAGTGGTTGGCAACCTCGTCCTGGGGGCGCCGGAACTGCTGGAGGCGAGTAGGGCATATAGCGCCGGCCCATCTCCGCGAAAGTTGTGACTTGCGACATAATGCAGAAGTGCGACGATTGCCGTCGGGATTCCCGATTCGTTTGGCGCTGCTGGCCGGTTTGTCGTGCGCGTGGGTGGGGGCCGCGCCGGCGGTTCTTCAAATGGAAGATTATCGTCACTGGATTGACGCGCTCAACCGCGACGACGCCGAAGAAATCGATGGTGGAATCGCCGACGCGCAGGCTTGGGACTGGCTCAAAGAGAACGCGCCGTTTTTCACTTGTCCCGATGCGAGCCTGGAGCAGACGTATTACTACCGCTGGTGGGCCTATCGCAAACACATTGAAACTACGCCGGACGGGTACCTGATCACCGAGTTTCTGCGGCCGGTGAAGCACGCGACCGAACACAACGCCATCAGTTGCGCCCTTGGGCTGCACATCGCCGAAGGACGCTGGCTGCGCAGTCCGAAATACTTGGACGACTACATTCGCTTCTGGCTGCACGGCGGGCCGGATGGCACGCTGCAGCCTCACTTTCACCAGTTCTCAGGCTGGCTGGCCGCGGCGGTATACGACCGCTGGGAAGTAGATGGCGACCGCGGCCGCCTGGTGGCGCTGCTCGATTCGCTCATCGCCGACTATCGCGCCTGGGTCGAAGAGCGCCGCTTGCCGGACGGGCTGTTCTGGCAGCGCGACGTCTCCGACGGCATGGAAGAATCCATCAGCGGCGGCCGGAGGGTCAAGAACATTCGGCCCTCCATCAATAGCTATATGTTCGGCAACGCGCGCGCGATTGCCGCTATCGCGAGGCTCGCCAGCCGGAATGACGTGGCGCGCGAGTACGAAGCCGAAGCCGGCCGGTTGCGCCGGTTGACGGAAGAGAGGCTCTGGAACCCGCGGGACCGGTTCTTCGAAACCGTGCTCGAATCGGGCGGATTCGCCGGCGTGCGGGAAGCGATCGGCTTTACGCCTTGGTATTTCGACCTGCCGGAACCCGGCAAAGGCTACGAAGAGGCCTGGAAGCAGTTGGCGGATCCGAAAGGCTTCTACGCGCCTTACGGGATGACCACCGCCGAGCAGCGCGCCCCCGGATTTCGGATTGCGGACACCGGCGACGACTGCCAGTGGAACGGCCCGAGCTGGCCGTTCGCCACGTCGCTTACCTTGAGCGCCGCCGCCAATGTGCTGCTCGGTGGGATGCAGACCGGGCTGACGCGCGACGATTATTGGAAAACCTTCCAAGCCTATACCGCCGGCCAGCACCTGAAGCTCGATGACGGGCGAACCATCCCGTGGGTGGACGAGGACCTGAACCCGTTCACGGGAGTGTGGCAGGCGCGCGCCATGAAGATCCGCAAGGAGACATATTACGGCAGGGGCGACCATTACAATCATTCGGCCTTCGCCGACCTGGTGATTACCGGCTTGGCCGGATTGCGCCCGCGCGCCGACGATACCATCGAGGTGAATCCCCTGGCGCCGCCGAGTTGGGATTGGTTCTGTCTGGATCAGGCGCCATACCACGGCCACCTGGTAACCATCGTGTGGGACCGCACCGGGCGCCGGTTCGGCCAGGGCCGCGGTTTGCGTATCCTGGTGGATGGAAGGGAAGTGGCGTCGGCGCCGCACCTGGGAAAGCTGACAGCCAGACTTTAGAGGAGCGCTCCGCTCCTTTCCGTCGGAGGGTGTTGTGCCTGAGGGACGCTTTCAGATCGAGAAACCCGCCGATCAACCGGTGGCCACCATCGTATTTCGCGCCAGGCGCGCTTTGAGCGGCAGGTTTTCCTTCGGCATGTCGTTCGAGTGCCGGCCGGGCACCGTAGGGACGGCCGCGGTCACCTGGTGCGGGGCGCGCGGCGTGGTGGTGCTGAAGGACCTGCGCTGGCATGCCCGCAGCCTGCGGCTGCCGGCGCACATCGGCGCCGCGGACCGGTTCGCGCTGCAGGTTCAGTCCAACGTCTGGCTGAAGCTCTCGCTTTCGTTTCACAGCGCGGACGCCACCGAGGACGACTTCGAGATCGAGACGGGCGCCGACCCCGCCGCCATTCCCACCGAATGCGCGGACGGAATCGGCTGCCAGGATTCGGCTCCCGGGGAGGATACGCTGGCGGCAGGTTATTTGCCCGTGCCGGCCAAATTGCGGCAGCCGCTGTTTCTGGTTCGCGCCGTCCGCCCTTGCCGCGAATCGGCGGTGTTGCACCTTGCGCTGCGGCGTCCGGCTGGCGCGGCGGCGGCGCGCGAAGTGCTGGTGCGCGCCAAGGCGGGCGACCAACGGCGGCTGGTGATCATTCAGGCCGGCCGAACCGAAAACCGCGTCAGCTTCCGTCTGCGTCCCTCGGCCTCCCAAGATGCCTGGCCAGTCACCATCGACGCGGAAAGCGCCGTCGAATGGTCGGGCGCCGTCCGCCGCGGCTTCGACGAAGTTGCGCTGCCGGCCTACTCGTTGGAAGAAGTAGCGCCGCAAGCGGAAGCCTGAACGGTGGGGGATTGAGGAGTGAAGGCGGGCGACGGACAAAGCGGGCAGGCGCGGAGCCTAACGAAACCGGATGCGAGACGGTCCGACGACGGTCAGCCGGTTGGCGAGGTCCATTTCGAGCACTGTGCTTAGCCTCTCGCGCACGAACGCGATGACGGCGCCTCGTCCCGAGGTGTCAGGTCGAAACAAGACTACTCCCGCATGTTGGCGAATCGGGTAGCGCTGGAGATTGGCAATACCCTTGTCGAGCGTGAACAGTATCCGGCCGGTGGCAAGAGCGGCATCCACAACGGCCGGGTCCGCCGCACCGCGCAGCCCCTCGTCGATAACAGTGTCGGCATCGTGGCCTAGCCTCGATTTCCACGGGAGGTCTGGCGTGTGCAATGGCACAGGACGGAACGCCGACCTTGAGCCAGTCGCGGGTTCCGCACGACCTGTAGTTAGTGCCATCCGGTTCTGAAACAT